>JARRBB010000006.1 GCA_029981435.1 Thermotogaceae bacterium | reverse complement strand
TTGGGATACCTCCTTTACAAGATGTTGTAGGGGGGTGTCCCCTATTTTAAGAATAATGAAGTTTTTGATAGTTTTCAATACTTTTAGTTAACAGAATCACGAATCATCAAGGGGGTGGACAGAGTGTTTAGAATTTTATTCAGACTTTTATCAATAAGCATTGAAAATTCGGTGGGGTTATTCTGCTCTGTCCACGGCCCGGGAAGATTTTCTTTGATTCACAATCGCTGACGATTTTTGCAGTTATAAATGAAGGCCGTGGATATTATCCACGGCCTTTTTATTTGGGGGTGAGTAGACATGAATCAAGAAAGAATTTCTTTTGCATTAGAAGTTGAACATATCAGCAAGATTTTCAAAAAAGGTAAGACAGTTGTGAAGGCTCTTGAAGATGTTTCATTTAAAGTTAAGAAAGGACAGATTTACGGCGTTCTTGGTCCGAACGGTTCTGGAAAATCCACGCTGATAAGAATAATTTCGACATTGCTTATACCAGATACGGGAAAAGTGAAAGTATTTGGATTTGATGCCATAAAAGATCACCTGAAAGTTAGAGAGTTTATAAATCGCGTATCCGCTGAAGCCAGCTTTTTCAAAAAACTTTCTGCTATTGAAAACCTACTTTTTGTGGCTGGAATATACGGTATTTCTCGAAAAGTTGCTAAACAGAGGATCTACGAAATAGCACAGAAGCTGGCGCTGGATATTAAAAGACTCAATGAACCTCTTGAAGATTTCTCGAGAGGTATGCAACAAAAAGTAGCTTTAATAAGAGCATTTTTAACACAACCAAGATTACTTCTTTTAGACGAACCAACCACAGGACTTGATCCCAGAGCAAAATTGGAAGTTCAGAAATTTATAATTAATTTGCGCAAAGCTGGTACTACCATACTGCTCACAACTCATGATATGGTTGAAGCTGAAAAATTATGTGACGAAGTGGCGATTATTTATAAAGGAAAAATAGTTGCCTCAGGTAAGCCACAGGAACTTAAAGACATTGCTGCAAACCACAAGAAAAATATCACACTCGAAGATGTGTTTTTGTATTTCACAGGTTATAAATTCGAAGAGGTGGAGATGGAAGAAGCTATTAATTGATGGGAGGGAAGTACTGTGGAATATATTTTTAGAAAAGTGAAACGAGAATTTCGAGCAAGTATGGCTTTCATAGAAAGAAATTTCAATTTAATTAAAAGATACTGGAAATGGGAGCTTGTTTTCTTCGCTTATACTGTTGCTAACAGTGTAACTATGGGATTCATTGGAAAAGGAATAGAAAGTTTTGGAAACGCCAAATTTGATACTTCGTACCTGATACTTTACATGTTGATAGGTTCCATACTCTGGGGGTATTTGTCGATTTTATTTGAAGTCATTGCTGAAACAGTTGCATGGGAACGTTGGGAAGAGACTATAGAATACACATTTATGGCACCTATAAGAAGGGCAACACATCTACTCAGTACCTGTGCTTTCAGTGTAATATATGGGATACTGAGAAGTGGTGCAATACTTTTTATACTCTCTTTCTTTTTCAATCTTGATTTATCAAAAGCGAATTTATGGGCTACTCTGGTAATACTTGGTGCCGCAAGCTTTTCGTTTATAGGATTGGGGATGATGGCCGCTATTTTACCTTTAATAAGTCCTGAAAAGGGTGAACAGGTTGTTCACATAGTTCAAGCATTGATTTTGATGTTTTCTGGTGTTTATTACGAGGTCGAAGTCTTACCATATTGGATGCAGCAAATAGCAAAGCTTTCACCAGCAACTTATGCTTTGAAAGGGATGAGGGCATCTATATTACATGGAGCACGACTTGGTGAACTATGGAGCATGACTCTTCCACTCTTGATTTTAGGTTTTGTATTGCTTCCCACAGGTCTATACATGTTTTCAAAGATGGAAAATTATGCCAAGAAAAAAGGACTTTTGAAAAGAAACGGATAATAAGAAATGGGACGTATTTATACGTCCCATTTTTATTTGGATTGATTTTTACTGTATTATATGATATAGTACAGTAAGAACTGTTAGAAGGTGACAATTGATGTGGTTTAAAATCGACATTCGCTCTCCATTATCTTTAAATGAACAGATAAAAATGGGAATAAAGGAATCAATTTTAAAAGGAGTATTAAAAGAGGGAGATATCCTTCCTTCTATACGAGAACTTGCATCCAGTTTGAAGGTGAATCCAAACACTGTAGTAAGAGCTTATAAAGCTCTTGAATCAGAAGGAATAATAATCGCAAAGCAGGGAATCGGTTATCTTGTTTTGAAGGGTAAATCTGAGATCAGAGAACTTATACTTAAGGATTTTGCAAGAAAAATTTCTGGAGAAGCTATAAGATTGAAAAAAATTGGTTTTAACGTTGATGAGGTCATGGAGGTGATAAAAGAAATATGGAAAAAGAAGTGATCAGTATCAAAAATCTTCAAAAAGTGTACTCCAATGGTGTACAAGCTATTAGAGGTATAGATTTAACTGTTAAGGAGCAATTTGTACACGCACTTTTGGGACCCAATGGTGCAGGAAAGACTTCTACAATAAAGTCAATACTGGGTTTAATAAAGTTTGAAGGAGAAATAAAAGTTCTAGGTGAGAATATAGATAAAGTTAGAGACAGAATTGCCTTCGTTCCAGAAGAAAAAAGTTTCTACGATTACCTCACTCCCCGAAGTTCTGTGAATATGTGCAAAAGACTGTTTAAAAATTTCGACGAAAAAGAGGCTTACAGACTTTTAGAATATTTTGAAATCCCTCTGAATAAAAAGATCAAATCCTTTTCTAATGGAATGAAAACATCTGTTTATCTAACTCTGGCACTTGCTCAAGATGTTGATTTGTACATATTCGATGAACCTACAACTGGACTGGATCCAATAAAAAGATCGAATTTACTCGAACTTTTAAGGCAGAAAGTGATTGACGGTAAAACCATACTTTATTCTTCCCATATAATTCCAGAGGTGGAGAAAATAGCTGACTATGTATCTATAATGTACAAGGGTAAAATTCTTTATTCAGGGTTTACGGATGAAATAAAAGAAAAATTTAAAGTAATCTACATACCAGTTGATACTCTAAGCAAACTGGAGATTAACTTACAGAATTTCTTCAGTGTGATGCAAGAAAATGAAGTTGTTCTCTTACTATCAAATGAAGAAAAACAATGGGAAGAGATGATGGAAATCGAGGACGCTGAAGTAAAAGATGTTAATTTAGAGGAATTTTTCAATGTTTTAATCAGGGGGTATGACAATGTTTATTAAAGAATTGAACGATATGAAGCTAAGGAGTCTTATAATTCTCTTGTTGTTATTCGCGTCTCTTGTTGTAACGATAGCTCTCAGACCTTACACAGAAACTATGTTTGATCAGTTGATCAGTGAATTTGAAAAATTACCAGAATTTATTAAAAAAATAATGGGTTCTCCAGAGCAATTAACACGGCTAAAAGACGATGAATATTATCTGATAACTCAATGGCATGGAAAAAATTTTGGACAGTTCTTACCATTGCTTTCACTTTTGATAGCTTTTCCAATATTTTCCAAGGAAAACGAAAAGAAAACTATTTATTTTCTACTTGCAAAAAAAGAACGTAAAACTGTTTTCAAGATAAAGTTCATTACTGGTTTATTGGTACTTTTATCGATCACAATATTTTTATCAATCATGGGGTTCTTTACTATGAAACTTTTTGGTTATTCTGTAAGTTTCAAATATTTGTTTCCCTGTCTTTTAAGTGAAATAGTAGGTGTCACATTCTTCTTCGTACTGTTTTTAATGTTTTCAATCATCAGCAATGATCAGGTGAAACCTGTTATAGCTGGTATAGTTGTATTGATTGGTTTGCCCATTCTTGGACTTATAGATTCTTTGAGTTTTTTGAATCCATACCCGTATATCCTGTGTGTGCAAATTTTAGACAAGGGAATCAACTGGATCTATACCTTTGGGTTGATTTTCGTTACTATCTTACTAATAATTGCTGATTACTCTATTTTTAAAAACAGAGAGTTTTAAAAAGGTGGGTGATAAAAATAAAAGGATTGAAAAGATTGTTGAAAATCTCCTGGATTATGATTGATTCAACTTACGGTTTTTCCTACAGAAATTATCTTTATTTTCAAAAAAAACAAAGATTATGGGAATTTTTTCTGATATTATCTTCGATTGTTACTCTTGCTGTTTCAGTGGGTCCCTTGTACTTAAAGTTGATATCAGGACTTTTCAGGCAGTATGAAATGCTGGGGATAAAAAATCTGTTTTTAGCGAATTCCGTTACCCTCGCTGGACTTTTTGGACTTTTCACAGGCATTTTCTTAACGATAAACAGCCTGTTTTTCTCAAAAAATGTGGAAGTTCTTTTCCCACTACCGATTAAAGCTAAAGAAGTTGTATTTGGTAAAATATCCGAAGTATTGATATTTCAAATTCTGGCTTCCGTGATCTTGCTGCTACCTTTTGAGATATATTATGGTGTAAAATCACAGGCAAATTTACTCTACTGGATAAATTCTATATTAGTCTTTTCGATGTCACAGATTTTCCCTATTTCGCTAATAATGATAATAATATTACCTCTATCCAGGATTCTAAAGTTTAAAAAGAACAGGGATTTCATGATTTTATTAGCAGGAATTGTTGTTCTGATTCTTTCTCTTCTTTTTGTGAGCTACACTAACAGATTGGTTTTTGAAGGTTATACTGAAGAACAGTTTTTGAAATTGTTGAGTAATCCAGATGGATTCTTAAGCAGATTCACCACGATATATTTTCCGGCCTTCTTAGCCACTAAAGCGCTTGTTTCAAGTGGAATTAAGGGATTTTCGTGGATTCTTCTGTATGTTGGTTTCAATATTGGAGCCTTTTATTTAACAATTTTTCTCGGTGAGAAATTCTACTATCAAACCTACTTAGAATTACAGGAATTCTATGCGAAAAAAGAGAAAATAAAACCAGATGAGCTGAAAAAAGGCCTTAAGGTTTCAAGTTTGAAAAAAGCTTTGATAGTTAGAGAGTGGAGATATTTTTTAAAAGTTCCATCGTTTGCTTTCAACGGTCTTGCATCGGTGGTAATATTTCCAGTCCTTCTGATAATGTTTGCTGGTTTTAAAAATTCACCAGAATTTACCCAAATAATGATTTTTCTAGAATCTTACAGGGATTTCATTGTGCCTTTTGGAATACTTTTGTCAACTTTAGCTGCTTCTATGAGTACACTTGCTTCATCTGCATTCAGTAGAGAAGGTAAACTGTTGAATGAGCTCAAAATGTTACCTGTATCTGTTAAACTGATCACTCAAACGAAGTTTATCCATGTAAATAGTGTGAGTGTAATAGGTATTTTATCATCAATAATAGCACTTTATATACTGATGAAAATAAATCTTTTTGAAGCACTATTGATATTCTTTGGAGCGTTTGCTTGTACAAACTTTTTAAACATGGTGCAAATGATAATAGATGGAATTCGCCCTGTTCTTGATTGGGACAATCCACAAAGGGCTATGAAACAGAATTTAAATGTAGCCCTCTCGATACCCATAGTATTCGGTTTCACAGGTGGCGTTGGATACCTTGTATATTTATCAAAAGAGATACTATCTCCTGCTATCTGGGCTTTGTTACTCATCCTGATAGGTTTCTTTTCCTCTGTGTATCTTTGGAGAATTCTTTTAAAAGTTGTTAGAAACCTTTTTGAAAGGGATTTATAGAACAAGATTAAATAACAGGCAGGTGAAAATAAAATGATAACACTCGAAAACGTAACCAAGATTTATTCTGGTACAACCCGAGCAGTGGAAAATCTAACTCTTACGGTGGAAAACGGTGAAATATTTGGTTTTCTCGGACCTAACGGTGCTGGTAAAACGACCACCATAAAGATGATAGTGGGACTCTTGAAGCCAACTGAAGGGACAGTAAAAATCAACGATATTGATATCAATCTTTATCCTGAAAAAGCTAAAAAAATGATAGGGTATGTTGCAGACGAACCGCTGGTAATGGAAAAACTGCGTGGGATAGATTATTTAAAATTCATAGCTGATGTGTTTGAAGTTCCTTATGAACTCAGAACAAAAAGAATAGGCGAACTTCTTGAAAGTTTTAAATTGACCAGTTCGATAACTGATCCAATTTCTACTTATTCTCACGGCATGAGACAAAAATTGACGCTTATTGCTGCATTACTTCACGAGCCTGACGTATGGATACTTGATGAGCCTATAATAGGTCTGGATCCAGAATCAGCTTATATTCTCAAAAAACTTATGCGCAAACATGCTGATAGTGGAAAGACCGTTTTTTTCTCAACACACGTTATGGAAATAGCCGAAAAACTCTGTGACCGTATTGGAATAATAAATAGAGGAAAACTTCTGTACGTTGGTACTCTTGATGAACTCAAAAAGTTGAAGGGCTCTGGAAGTCTTGAGGAACTATTCTTAGAGTTAACAGGAAGTAATCTTCCTCAACTCGAGGCTTTAAGTAGGGAATTATGAACAAAAAAAGAGGGTCACCAAACTGGCCCTCTTTACAATTAATGAGATTTAAATTTTGAATTTCTTGATTTGGTCAGCCAAAATTTCAGCAATAGAACTCAAATCTTCGCTTAAACTCCTCACATTCTTACTTGAATCTACCTGCTGTTTCACCGCTCTTGTCATTTCTTCTACCTGCTGCGCTATGTTCATTATCTCCCTCGATGCCATATCCATCGCACTGCTCATCTCTTGTACCGTCTCATTCTGTTTCTGAAAACTTGTCGCAAGACTCTCTATTTACTCGTTTATTCTCTCAACTTTCGTTTGATTTTTGACATTTTCTTACAGCAGATGTAAAATATATGTAGCATAAGTGAGGTGAGATGACTTGAAAAAAAGATTGATACAGATTCTTGAAATTCTTAAAAGGTCTGACACACCTGTTAAAGGAAAAGAACTCGCAGAAAAGCTTGGTGTGAGTAGACAACTGGTAGTTCAGTACATATCACAGCTGAAAGCAGAAGGTCATTCAATAATATCTACAAGAGATGGTTATGTACTTGATAAGGAAAGAAATGCTTTCAGAAAAATGGTGGCGGTAAAGCATTCTGTTGAAGAAATCGAGGAGGAACTGATGGCGATCGTAAATGCCGGAGGAAGAATTTTGGATGTTATTGTTGAGCATCCTCTTTACGGTGAATTGAAAGGTCGAATAGATGTATCAACACAGGATGATGTAGTGAGATTCATCAGTTTACTTAAATCAACAAATGCGACACCTCTTCTGGAACTTTCAGATGGAATTCATATTCATACGATAGAGACTCCTGATGAAAAAGTGATGAAAAAAGTTCTAAATTCAATAAAAAAATTTCTAATAGTTGGAGGTGACGAGTTTGAAGATTGACCATCTGGTAGAAATGTATATTCCAAAAAGCAAGCAAATGAAATTACTGGTGATAACCTCTTTAGCTTGGATGATCGGTGCTGCTGGCGTTATGGTTTTAACTTTTGCGGTACCCGATATTATTTCAGAATGGAATGTATCGACGGCGGTTATGAGCACGATCATAAGCTCCACTTTTATGGGTATGTTGATTGGCGCACTTTCTTCGGGGATTTTGATAGACTTCTTTGGTAGAAAAAATGGCACACTGTTTTATTTAGCATTTTCCATTTTATTCACATTTTTATTTGGATTTTCAAATTCTCCTCAAGTTGCGATAATTCTTCGTTTTTTATCGGGAATAGGTTACGGTGGATTACTACCAGCGGTTAATACTTATCTGTCTGAGTATACTTCTATAAGAATTCGAGGGAGATATCTGGTCTTGCTCGAGGCGAGTTGGGCTGTAGGGAGCATTTTGATAGCATGGTTTGCTGTCACAATTGCTGAAGAGTTTGGATGGCGATGGAATTTCTGGATATTTTTAGTTGGATTGCTTATTTTTCCTTTCATTATACCCGAGAAAGAAACTCCAAAGTATATTTTCAAAAAATTCGGGAAGGAACGAATTGAAAAAATTTTTGGAGAACTAAAAGATGATATCGAACCAATTGAAGAATCCCGAATAACGATCGCATCACTTTTTACCAGAAGACATATAAGAAAAACCCTGCTTGTAACTGTATCATGGTTCACTGTTAGCTTTGTTTACTATGCTTTGTTTTCATGGGCTCCGAAGATTTTCGTTTCACAACTTGGAATATCAATAATGCAAGCGAAATGGTTCACTTTTTTCATGTATGTAGCTCAACTCCCCGGTTATCTTTCGGTAGCTTATCTGATAGAAAAAATTGGAAGAAAAATGACACTTTCAATGTATTTTTCTGGTATGGGAATTTCAGCTCTGGCATTGTTTTTTGTAAGTGGAAACCTTTCGTTTTTGATTGTGATGTTGGTAATATCGTTTTTTACTCTTGGTGTCTGGGGAATGGTTTATGCGTACACTCCAGAACTTTTTCCAACGAGTTTTAGAGGGACAGCAAACGGTTACGCTGGAGCTATGGCACGAATTGCGGGAATAATAGCACCGTATTTCACTGGATATTTTATAGATAAATCAGTGTCTGTGGCGCTGACAATAATAGCAATCATAAGTCTTATTGTAGGATTTTTAGTTTTTCCACTTGGCGAAGAAACGAAAGCCAAACCTGTGAATTAAAATCATCATCTTTAACTTTTGATTTTCTTAATATAATTCTCCCAGTCTTGGGAGAATTTTTTAATTCCTATATCGGTCATTGGATGCTTGAACAGTTTTTCCAGAACATCAAATGGCATCGTTACTATATCCACACCTATTAAAGCAGCATTTAAAACGTGCATTGGATGTCTGATGCTGGCTGCTATTATTTCAGTCTCAAATCCATAGTTTTCGAAAATCTCCACAATTTCTGAAAGCATTTTCATCCCGTCATTGGATATATCATCCATCCTTCCTATGAAAGGGCTTACATAAGTTGCACCTGCTTTTGCTGCAACTAATGCTTGCATGGCATTGAAAACAAGTGTTACGTTGGTTTTTATTTGATAGAGTTTTTACAGCTTTGATACCGTCAAAAGTCATCGGAATTTTAACGACCACATTTTCGTCCAGCATGGCAAGTTCTCTCGCCTCTTCAATCATAGAGCTGTAATCAAGGGAAACAACTTCCGCAGAAACAGGGCCTTTAACGATTTCACATATTTCTTTGACCCTTTTTTCAAAAACAGTCCCTTCTCTTGCAATAAGGGTGGGATTTGTTGTAACTCCATCGATTATGCCCCAATCAACCCCTTTTTTTATTTCCTCTATGTTGGCAGTATCAAGGAAGAACTTCATATTTGTTACCTCCTTTGACTTTCAATTCATTATTAAAATTCTATCACAGCTGACGTGTTTAAAGAATTAGCACTTAAATTCTGTTATAATAAATTTGGATAGAACAGGGGGAGATTGTTATGTTCACAGAAATTGTTGCTACGAAAACGGGCCTTTTTTTGTCTGTAAAAAAATATGAGGACATAGAACCTGTTATACTGGAGATAAAAGAAAGGATAAACAACTTGAAAAAACTTCTTGAAGAGGGTGACAAAATAGGTCTGCTTCTTCATGAAGATTTTAATAAGAACGATTTACTCAGGATACTTAAACCCCTTGAAGAAAATGGGTTGAAGGTTTTTTCAATACAGTTTGGTAAACCTGTTGTTCAACTCGAGGATGATAAAAAAGAGTTACTATCTTTTTTACAGAAAGAACCAACGATATTTTTGACAAAGAATATAAGATCAGGTCAGAAATTTGAGTTCAATGGAAATGTGGTAATTTTTGGAAACGTGAGTTTTGGTGCAGAATTAATAGTAGGAGGACATTTGATAGTCTTCGGTACGATACGTGGAAATGTCACGGCAGGGAAGATAATAGGCGATAGAGCTTTGGTGGCGTGTGTGGAATTCAATCCTACCAATTTGAAAATTGGACAGTACGTTCTTAGAGACAAGCAGCCAAAGAATTACCCCTGTATAGTACATGTCAGAAATGGAAGAATAGTTGTAGAAGATTACTCACAGTTCAAAGATGATATTTTTGAAGTTTGAAAAAGGAGGAGCAAAAATGGAGTTGAAAGAGTTTTTGAAATTGATAGCTTCTGAATATGGCCCAGGCGGTTATGAAGAAAATGTTGTTAAAATCATACAGGAAAATATAAGCAAGTATTCAGATGAAGTTAAGACTGACAACTCTGGAAATCTGATAGCTTTTAAAAAAGGAAATGGTAAAGGTAAACTTCTTTTGGAAGCTCATGTAGATGAAATAGGCTTGGTGGTTTCGAAAATCGTTAATGAGGATTATGTAAGAATACATATGGTGGGTGGTGTGGATTATAAAATTCTTCCTGGACAAAGATTGAAAATTTTTGGAAGAAATGGAAAAGTGTACAGAGGAGTAGTGGGTATGCTTGCCCCTCACTTACAGAAAAGTTCTGATAGAGGTAAAGTGATAGATTTTGATGAATTGTTCGTTGATGTGAGTATGAACGATGAAAAGCCAGAATTAGGTAGTATGGCTGTTTTGGACGCACCAGTCGTTGAACTGGGAGAGACTTTGTTAACTGGTAAAGCCCTGGATAATAGAAGCAGCTGTGCAGTTATTTTCGAAGTATTTAAAACTTTATCAAAAATAAAGCATGATGCAGATATTTACGCACTTTTCTCCGTAAAAGAAGAAACAGGTGGTGTCGGTGCTACAGTTGCGAGTTTTTCTATAGAACCTGATATTGCGATAATACTCGATGTTACACATGCAGATGTTAATGGTTCTATGGAACCAGAGATAAAACTTGATGGTGGTCCCGCCCTTGGTATAGGACCAACTGTTAATAGAGAAGTTTTTGAAACTTTGAAAAAAGCAGCAGAGGAGAACAATGTAAAATATCAAATAGAACCACTGCCAGGTAGAAGTGGGACAGATGCAGATAGCATCCAACTGGTTAAAAAAGGAATAAAAACCGGGTTGGTTTCAATTCCACTGAGATATATGCATACTCCTGCTGAAATTGTTTCCATAGAAGATTTAAAAGAAGCTGTTAGGCTTTTAACAGCATATATAATTAAATTCTGATTTGGAGGGATCAAATTGTTCCTGAGTGAACTTTCAACTATAGCGGGTGTTTCTGGGAATGAATCGAAAGTAAGAGATTTTATAAAGAAAACTATTGAAAATAAAGTCGATGAACTCTACGAAGACAAGATGGGAAATTTAATAGCTTTGAAAAAATCGAAAACACAATCTTCAAAAGGTCGATTTGCGTTTTTTGCTCACATGGATGAAGTTGGTTTTATGGTAACCAGAATAAATGAAGATGGAAAGTTGTCCATTCATCCTGTTGGTGGTGTAGATGCAAGATTGTTACCCGGTAAGAGATTGAAAATAGGCGAAAAAGGTACACCTGGAGTTGTAGGATTGAAAGCAATACACTTACAGGATAACCTCGACAACGTTCCGAGTTATCAATCTTTGAAAGTTGATATAGGTGTAAACAAAAAATCTGAAGCTGAAAAACTGGTGAGTGTTGGTGATTATGCCATCTTTGATGTTCCTTTTGAAGAATACAGTAAACATTTAATTGGAAAGGCTTTTGACGACAGAGGCGGTTGTTCTCTAATGATGGATTTGATATTTGAAGATCTAAAACTGCCTTTTGATGTATATTTCGCGTTTGTAGTTCAGGAAGAAATTGGATTAAGAGGAAGTGGAGTCGCTGCGGAAGAAATAAAACCCGATATCGCGATTGTGCTTGAAACAACAACAGCCGGTGACAATCCTGAACTTGAAGAATACAAATGGGCTACCCATATAGGTGATGGTCCTGCTATTACCTTCATGCATAGAGGGTATGTAGTTAATAAAAAAGTTTACGAATGGATAGTTGATACCGCTGAGAAAAAAGGAATTAAGTATCAATTGAAACGTAGAACTGCTGGTGGTACAGATGCTTTAAGCGTTTCAAAAAGACTTTTCGGAATACCTGCGGGAGTTGTTTCAATACCTTGCAGGTACATTCATAGTCCAAGTTCGGTAATGTATAAAGATGATTACTTCGATACTTTGAATCTATTAAAAGCCTTACTTGAAGAAGGAGAGGTGATTCTTTCATGAAAGATATTATAAAAACCCTTACTGAAATTTCATCACCAAGCGGTAGAGAAGACACAATAGCCGAAAAAATCGTTGAGATTCTGGATGGTAATTTCGATGAATACTGGAGAGATAAACTTGGGAATCTGATAGTTTTGAAGAAAGGAAAAACTGGTAAAAAAGTCCTGCTTGATGCGCATATGGATGAGATTGGTGTCGTTGTTACCAACATAGATGAAAATGGTTTTTTGAGGATAGAAGCTGTTGGTGGCGTTAATCCTTACACTTTGGTTGGCTCAAGAGTGAGATTCCAGAATAATGTGGTGGGTGTCATTGGAATAGAGGGCGAGAGCTTCAGAAGTTCGAGAGAAAACATGAAAAATCTCAGCTTTGACGTTCTGTTTGTGGATATAGGTGCTAAGAACAAGGAAGACGCTCTCAAGAAAGTCAAAATAGGTTCTTTTGGTACTTACGATGCCAGTTTTCATGATTTAGGAGATAAGCTGGTTTCAAAAGCTATGGATGATAGAATAGGTTGTGCGGTGATGGTTCAGCTCTTGAAAGAACTGGAGGAACCTCTGAACGATGTCTATTGTGTTTTTGCGGTCCAGGAGGAAATAGGCCTTGTAGGTGCTACGGTAGCAGGTTACGATATAGAACCGGATGTTGTTATAGCTATAGATGTGACAGCACATGGTGACACTCCCAAAGCTTTAAAAAGGATTCCTATGAAGCTCGGTGATGGTCCTGCATTGAAGGTTATGGATGCCTATTCAATAAGTGATAGAAAAGTGCTGGAATTTCTTGAGGAATTAGCCAAAAAGGAGAACATCCCTTATCAAATTGAAATTTTACCTTTTGGTGGAACAGACGCAGCAGCTTACCAGAGATTGAAGGCAGGGGTTCCTTCTGCAACAGTTTCTATAGTCACCCGATATGTCCATACCCCAAGTGAAATGGTAGATTACAACGATGTCCTGAATACTGTTAAACTTCTGAAATCGTTTGTGAACTCTGAATTTTTGTTTTAAAGAGGACTGAATATGAACAACTCTCAGCATGATTACATAGGTAGTGTAAACATAGGTAGAGATCTTTCAACTGAAATACATATGTTTAAAATTGACCACCTTATGGAAGTTACGAAGGTTTTTTTGAGTGGTCTTAGTCCTGTATTTGTTTTGGATTCCAAGGTAAAGCTTTATCATTCTTACAAAATACCAAAAGATGATTCTGTATCGATTTTACCTGTGTATATAAATGAGAAATCTAAATCCCTCGACAAGGTCTATGAGCTATATTCGTACTTCTACCACAATACTAATTCCAGTGCTTCGGTGGTGGGTGTTGGGGGAGGTTCTTTGCTTGATCTGGTAGGTTTTTCTGTTAAAACCATTTCTGGCGATACGCCACTTTTATTTATTCCCACTACTCTTTCTTCTATGTTGGCGCCTTTTATTTCTGGAAAATTCCTGGTAAATTTCGATAGAAAGAAAGATTTTCTATCGGTCAGAGGATCTCCAAGTATCACGGTTTTGGATCCAAACTTTATCAAAACCCAAGATGCGTATTCACTAAACCAGGATTGTTTGGTTGCTCTCTCAACTGGTTTAACTTGTGAAGCCAGTTTTTACCATTTTGTTGAAAACAGTATTTCACTTGGAATAACAAATTGGTCTGATGATCTTTTGAAAGAATTTTTGATTCAAAATCTCTGGCTTAGAATAGGTTACGGAAAAAATATTTTTGTTGGTGAAAAAATGGCAGAAATCATTCAAACAGCTTCGAACTTGATGATAAAATACTCAAAAGCTCTTGGACTTGGGATTATAATAGAATTAAGTATAGCATCAAATTACGGTTTTCTGGAAAGAAGTGTATACAGAAAAATAAAGCATTTTGTTACTTCTATCCTTAAACTGGACAAATTACCCATTGATATTCAATCACTGTACCAGGTTTTGAATTATGATGAAAGCACTTTCAATTATTCAACTCTTAAAATTCCTATTTTGGTTAAACCTGGACAAATTGTGGAAATACCTATATCCATCGATTCTATAATCGAAACAGTAAAGCACTTATTTTTTGAAGGTTTAGGTTCTTGATTTGAATTGAAAATTAGGAGGAAAAATGTGCCCGGTAGAACTGGAAAACGCGGAAAGATAGAGCTTTCTGAGAAAGAGGCACGTTTTATAGGTATTTTAATAATAGTGTTGTTCCTGGCTTGTGTAGGATTAGCGAGTTATGTTTTCATGCTTCGTTCACGAATTGAACGATACATGAGTTTGATTCAGGAGCTTGAAACAAGGGTTGAAAAGTTATCTGCTCAGGCATCTCTGGTAACTTTTTATTCGAGTCCTGTTATATCTTATCCTGATGTTGAGAGTGTAGTTTCAACAGAAAGCACGGAGATTTACAGTAAACTAAATGCTTCGACTTCGACAGGTGTTGAAATAGTTGAAGAGGCGAAGTTCGATTTTAATAAATACTTTGAAGGATCAACCGATTTTGTGAGAGAAGGCGAAAAATTCATTGTAATAAAGGACTCGACAGAAACCGTTTTCAGATTAATAGTCGATACCAACCTTCCCTATTTTATAACCAGAAATTCCACGAATTTTTCACTTGTTCTGATAGGACGTGGTGGAATAAATCCCATAGGTAGGATCCCAATGGATATGAATGTTAGATATTATGATGAATGGTATACTGTGCAATTATTGGCACATCCAAGTAGTGAGGCAGTGAAAACATATGTGAAATACCTTAGAGGTAAAGGTTATCCAGCAATCGACTACATTTTCAGATTTGCTCAAAAGAACACTACTCTCCACGCTCTGGTTCTTGGGATATTCACAGATTTGAAAACCGCTGAAGACTTCTCAAAACAGCTAGATGAAAAATTTCTGGCTGACTACCTGGGTGAAGGCATCAAGAGGAGGTTTATAAGGCAGATAAAATAAAAATGGATAGATATAGAAAACTCAGTAAGTATTTAAAAGAAAAATATGGTACGCGTGTCCATAAAATTCCTCTGTCTGCTGGTTTTACCTGTCCAAACAGAGACGGTACGATTTCAAAAGGTGGTTGTATTTTTTGCGATCCCTCTGGAAGCGGTTTTGCGACTTTAGGACCTAATATTCCTATTGAAGAACAAGTATCACGTATGATTGAAAGAGCTGAGAGAAGATTCAAAGCTGAAAAGTTCATTGTATATTTTCAAGCTTATTCCAATACCTATGGTACACCGGATAAACTTGAAAAATTATACAAGAGTGCTCTTGTTGATCCAAGAATAGTTGAATTGGATGTCTCCACCAGACCAGATTTGCTTCCTGAAGAAGTTATAGATGTTTTTGATAAATTGAAAAAAGAAATCGATTTGACGGTTGAAATCGGATTACAAACTGTAAACTACAAGACTTTGAAGATTCTAAACAGAGGTCACACACTTTCAGAATTCATCGACGCTGTTGTGAGGCTCAAAAAAAGAAGTTTTAATGTTGTTTCGCACGTTATCTTGAATCTACCTTGGGACGACATGGAAGACGTTGTTGAAACTGCCAAAATCTTGAGTGCATTGAATGTAGATGGTGTGAAGCTTCATTCGCTATATGTGGTCAAAAATACCAAACTTGCTGAAATGTTCTTGAACAACGAAGTGAAAATATGTTCTGTTCATGAATATGTTGAAAGAGTTATAACTTTTCTTGAGTACCTGAGTCCCGAGATTATAATCCACAGATTAGTGGCGGATCCACCTAAAGAAGGAACCATATTTGGAAACTGGGGTATGAAAAAACAGGATATAGTTAGAATAATAGAAGAGGAAATGGAAAAAAGAGATTCGTTTCAAGGAAAAAAATACAATTATCTTAGGAGATGAATAGGCATGAGAGATGTGATAAAAGAGTTCATGCTTGTTGGATGCGAAGTAATTGAAAATGAACCCTTGAGTTCACATACAACCTTCAGAATAGGTGGTTATGCTGACTTTTTTGTAAAACCCTTTGATCGTGAGATGTTCTGTTTCTGTGTTAGAGAACTGAAAAAGCGTAAAATACCCTTCTTCATTTTGGGAAGAGGTTCAAACACGTTGTTTTCGGATCAGGGTTTCAGAGGTATAGTTATATCAACAGAACAGTTAAACGATTTTTCTTTCGATGGTGAAACGGTATTTGCAGAAACAGGTGTTTCACTTACCAAACTTGCTGTTGAAGCGTTGAAACATTCATTGAGTGGATTTGAAGAACTATTTGGTATCCCGGGTACAATCGGTGGAGCTTTGAGAATGAATTCAGGAGCTTTTGGCAGGGAAATTGGTGATCTGGTTGAAAAAGTAGAACTTTTCGATGGTGAGAACAGGATCTGGCTCTCGAAAGAAAAGTTGTGTTTCAGATATAGAAAATCTCTGATAGCCGAACAAAACCTTTTGGTTCTGTCGGCATATTTTAAATTGAAGCATTCACAGATCGAGATCATAAAGGAAAAAATGCGCAATTATATGAGAATACGTATAGAGAAACAGCCACTTAATTATCCAAGTGCTGGGAGTGTTTTCAGAAGGCCTGCTAACAATATCTATGTGGGAAAGCTTGTTGAAGATCTTAAATTAAAAGGTCTCAAACACGGTGATGCTATGATTTCTGATAAACATGGCGGTTTTATTGTTAATACCGGTAACGCAAAAGCGGAAGATGTTATTTTTCTTATAAACTTTATAAAGAAAAAAGTTTTTGAAAGTTATGGATTAGAGCTTGAAACAGAGATTGAAATAGTTGAAGATTCGATACCGCAATTCATGGAGGCTCAGCAAAGCTGAGCATTTTAATTTAAAGCTGGGAGGGGTTTTTAGATGAGAAGGAAGAAACTTAAAGTTGGAATTGTAGGAGTCGGGGGAATAGCCAATGGTGCTCACATTCCTGCATGGAAAAAATTACAGGAGGAAGGTTTAGTAGAATTAAAAGCGTTCTGCGATATCAAGGAAGAAAGAGCGAAAAAAGCTGCAGAAGAGTTTTCAGCTAAATATTTCACTGATTATAAAGATATGCTGAACGAGAAACTCGACATAATAGATATATGTACTCCAAATTATTATCATTCAATAATTGCTGTTGATGCTTTGAATGCTGGTAAGAATGTTCTATGTGAAAAACCTGATGCTATAAGTGTGGAAGAAGTGCAAAAAATGTACGATGCTTCAAAAAAGAACAAAAAACTTCTCATGGCTATTAGAAACAATAGATTCAGAAAAATTTCAAAATATGTGAAAGATATCGTTGATTCTGGAGAACTCGGAGAAGTTTACGTTGCAAGATGTGGTTATATAAGGCGAAGAGGTATTCCGTGGTGGGGAGAATGGTTCACGGATAAAAAACTTGCAGGTGGAGGACCTTTGATTGATCTTGGAGTACACATACTCGATCTGACAATGTGGGTTACGGGTTTTCCAGAACCAAAGAGTATAAGTGCATCGACTTACTTGAAAATAGGCAAAAATTCACAGGTAAGTGATTTCGGTTGGACCGACTTCGAATCAATAAAGGAGAAAAAATTCGATGTTGAAGATCTTGCGATTGGGTTCATGAGATTCAAAAATTCAATGTCGCTGCAATTTGAATTCAGCTGGGCTTCGAATATAGAGAAGGAAAACTTCTTCCTTGAATTACTCGGGACAAAGGCTGGTTTGTCGTATCATATGAATTCAGATGGTATATTCATAAAAATTTACGGTGAATCTCATGGACATTCTTATGATTTGACACCAAGAGTGAAAGAAGAAAAATGGGCGAATGGCCATGAAAATCAAATAAGGCATTTTGTGAATTGTGTACTTGGAAAGGAAGAACCTCAGGTAACACCTTACCATGGTATAACCATGATAAAAATTCTGACGTCTGCTTATAAGTCTGCCGAGCTTGGAAAAGAAATTGAATTTTGAAAAGAAATAATTTGGATCAAATTCAATCCGATTTTTGATTTTTCTGATATTGTTATTGTATAATAGTAACAAAGAATTAAGGGGATAAGGAAGAAATGAAAAAGTCACTAAAAATCAGTATAATAGTGTTTCTTGCAACTATATTGTTATCATCCTGTGTTGTTATATATCAACAGCAACAACAAACATTTGATATCAATGGGGAATGGTAGCTTACTGCAGAAGTGATTAAAATGTCTTTATATGGTGAAACGTTTTTATTTAATCTTTTTGATAGCTATTTTGTGGGTTATGATGAAGGAAGTATTTTATTAGTCAACTCAGGTGCAACTATAACTCAATCTGGTACGAGTATAACTGTGGAACTTCTTAATCCACTCATAGAGCTTATTAATGAAGGTCCATTCCCATTGGTTTTGGTTGGGACAATAAACGAATCGACTTTTCAGGCTGCTACAACTATCACACTTGATATAGCTCCTCAAAGTGCTTTTGATCAAAAGGAAGCTCTTGGGAATTCTTTCGTTATAACGGGTGATATCTTGAGTGATAATTTCATAAGGCTTACTCTCAAAATGAGTGATACAGAAAATGCGACTGATTTGTTCACTGTAATTTACAATGGCGCCAGGTTAAAATGGACAGATGCAACACCAGTAAGCTAGTGGGACGATTTTTGGCCTCCTTATTAATATTTGAAACAACATCGAATAAAGGTTTTAGACCTTTAAACAGGACAAACAGGGGTAATAGTGAAAAATATTACCCCTGTTTTTTTATACTTTAAACTTGACTGAAAAAAATGTTGGTATTATAATTTTCGTGAACGTTAACGGTAACCAAACTTTTGAAAGGAAGGGATAAAAATGCGTATTAGATTGAAAGATAAGTGGATATTTGTGAATGAAGACCAGATAATTGAAGATATTTCAATTCCTCATTATTTTCCGTTTGATGTTAACAGTTATCCCAACCCTGCTTTTTTAAGCGCTGAGTACAGACGGAAACTTTGTGAGCTTAAAGGGACATTGAAAAAAAGGATTATTTTGAGATTTCATGGTTTAGATTATCAATCGGAAATTTTTGTGAACAATATGAAAGTTTTTGAACATACCAACGGATACGATCTGTTCGATGTTGAAATAACAGATTTTTTGAAATTTGATGGAGAAGATATACTGATTGTAAAGGTTTCTGATTACGATATTTCAGAACATCCAGAGAGAGTGGCCGGAAAGCAGGATTGGTATGGAAATGCAGCAGGAATAATTCAGGATGTCGAACTCTGGATAGTGGATGATGTTCATATAAAGTCGGTTAGAGTGTATCCAAGAGAAGATCTGAGAACGGTGAACTGCTTTGTTGAATTTTCAGATGAGTTGGATCATGAATACAAATTGACGGTATTAGATTCGCAAGGATCGATTGTTCTAAATAAAGAATTCAACGGTGGAAAGATATCGTTTGAAGTTCCCAATCCGAAGATTTGGTCACCTAAAACGCCCGAACTTTACACATTACAGATCAATTTTAATGATGGTAAAAACAGTGATTTCTTCAGTACACGTTTTGGAATCAGATATGTAAAGGCTGAAAATGGTAAACTTTTACTCAACGGTGAACCAGTTTACCTTTTCGGTGCCCTTGATCAGAATTTTTATCCTGATACTCACTACACTTTGAGAGGTAGAACGAAAATGCTTTCTGAACTAACAAAGGCGAAAGATTTAGGGCTTAATCTTCTGAGATACCATGTTAAAATTCCGGATGACCTTTACCTTGAGATTGCCGATGAGCTTGGTATACTCGTATGGATTGATCTTCCTTATGCCCGAGAACTTGATGAGGAATCAAAGGAATACCTCTGGAGTTTGCTAAAAAACGTTTTGCAAAGACATGCCAATCATCCGTCGTTTGTAATGATGAGTTTGATAAATGAAAGCTGGGGAATGAAGTTATGGGAGAACATGGACGAAGAAACCAAAAACTGGATAACTTCGTTTTACAATGAGGCAAAAAAACTCGATCCAACTCGTCTTATTGTCGACAATTCAGCCTGCTGTGGAAATTTGCACGTGGTGTCTGACGTAGATGATTATCATTTTTATCATTCTTTCCCTTATCACAACGAACTTTGGGAAGAAAAAGTTCAGAAATTTGCTTCCGGTGAATTTAGAACTTTTTTTGAAAGGCCTGAAAAGAAATTACCAAAGGTACTCTCTGAGTTTGGAGTTTGGGGACTGCCAGATATAAAAACATGGGAGCACAGCTGGGCAAATTATCCAATTACATTGATGGGGATTAAATTCGATGGTTCATCACCCGCAGAAATTATCAAAAATATTTTCGGTTTTCATAATCTTGATGACCTGATCTTGCAAACTCAACTAAATCAGTTTATGGGATTAAAATTTCAAATTGAAACTATAAGATTAAATCCTGCTATTGTAGGATATGTGATAACCGAATTTTCAGACATAGCCTGGGAAGCGAACGGTTTACTCGACTACAACAGAATGCCAAAATTCTTCTATTCTTATCTCAAGTATTTGAATTCAGACGTTTTGGCAATTGTGAAAGATCATGATTCTTTACTTGAGAGTTCGGAATATTCTATGGATTTGTTTATCTCAAATATGTCGAGTCGAAAAATTAATGGTAAAGTGATTATAAGAACAGAAAAGAGAGTTTTGAAAGGATTAGAAGTGAAAGTCGATTCATTTGAATTGCTGAACCTTGGAACATTTGAGTTCGAAACAAATGATGAGCAGAACATATTTGTTGAGATATTTGAAAATGATAAAGTGATATCAAGGAATTTCTATCCTATAATGAAATTGGAATCTAAAAACTGTGATTACGAAATAAAATGGATCAACGATGAAAATCATGAATTAAACGAATTTTATGTGATAAGTGAAGATGAAAAAATTTTTGGAAATCTTGACTGGCAGGGTGATTGGATAAGTGGGTTTACTTTATTCAACACCTTGAGGGATATAAATATAGGTGCTATATTGTGGGGATTGAATAAACTGGCATCCAAATTCATACTTATCCCAAAAGACAAATTTTCGTCAAGAAATTCTGTCATAAGCAAATTGATAGGTTGGGGTTTTGGACTTGGAAGCCTTTTGTACGTTAAGAACGAAAATGGAAGATTTAAAGTCATCACCACTCTCAAAAATACTGAATTATCCAGAAAATTGATTTCAAATATACTTTTCAACAAGGAGGATTGAGTAATTTGAAAGAATACAGAATAGTTCTGGGAGAAAAATTCAACCTTCCTGATGAAGATTGTGTGCTGCAATTTGAAGTTGTAAATTTCGATTCATCTAAAAAAACTTATAACCTACTGAAACTCTTTGAATTACCGGTTGATGTTGAAAAGATTTTCTTAAACAACTGGCAGAGTTGGGGAAGCTGTGATTTTTTCTCTGTAGGTCTTGATATCTCTAAATATTTTGAGGTTCCACCCGCAAAAGATTTTGTCCTGGCGTTTACACCAGAACCTGAGTTGTTCCGTGAAAAAGACAAACTTATGAGTGACTATTTTGTAGCATTTTCAAATGTTTTGATAGGCTTTTTAAAATCCGAGTTTTCTCATAACTTCTTCGTATACGACAAGGGCAAAAAAACAATCTCTGCTTATGTCGATTTATTTGGTAAAGAGCTTGAAACAGGAGAAAAGCTGGTTTTAGAGCCACTGGTTGTACTGAAGAATAAGAAAATAGAAAAACTTCTGGAAACTTATGGAGCGTTAGTTGCAGAAAAAAATAATATTAGCGCCGATAAGAAAGTTCGTGTTGGCTGGTGCAGCTGGTATCATTACTTCACCAACATAACTTATGATGAATTGAAGAAAAACATTGAATTTCTGAAAAATTTGAAAGAGAAAATTCCTTATCAGTTTGTACAGATTGATGACGGATATCAGAAGGATATAGGAGACTGGCTGGAAACAAACTCGAAGTTTCCTGAAGGATTGGAAGGAATTGTGAAAAGTATAAGGGATGCAGGTTTCATACCGGGGATCTGGCTTGCCCCATTCAGTGTTTCTGAAACTTCAACTGTTTTTAAAGAGCATAAAGATTGGTTGATAAGTGATGAGAATGGCGAACCGAAAGTAGCTTACAGAAACTGGGAAAAGAACATATATGGCCTTGATTTATCAAATGAGGAAGTACTGGACTGGTTGAAAAACTTGTTTAAAGAATTGAAAAACAAAGGCTTTGAATATTTCAAAATTGACTTTCTCTTTGCAGGTGCAATACCCGGAAAAAGAAAGAAGATTGTTACACCTATTGAAGCTTACAGAGTTGGATTAAAAACGATAAAAGATACGATAGGCGATTCGTTTTTGCTTGGATGCGGTGCGCCACTTTTACCAAGCATCGGTATAGTTGATGGGATGAGAATAGGGGCAGATACATCACCAGAATGGTTTGAAGATATTGTAGCACCTTTTCCAAATTCGAAGGTTGCACTGCGAAATGTTATAACAAGATATTTCATGAATAAAAGATGGTGGAACAACGACCCTGATTGCCTTTTGTTAAGAAAAGAAGATATAAATTTACCTGAGAATGTAAGAAGGCTTTATTCATTTGTGAGTGCAGCTTTGAGTAATATGGTAATCGAAAGTGACGATATGGAACTGGTCGATGAAGAAGGCCTACAAACATTTGTTGAGTCTTTGAAACTATGCGATGGAGAACCGAGAGTATTCAATTTGGACACAGATGAAAAAGTGTATGTTATAGGTGTAAAAGGTCTGCTTGATGGGAACTATATTCTGGTTGCAAATCTTGAAAATAAAGAATATGAGATTGAAATTCCTGAAGATGCGAAGCTTTGGACTGGTCTTAGGGAAGAGAAGATTACTGTACCTCCTCGAGATGTTGTCGTTGTGAGAGATAAAATCAGAAAGTTGAAAGTGGAGAGGGCTCGGAGAAAAGATGATAATAGACTTGTTAATTATTATTGGGATGGTGATGAGAATTGTTAGAAACAAGGTATAATCCACTTACAGATGAATGGGTTATGGTTTCATCGAGCAGAAGCGCAAGACCTGTTTTGCCTTCTGAGAATGCCTGTCCGTTGTGCCCAGGAGTTTTGGAACTTGAGAAGGATTATGACCTTGCTACCTTTGAAAATCGTTTTCCAGCTTTGAAAGTCGATGCACCGGATGTCGTTCAGGAAAGTGAACTGTTGAAAAAAATCAAATCGAAAGGTGTCTGTGAAGTTGTCATGTACACATCGGAGCATGATTCGGCACTTCCGAGGATGTCTCTGAATCAGATAGAAAAATTGATCTTTGTTTGGCGTGATAGAACGTTTGAGATTTCCAGAAACGATTTTATAAAGTACATTTTTCTTTTTGAGAATCGTGGTAAAGAAGTTGGGGCAACTCTCTCGCATCCACATGGTCAGCTTTACGCTTTTCCTTTTTTACCCAAAAGGATACAAGTAAAAGTCAATTCTATGAGAGGCTATTATCATAAGAATAAGAAATGTGTCCTGTGCGATATAGTAGAAGAAGAGATAGAAAAAAATGAAAGAATAATTTATCAAAACGAAAGCTTTATAGCCATAGTTCCTTTTTATGCACGCTTTCCCTATGAAGTTCATATATACCCAAAAAGACATGTCACAAGTGTTTTGGATCTGGTAAATAAGGAGATAGAAGATTTTGCACGGGCCTTAAAAGTGGTTACGATGAAGTATGATAAGCTCTTTGATCAAGAATTTCCTTATATGATGTGTTTTTTTCAGAAACCTTTCAATTTAAATGAAGTTTTCGATGATTTCTTTCATTTCCATGTTGAATTTTATCCTCCAAAACGTGATAAAGACAAAATAAAATGGATGGCAAGTGTTGAAACCGGAACATGGAATTTCATAAATCCTTCTCTTCCAAAAGAAGTTGCTGATAGATTGAAAAGTATCGAGGTGAACCTTGATGATTAATCTCACTAAACTCAAAGAAATCTTTGGAAATGTAAAAGACTTTAGATTTTTTAGAGCTCCGGGAAGGGTTAACATAATCGGTGAACACACGGATTACAACGATGGATTTGTACTTCCTTTTGCGGTTGACAGGTTTGTTTTCTGTGCTGTAAGAAAAAACAATACTGACAAAATCAGAATTTTTTCCGCACTTTTTAACGAATTAGATGAATTCACCTTGGATGAAATCAATGATAAAAGCGAGAAATTCTGGGTGAATTATCCCAAGGGAATACTCTGGGTCCTCAAAAATCATGGGTACGAATTCAAAGGAATGGATATATTTTTGGATTCCAATCTTCCTGTTGGTGCGGGTCTTTCAAGTTCAGCTGCAATAGAAATGTCTGTTTTGAAAGCTGTTAGTACAATCAACAACATAGATATTGATAAAAAAACTATGGCAAAAATGGGACAGAAGGCTGAAAATGAATTTGTGGGTGTCAGATGCGGAATAATGGATCAATTTACAAGTGCTTTTGGAAAAAAGAACCATGCGATTTTCCTCGACACAATGACTCTTGAATATAAATACGTACCACTGCAATTGAAAGATTATAGATTTCTAATAATCGATACAAATGTTAAACACTCATTGGCGTCCGGTGAATACAATTTGAGAAGAAGACAATGCGAAGAAGTTTTGAAGTTGACAAATAAGAAGAGTTTCAGAGAGTTGAAGATTGAAGAAATAAATACTCTTCCAGAGATCCTCAAAAAGAGAGCTATGCATGTTTTGGCAGAAAATGAGAGAGTTTTGAAAACTGTTGAAGCCCTTGAAAGTGGTGAGATAGAAAAGTTAGGAGAATTACTATATCAATCGCATTATAGTTTAAAAGATCTCTACGAAGTTTCGTGTGAGGAACTTGATTTTGTGGTTGATTTTCTTAAAGAAAAAGACATAGCAGGCGCCAGAATGGTTGGTGGAGGATTTGGAGGTTCTGTAATAGCCCTTGTAAAAAAAGATGTTGAAGATTTGAAAAAAGAGCTTTCAGAGAATTTCAAGGCGAGGTTTTCGATAGATCTTTCTTTTGAAGATGTTCAGGCAGAAGATGGAGCAATGGAAATAGAAGTTTAATCCCCCCAAATATGGGGGGATTGTTTCTATTTTGACGGTGAAGTATTTATCAAATGGATCTGATCAACTGTTACGGGATCAGAAAGTTCATTTCCGAACAGATCGGCCAATCCATTTATTGTTATTGTAGCAGCTGAAACGTCACTTGGAATTAATTCACCGAATTTTATCATTACTGTCTGTTCATCTCCATATAATTCCAAAGGTGCTGTATTATTTATACTGTACACTGATGAACCGCTTTTGTATTCCATCACTGCTGTTGTGTTCTCATCGAAATCCACTTTCTCGTGAAACTTTATCAACGCATAATCAATTCTCCCTATCTGTGTGTTTACATACAAATCTGAATTCAAAGGTTGAGGTGGCTGTTTAATGTTGTCAACAGTTATTTCAAGGTTTAGATTTCTGGTGTTTCCATATGTATCTTTAATTCCGATGTTAACATTTTCCACTGAATCTGTATCGGCGAAATTGAGGCTGAGATTTATCTCGGCACGTTTTCTTCCATTGGCTGTTTGAACGTTCTTTGAAACAGAATAAGATGAAATATTACTGCTCACATTTAAGGCAAGATAATTTTCGTCGAGATTTTTGTCTTCGGCAATTACCGTTATATCCGCACTTTTCTGGTCTGTGGTAGCTGGGTAGGTTGCGTCGATAAAATAAAGAGTGTTGTCAACATACGTGTTATCAGTTGCTATAGAAACGTTTCCAGCTTTATCTTCGACAACAAGCGTGGCTATCAGAGATTCGCCGTCAATTTCTTGAATACTTACATTGAAATTCTGATCAGTTGCTTCATTCAGCGGTATCTGTGAATCCATGACATAAAGAGTTGCATATTCGAACCATTCATCAGAAGCTGTATAAACAAAATTTAGAGAGTTTGTTAAGGTTAAATCAGGGATATTCAGTTCAACCGATGGTGTTACAGTATCGACAACAAGTGTCGCCAGCTTTGTGGAAGTATGTCCCCAAAGGTCTGTCGCACATAAAGTCACCTGGTTAATACCATCGTTCAAATTTATGGAAACGTTCTGAGAAAAACTACCGATTTTATTGTTAGAAGTGAAAGTTACTGAATCAACATTCATAACACCATTCCACGTGCTGGGGTCATCGATTACCCATTCAATTGAAACTTCGGATCTATTATTGAATTTCGGAAAATTGAGTGTCAAATCAGGTGCTCTGGTGTCAGTAGAGATAAAATCCTTACTTTTTACCGTTGAATTGTTATAGGAATCCATCACTTCGAATCTTACTTGATGAATGCCGAGTTCGTCTGGTTCAAAACTGTAAATTTTAGGAAAACTTGAGAAGTTGACATAATAACTTTTGTTAGTTGGGGTTATTATAGTCAAAGTTGATGAATCTATACCATTTTCATCCTGAGCATCTAATGTTATCAACATCTCTTCTCCCACTTCAACAACAGGACTTAAAGTTATGGTTGCACTTGGAGGAGTGTTTTCAACTATAGATATATTAACTTGATCCTGCACTTTTATTGAACCTTTGTATCCAACAACTTTTATTGTATGGTCACTTGCCGTTATTGCATTGTAGGTAGTAGAATATGGTTTGGAGTTCTTCTCGCTAATCTTTTGAGAATCGAAATAAAATTCAACTTTATCAACGTTGGTTGCGTTGGCTGTGATCTCAAATGTGCTCCCAAGAGATATTTGTGAACCTTCGGAAGGAGTGACTATCTTAACAGACGGTGCTGTAGAACTTTCCAAAACAATGATGTAGAAGTTTTCAGTCGCTTTATAGCCCATGTTGTCATAAACAGTAACAGTTCCTTTCTTTGTTTCATCCGAAGATACATCAGGAGCTTGCAGATTGAAAACGCCTGTAGTGTTAGATGCTTTTATGCTATCGAATTCTACACTATAATAATTTATACCTTTATCGTCAAACGCAACTACTTCGCACTCAAAGTTATTTCCTTCTATAACTTCTGCTGGAACATTTATACTTGTTATTTCAGGAGGCTTGTTGGGAAATATAAGATTACAGGAAACGGCAAAAAACATAAGAATAAATATTATAAGAATGATTATTAGGTATTTTTTCTGTGACATATAATATCTCTCCTTCTGATAATCGTTCTCATGTAATATTTCTACCGCTTCTGTTTTAGATCCTTATTTGTTATAATTTTGGTTGGAGTAATCTTAGAGGTTGTGAGGTGGTCAAAGCGTTTACAAAAAAGCTTGAAATACCTATAAATATTGATCTAATAGGCCTTTTAGGCCAGTATGATAGAAACATAAGAAGAATAAAAGAGGAATTTGGAGTTTCAATTAAAGTGGAAGATAATGAACTAATAATTTCAAGTGATGATAAACAATCGATCGAACAGGCTGCTGAACTTTTCAATGAATTGATAGAAGTTACCAGAGCTAAAGGATTTGTAGATGTTGGAGAATTGAATTATCTCATTGAAAAACTTAGAGAGAAAGATGATGAATATGAAAGTAGTATAGCAAAACAAATATTTTCAACGTCGCTTCTCAGCGAGAAAATAAAACCGAAAACACTTGGCCAAAAAAAGTACATGGAAGCGATGGAGAAGAGCGATATAGTTTTTGCTATAGGACCTGCGGGCACGGGGAAAACTTATCTTGCGGTGGCGAAGGCTATAGATTCTTTGAAAAAGGGAATAGTACAGAGAATAATACTTACAAGACCAGCTATAGAAGCAGGTGAAAAACTTGGTTTTTTACCGGGAACTTTTATGGAAAAAGTAGATCCGTATCTAAGACCTTTGTATGATGCCATGTTTGATATGCTTAGTTTCAGTAAATTCCAGAGTTATCGTGAGCGTGGGATAATAGAAATAGCTCCCCTTGCATATATGCGTGGTAGAACTTTGAACAACGCTTTTGTCATTCTTGATGAAGCACAGAATACCACTCATCAGCAGATGAAAATGTTTTTGACAAGAATTGGCTTTAATTCCAAGGCAGTTATAACTGGTGATGTAACGCAAATAGATCTTGAAAAAGGTAAAACATCTGGTTTAATAGAGGCTGCTAAAATACTCGATGGAATTGAAGGTATAACTTTTGTATATTTAAACAAAGAAGATATTGTTAGACATCCACTCGTGAAGAAGATAATAAAAGCTTACGAAGAATATGAAAGGGAAAATCAAGATGTTCAATAATATCAAAAAAGCTTTGGAAGATTTGGGAAAATTTTTCGCAAAAAAATGGTATCTATTTGTTTCACAAATTTTGGTTATATTTTTTATCAAATATTCTCGGGCCTTTTTCAATGTTGAAAGAACGATAATCGAATACTCAATACTTGTGGTTCTTGTTTACATAACCTGTGAATTGAATGTAAGCAAAGTCAGGTTTTTTAAATTACACAAGAATTACTATTTTACTTTTTACTCAATTTTGACTGTTGGAATGGTTTTAAATTCCCTAAGTTACAGTTACTTCGGTTATCCAGGAATTTCCGTCTTTCTACCAGTGTCACTGATAACAGTGCTTATGGGAACAACAGCTGGAATAGCTTCTGTATATTACTTTGCTTTTTCTTCTGCCATGATGTTGAATTACTCCCTTAAATATTCTCTTTTTTTTCTTTTCAGTGGTATTCTCACTGTGTTTTTAACTCGAAGAATCAATAAAAGAATAGATATAGCAAGAGCAGCTCTAATGGTTTCTTTACTTCAGACTTTTCTTTTTTTCATTAATGAAATTTTCTTCATACCCGTATCGAATTACAGGAATATACTGGAAGGTTTCTTTAACCCTGTTATATCTTCTATAATAGCGATTGGCATATTACCATACATAGAATATGCAAGTAGAATTTACTCCAGCATTGGAATTTTGGAACTCGGTAATTTGAGTCATCCTCTTTTGAAGCTTTTATCTATGAAGGCTCCAGGTACCTACTATCACAGTGTTGTTCTTGCAAATCTTGCTGAAGCTGCAGCAGAAAGAATAGAAGTTAACCCTATATTGGCGAGAGTAGGGGCATATTTCCATGATATTGGGAAGGCAAAAAAGCCTGAATTCTTTATAGAAAATCAGCAATTGGAGAATCCACATTCGTTCCTTCATCCAGGATTGAGTCACATTGTTTTAAACTTTCATGTAAAGGCTGGTTGCGAGCTTGCAAGAAAGTATAGGTTGCCACTATTGATAGAAGATATAATAAAACAGCATCATGGAACGAGAGTTCAAAAGTTTTTTTATCACAAAGCTAGAGAAACCAATCCTGAAGTAAAAGAAGAGGATTTCAAGTATCCTGGTCCTAAACCACAATTTAAAGAAGCTGGGATAATAATGCTTGCAGATTCTATCGAAGCAGCTGTGAGAAGCATAAAAGATCCGACACCTTCAAAGATAGAAGAAATGGTTACAGAAGTAGTTAATGATATATACAACGAAAGGGAACTTGATGAATCAGGGTTGACACTGAAAGACATTGAACTGATAATCGAGGAATTCGTGAAAGTCCTTGTCAGTACCTATCATCAAAGAATTGAGTATCCTCAAGATAGCCCTAAAAATGTTCTTTTGCAAATAAAAGGAGGCGAAGATTCTGAAAGTGAACATAATAAATGATACAGATGAAGAGATTGTTAACGCAATTCCAATATATGATATTATTTATGAGGTTTTGAAAATGATCTCTCCAAAACTTTTGAGTGCCGAAAAGGAAATGAACGTTGTTTTCGTTGATAAAAAAACGATAAAAGATTTAAATTTACAGTTTAGAGGAAAGAATTCTGAGACAGATGTTTTGAGTTTTTCTTATGATGATGAAGACGATGAAATTTTTGGTGAGGTTATAATTTGTCCGGAAGTGATAAGATTACAAGCGCCTGATTTTGGAAATTCTTTCGAAAAAGAGTTGACTTATATGCTAATACATGGTATCTTACATCTTGCTGGATATGAACATGAAAATGATCCAGAAGATGCAAAGGAAATGCTCACTATTCAGGAAGAAATATTTAATGTAATAAAAACTAAATATATAGACAAAACATAATTTACATTAGCGGGACAGTATCCCTTCTTTAATACCCCTTGAGAAGGCACCCCCCAACAGAGACTGTCCCGCCTTTTTTATATGAAAAAAAGAGGTGATAGGAAAATGGAAGTAAGGGTTCGTTTTGCACCAAGTCCAACAGGTTATTTACATGTTGGTGGAGCGAGAACAGCTCTATTTAACTTTTTGTTTGCCAGAAATCAAGGTGGTAAATTTATTTTGAGAATAGAAGATACAGATTTGGAAAGGTCAACAAAAGAGTCCGAATTGAAATTGATGGAATCCCTGAAATGGCTTGGCCTGAAATGGGACGAGGGACCTGATATTGGTGGCAACTACGGACCTTACAGACAGAGTGAAAGACTGAACTTTTACAGGGACGTTGTAAAAGAACTTATGGAGAAGGGTAAGGCTTACGAAGTTTATGCACGCCCTGAAGAACTTGAAGAACTACGTGAAAAACTTTTAAGTAAAGGAGAGCTACCACATTATAATCGTGAAATGCTTGAGCAATTTAACACGAAGAGGAGAATCGAAGAATTCAAAAATAACGGTGAAAAACCTGTTGTTTTCTTTGTTTTTGAAGACAAAGAATACGAATTAGACGATTTGATAAAAGGAAAAGTAATATTTCGAAAAGGTGCCATAGGAGATTTTGTTCTTTTAAGAAGTAATGGTATTCCAACTTACAATTTCGCATGTGTTGTTGATGATCATTTTATGAACATAACTCATGTTATACGTGGTGACGATCATCTTTCCAATACTTTGAGACAGATGGCAATGTATGAATCCCTTAACTGGGAGGTGCCACATTTTGCTCATGTGTCGATGATACTTGGTCCAGATGGAAAAAAGCTCAGTAAAAGACATGGTGTATCTTCTGTTGAAGGTTACAGAGATAGAGGATATCTTCCAGAGGCTATGGTTAATTATCTTGCATTGCTTGGTTGGTCACATCCTGATGGGAAGGAACTTCTCACTTTAGAAGAGCTGATAGATAATTTTTCACTCGAGAGGGTAAGTTCTAATCCGGCGATATACGACGAAAACAAATTGAGATGGATGAACGGATATTACATAAGAAATTACGATATAGAAGATTTAACTAAAATAGCAAAGAAATTCATTGTTGATTCCCAATTGTGTGATGAAGAAGAATTTGAAAATAATTTTGAATGGTTCAAAGAAGCCGTAGCTTCTGTTAGAAATGGTGTTGAAGAACTAATAGAACTTCCTGAAAAATTGAAAATCTATTTTGAGAAACCTTCGTTAAATCCCGACGATTTAAAATTAAATCAGGAATTAATAGAGGCCTATTTAAAACTCTCGGAAAACATAAAGAAAATTGATGACTGGAGTAAAAATGAAATCCTAAGAATTTTCAGGGAAACCCTTAAGGAAAACAGAAAACTGAATAAAAAGGATTTTTATATGAATTTAAGGATTATTTTGACCGGTAAGACTGAGGGGCCGGAATTGCTGGATATCGTTTATCTGTTTGGAAAAGATAAGGTTTTGAAAAGACTTCTGACAGTTGAAAGCTTTAAAAAGTGAGGTGGTTCAGTGATTCAAATATATAACACTCTAACCGGTAAAAAAGAAGAGTTCAAGCCAGTAGAAGATGGTATTGTCAGAATTTATACATGTGGTCCTACAGTTTACAACTACATTCATCTTGGAAACGCAAGACCGGCTGTGGTTTTTGATGTTTTCAGGAGATATCTGGAATACAGAGGATACCAAGTTGTTTATGTTCAGAATTTCACAGATATAGATGACAAAATAATAAATCGTGCAAAGGAACTTGGTGTTGATTTCAGAAAACTCTCAGAAAAATTCATAAAAGAGTACAGAGTTGACGCAGCAAAACTCGGGATAAGGGAAGCAAATTTTCATCCAAAGACAACTGATTTTGTGAATGAGATAATAGATTTCATAAAAGAGTTGATTGAAAAAGGTTACGCTTATGAGGTAGATGGAGACGTTTATTTCAGTGTGAGAAAATTCGAAAAATATGGAGAGTTATCCCATAGAAATATCGATGAACTCATTGCTGGAGCTCGTATAGAACCAGGTGAAAAAAAGAAAGATCCTCTGGACTTTGCATTATGGAAATCTGCAAAACCTGATGAGCCACATTGGGAAAGTCCATGGAGCTCTGGAAGACCTGGCTGGCATATCGAATGCTCGGTAATGTCGACGAAAATACTTGGTAAAACCTTTGATATACATGCCGGTGGCAATGATCTAATATTTCCACACCATGAAAATGAGAAAGCTCAGACCGAAGCTCTTACTGGTAAACCCTTTGTGAAATACTGGATGCACAATGGAATGATAAATTTCAAAGGTATGAAAATGTCAAAATCTACCGGAAATTTTGTTATCTTGCGAGAATCTTTGAAAGCTTTCGGAAAAGATGCTATAAGGTATTTCTTGCTATCGAAACATTATCGTAGTCCTATTGATGCAAGTGTTGAACTTTTAGAGGAAGCTAAGAAAGCAACCCAAAGAGTTAATGAAGCGCTTGATCGCATTTATAGGACTTTAAACAAAGAGTTGATAATTCCGAAAAATGAATCTCTTTGGGTCAAAGAAAAAAGATCACAGATAATCGAGGCGCTTGATGATGATTTCAATACTCCTAAAGCCCTTGGAGTAATTTTTGACACAATAAGAGAGTTGAATTCAACCGATGACAGAGATGTACTTGAAGAAGGTTATTATCTTATTAGAGAAGAATTTGGGCCGATTTTTGGTTTGTTTGAAGCTCAGCAAGAGCAGGAAAACGTATCCACTCAAAAGCTTGACGAAGTATTGAGAATCATAATAAATATAAGAAACGAATTCAGAAAAAATAAAGACTTTGCAACGGCTGATAGAATAAGGGATGAGTTGAGTAACATAGGGATAAATTTAAAAGATACCCCGAATGGTACTGAATGGAGTATGAATTGATAAGATATTTTTTGTTAAATCAAAAAATTTTAGTTCTTAAATCCTGTAAAAGGGCTTTTTATTTTTATATGATGATAAAATTTAGATATCAAAAAGATAATATGTATATATTTTTTTATTCTGTTTTTTGACTTCAAAATTTAAAAAGTGATATAATTCAAAATGAATTCTGTAATTTGGAGGGGATAGGGATGATGGGATTTTTTGTTAACAATTGGATCTTTGGAGATGCTTCAATAGAAGAGGTTATAAAAAGAGTTACCAGGATAGGCTTTGATGGAATAGAACTTGTCGGAGAACCAAAACTTTACAAAGCAAATTATGTTAAGAGTCTTCTTGAGGCTCATGGATTAAAAGTGTGTTCTATTTGTGGTATGTTTCCAGGACCAGATGAAAGTGATTTAAGAGCAGCTTGCCATCCTGATCCTTCTGAAAGACAAAAAGCACTGGATTACATAAAATCGTGCATAGATTTAGCTGCAGAAGTAGGTGCAAGAAGTGTTTTAGTTGTACCAAGTTTAGTGGGACAACCGGCTTATTTCAGGTCAAAAGAAGAAGACCTTGAAGTATCAAAAGAAGTTATGGTAAAAGCTGCTGAATATGCGAAAGAAACTGGTATTCTCCTTACTTTGGAACCTATTAATAGATACGAGGTCGGTTTGATAAATAGTCTCGATGAGGCTATAGAGTACTGCAAAGATATAAATAACGAGTATTTTAGGACAATGGGAGATACTTTTCACATGCAAATTGAAGAACCAGATGGTATTCCCAATGCTATAAGAAGAGCAGGAAAGTACTGGTTCCAGCATCTTCATGTTGCAGACAACACAAGAAGAGCTCCCGGAATGGGGACAATACCGTGGAGAGAAATAATAAGAGCTCTTTACGATATAGAGTATGAGGGAGCTGTTTCCTGTGAACCACTTCCAAAAGGAGCTTCACCGTATGAAGCACGAAAAGGGAAAATACCAGCCGAAAAGCTTGATGAAGAGTTAGAAAAAGGGCTTACTTTTCTAAAACATGAAAAAGAAATAGTTTTAGAGTTATTAAATGGTTGAGAGCGCCATACTTTAAAAAGGGGGGATTTTCATGAAGAAACTCTGGGTATATTTGTTGATTGGTATTGTTATGCTGTTAACAGTTTCAGCCTTTGCAACTTACAAAATCGCATTCATTCCAAAACTTGTCGGTATTCCTTATTTCAATGCCATGGAAGCAGGAGGAAAAAGGGCAGCAAAAGATCTGGGTGTGGAATTTATTTACACTGGTCCAACAACAGATAGTGTAGCAAAACAAATAGAAATAATCGATAATCTTATTACCAAGGGTGTGGATGCAATTGCAGTTGCTCCGAATGATCCAGCTGCTATAACTCCAATAATGAAAAAAGCTAAGGAAAAAGGGATATTAGTTCTAACTTCCGATACTGACGGTGCAGAAGGTGTAAGAGAATTGTTTGTGAATCAGGCAAGAGCAAAAGACATAGGTTATACTGTTATGGATGTTGTTGCAGAATTAATGGACTACAAAGGCAAATTTGCGATTGTTTCTGGCGGGCCAACTGCTTGGAATTTGAACACATGGATCATGTATCTGCAGCAGAGACTTGCTGAGTATCCTGATATCGAACTTGTAACCATCAGATATGCAGGTGAGGATGTACAAAGAGCTGTCGATGTTGGTTTAAGTGTAATTCAGGCATTCCCGGATATAAAAGTTATTGTTGGGATGAACAGTACCTCGGCACCCGGTGTAGCTGAGGCTGTAGAACTTGCTGGAAAAGTTGGACAAATCTGGGCAACTGGTATAACTGTTCCAAGCATGATGAAAGAGCATATGAAGAAAGGTTCTGTTAAGAAGTTTGTACTATGGGATCCAGAAAATCTTGGTTATTTGACCGTCTGGGCAGCAAAATATCTGCTAGATGGAAATGAATTCCCGGCAAATACTCCAATCGATGTACCCGGAATAGATACAAAACCAATTTATTATCCTGAAACCAAAGAGCTTGTTCTTGGACCACCACTTGTCTTCACTCCAGAAAATATAGATAAATACAATTTCTAAGAATTGTACAATTATTCCATACTTTTACAAAGAAGGGGCATTCTATGCCCCTTCTTTATAAAGGAGGAGATTCCTTTGGATTCCGTTCTTAAAGCCAAAAAAATTGTGAAAAATTTTGGTGGTGTTAAGGCACTTAGAGGTGTTGATTTTGAGCTTTTGGCTGGTGAAGTCCATGCACTTGTTGGAGAAAATGGTGCAGGCAAATCCACATTGATAAAAATTCTAACGGGTGTTTTACAACCTGATAGTGGTGAAATAGAATATTTTGGTAAAAATGTGGTGTTGGATTCTCCACGCGAAGCTCATGAATTGGGTATAGTTGCAGTTTACCAAGAACCACTTGTTTATAAACATTTATCGGTTGTAGAGAACATATTTATTGGCAATGAAATAAAGAAAAGAAATGGTGATGTGGATTGGAAAAAAGAGAGAGATGTAACCAGAGAACTTCTGAAGTCACTGGATATAGATCCATACTTTATAGATGAACCGATGGGAAGTCTCAGTACCGGTTTACAACAACTTGCACTTATTGCAAAGGCTCTAAATTACAATGCAAAAGTCATTATCTTTGATGAACCTACGGCTATTCTTACTGAACACGAAACTCAGCGTTTGTTTTCGATAATAAAAAAATTAAAGGAGAAAGAAGTAGGAATAATATATATAAGTCATAGACTAGAGGAGTTGCCTCAAATAGCTGACAGAGTAACCATAATGCGTGATGGCCAGGTGATGGGAACTTTCAATATGAATGAAATAAATCGTGAAAAAATGATTGAACTCATGGCTGGACGAGCTGTTATAGAAGAGATAGATAGAAAACCTCCAAAGTACGAAGAAGTCGTTCTTGAAGTTGAAAATTTGAATAAAAAAGGGCTTTATCAAGATATCAGTTTTAAGCTTTATAAAGGTGAGATACTTGGTTTTTCCGGACTTGTCGGTGCTGGTAGAAGTGAGGTAATGCAAACGATATTTGGTTTAATAAAACCTGACTCAGGAAAAATAAAGATCAATAGCAAAGAGGTTAATATCAAGGATCCTGCCAGTGCTATGAATATAGGGATAGCTTATGTTCCCGAAGATAGGGGAGCTCAGGGGCTTTTTAGAGCTTTGGCAATAAGCTTCAATATAACTATACCCATAATAGATCAACTTAGTAAATTTTTCGGAATGGTTGATAAAGATAAAGAAAGAGAAATATCCGAAAACTATTTAAAGTGGTTTCAAATAAAAGCACCTTCTATCTATACACTTGTAAATAATTTAAGTGGTGGTAATCAACAGAAAGTTTTACTTTCTAAATGGCTGGCTACTTCACCAAAAATTTTGATACTTGATGAACCTACAAGAGGAGTTGATGTTGCGGTAAAATCACAAATACATAATGAAATACTTAGGCTTGCAGAGAGTGGGATTTCGATAATAATTGTTTCTTCAGAATTACCAGAGATAATCAAATTATCAGATAGAGTGATTGTCATGCATGAAGGGAGAATAACTGGAAGATTTGATAAGAAAGATTCTATAACACCAACCAACCTTTTGAACGCTGCAACTGGTTCCAGAATGGTATATTCCAGAGATTGAAGAAAGGAGGATAAAAATGGAATTAAAAAAAATCATAAAAAGTCGTGAGTTAACTGTTGGATTAGTTATGATAGGTCTGATAGTGTTCTTCAGCCTTTCTTCCGAGCGCTTTCTTACCACAAATAATATCAAAAATATTTTGTTACAAGTTTCAAGTATTGGTGTTGCGAGCATCGGAATGACGATGATTATAATAACCGGTGGAATAGATGTTTCAGCTGGTTCGATACTTGGTATTGTAGCTGTTACCCTCGGAAAGGCAGCTACCAATGGCTTCCCTGCTTGGCTTTCTATAATACTGGGGATACTCGTTGGACTGGCACTTGGAAGTGTTAATGCTTCGTTCATAGCGTTGTTGGGTATTCCACCAATAATAGTTACACTCGGGATGATGAGTTTATTGCGGTCATTGGCATATACTTTTTTGGGAGGCAGGTGGATTGCTTCTCTTCCAGGTGCTGTTAGATGGATGGGGTTAGGAAAAATTTTAAATGTCCCTGTTCCAATATGGTTAACAATAATTTTGGTGGCGTATTTCAGCTATTTTATGAGATACAGACCACTGGGAAGATATATATATGCTGTTGGAAACAGCTTAGAGGCTGCAAGGGTGTCAGGAGTTGATACGAAGCGCATTCTTTTTTTTGTCTATGCTCTTGCAGGATTAATGTACGGGATTGCAGGTGCTATAGTTGTTGGAAGAGCTGGTATAGTTCAAACGAACACTGGAAATAACTTTGAACTTCAGGTTATTGCTGCAACTGTTTTAGGTGGAACAAGTATTCTTGGTGGAAAGGGTACTATCGTTGGAAGTATACTTGGCTCGTTGTTAGTTGCAGTTCTTTCAAATGGTTTGATACTTCTGAACGTTCCGGCTCTTACAGAAGGATTGATAATAGGAGTACTGATTCTTGGGTCTGTAGCCATAGATGTTATTAAAAACAGGGGTGAAGAATGATGAAAAAATTCCTGAAATTAATGGCTGTCAATAGATCCTTTTTCCTGTTTGTTTTTCTGATAGGAATGTTCGTAGTTTTTTCATTCATAATTCCTGAGTTTTCAACCATATACAATGTTTTGAATATGACAAAGTATGGTGTGGAAATAGGGCTTTTGGCTTTCGCGGAAACTCTCATAATAATTTCTGGTGGTGGAGGAATAGATTTATCGATAGGTTCTATATTGAGCCTGAGTGCGATGGTAATAGGTGTGCTCGCAGGTAGATTAGGAGTTAATATAGTCATTGCATCGATTTTAGGCATAATAACAGGCGGATTGTGTGGGGTTGTAAATGGTTTTTTTGTGAGTTTTCTACGAATTCCTCCTCTGATAGTAACTTTATCTACCATGTATGTTTACGATTCACTTGCACTTTTGATTGCCGTTGACAAGTGGGGAAATCCTATGCCTGTTTCCAACTTTCCTTACGGTTATTACTTTATAGGTCAGCAAACATATTTCAACATTCCATTTCAGGTAATAGCTATATTTATTCCATTAGCTCTGATGCTTCATTTTGTTCTATCCAAGACAACTTTTGGAAGATATCTCGTCGCTACAGGAAACAGTGAAGTAGTTGCCAGATTCTCAAGTGTTCCTGTTAGAAGGGTTAAATTCACTGTTTATGTAATCGGAGGTTTTCTTGCTGGACTCGCTGCTTTAATAATGACTTCAAGAATTGCGAGTGCTCGTCCAGATCTTGGGGCGGGATTAAACCTGCAGGCAATAACGATAGCAGTTTTGGGAGGAACGAATATAATGGGAGGAGAAGGTAGTATTCTTGGAACGCTGATGGCGATAGTTGTTATAACAGCTCTATACAATGGTCTCCAGCTTGCTGGAATAAGTTCAATCTGGCAGGTTGGAACTCTGGGAATAATATTGATAGGTAGTGCCATAGCTAATATAATTCTTTCTAAAAAATTCAGTTCTGTTGAATAATATTTAAAGGAGGAGTGCCCAATGAGTAATAATTCCGAGAATTTGCTTTTCAAATCTGAATCTGTCTGGAAAAAGCGTTCGAGAGAAGAGATAGAGAAATTCAGCAGTGAATATTCAGGGTTTTTGACCAATTCTAAAACAGAAAGATTAACGGTGAAAAACCTTGTGTCTGTAGCAAAAAAACTCGGTTTTTCTGATGATATATTTTCTGATAGATTCTATGTAATTAACAAAGATAAAACAGTTGCTTTTTTCAAAATCACGGATAATTTGGAAGACGGTTTTAATATAATCACGGCTCATATAGATTCTCCAAGAATAGATTTAAAACCAAGATTTTTATTTGAAGACGATGGTATTCTCCTACTGAAAACTCATTATTACGGCGGCATAAAAAAATATCAATGGTTTAACATCCCTTTGTGCTTAAAAGGTGTTGTCTTAAAAACAGATGGAAGTTTAGTAGAAGTATCTATTGGTGATGCACCGGGAGAACCTGTACTGGTAATTTCAGATTTATTACCACATCTCGATAAAGAAGACAAAAAAGTATCAGAAAAGTTCCTTGGAGAGGATTTATCACCAATCGCAGGAACCATTCCACTTGAAAATGAAGAAAAAGAAGCTGTCAAGCTTTACGTCTTAAAGCTTTTGAATGAAAAATATGGGGTAACTGAAAAAGATCTTATAGGAGCTGATCTTTCGCTGGTTCCAGCTTTTGAAACAAGAGGTGCTGGGCTTGACAGTTCACTTATAGCAGGATATGGTCATGATGACAGAGTATGTGCTTATACGGCGTTCAGGGCTATTATTGACTCGAAATCTCAGAAGAGGAGTTCAATAGTTCTTTTGTTTGATAGAGAAGAAATAGGAAGTGATGGAAATACTGGTGCAAAAGAACGTTTCTGGATTAGAGTCCTTAAGAAAATTGTTGAACACAATAACCCGAACCTGGATGTTGAGGATCTGATAGAAAAATCCGCGGTTTTGTCAGGAGATGTTGCAGCTGGTTTAGATCCAAAGTATAAAACAGTTATGGAACCTTTAAATGCACCAAAACTTGGCTATGGAACTGTTCTTGTTAAATACACAGGAGTAAGAGGAAAAAGTGGAACAAGTGAAGCGAGTGCGGAGTTTTTCGGAAAAATAAGAAACCTCTTCATTGAAAATGATGTTTCATGGCAAGTGGGAGAACTTGGAAAGGTCGATCAAGGTGGCGGGGGGACTGTAGCAAAGTTTTTTGCGGAACTTGGCTCATGGGTTTTGGATGTTGGACCAGCTGTTTTAGGGATGCATTCACCATATGAACTTGTTTCTAAAGCAGATGTACTCGAAACATATCTGGCTTATAAAACTTTCCTGGAGAATTTTTCAGGTTGAAATTAATATTTGACTGCCCTTTTCGTAAATGAAGAGGGCAGTTAATTAAATCTTATGTAAAATCATGCAAAGTTTCAACAGCTTTATTCAAACTTATATTTTTCAGGCTCAGTGAAGCACCTTTCAAATTTAGTTTTTCTTTTAGTCTTCTTACAATTTTTTCACTTTCTTCTTTGTTACTTAACCCAGATAGTAAAACGTATATTCTATTGCCAATCATAGAGATTATATCTGATCCTCTGAGCTTCGAAAGCAGCTCATCAAGTATTTTTTCTCGTGTTATTAACCCATTTTCAATGAGAATTTCTATTAAAGAAGAGTCTGTCTTTCTTTTCTTGCTTTCTATTTTCAGGATTTTCTTGAATTCTTCAGCATTAAGAACGTTTGGAATTTCAGATTCAGATTTCGAAGAGTTTTCACTTTCGATCTGGGTTTTTATTTTGTGATAAAGCAATTTCAAATTTGCAGGTGGCGAAATTTCAAGTTCTGTTTTTAAAAGGGTTACAAATTCATCATAGAACTTTAAAGCCTGGTTATAAAGACCTTTAGAAATCAAAACAGATAACTTGTAATATGCTGCACTCTCATTGTACTTGTCTATTTCCAAGATTTTCAGTATATAATACATGCACTCATCAAACTTTTTGAGTTTGTACAGGGTTTCTACAAGTAATATCAAGGTATTTATGAGTAATTCACGATATTCTTCTCTAAATGAAGCACTCCATTCTGAGTATTCATCTTCTATGAACATATCTCCCTTATAAATATCTATTGCTTTTTTGCAGTAATCTATTCTTTTCTGTTCATCGTGTTCATGAATGGCTAAATCAATATATTTTTTGAATTCTTCGACATCATAGTAACAATCTTCTGGTAGTACTATCCACAGCATCTGATTTGAGCTCTTTACTATTGATTTTCCTATTCCCTTCTTTAAAACCTTATCAAAAGTATTTCTTATAAGATAAACTGTGGAATTCAAATTCTGGTAAGCTTTTTCAAGTGGCATACCAGGCCAGAACATGTCAAGCAACTTTTCTTTACTTATCTTTGTATCCTTGAAAAGCAACAAATATCTGAAAACTTCCTTTGCCTTCTCAGATCGACAGAAATTGTCAAAAACATCAATGTCATTAATCTTTACCTGGAACTTTCCAAAGGCATTAATTTCAATTTTATAATTATCCAAAAACTCTATCCCCCTTTTTAGCTTAAGAAATGTAAGATGTTTGAAAGTATTTATTTAAGGCCTTTAAATAGCTTTCAATTGCTTGTGGGAAACCATCAGAGAACATTATCTTAAAATAGATAAAATTAAAATAAAACAGGAATAAAAATAAAATAAAAATATTAATCTTGCTTCATATGTTGTATAAATATTATAACACAAAAACAGGCTGGTTCTTTAACCAGCCTGTTTCCCTTCTTTAACTACCCCTATCCCATTCCCCTTCAAACATTTGTTTAACGTAAGTATTATACAACAAGTTTGAATGTTTTTAAAAATGCTCAGAGCTCTGCCAGATGTCTTACAACAGCAATTGCTCGAGGCAGAATTAAATCTGATTTTTCTAAAAACTCTAACGTTATTTCAATTGGAACTTGAATTTCCTGTTCGATAGTGATTTCTTTGCCAGGTTCTAAAATGTAATTGCTACTTCCTATACATGTTTTCACAGAGTTTTTGATGTTATTTTTCAAAATTATCTGATTGTTTTCATTTTGGATCTCGATACCAAAAAAGACTATTTTTTCATGTTTATTTCGAATTTTTATGGCCACTTTCAGAGGAAACTCTGCTTCGAAAATTTCTAAAAAATCCTTTGAATAGTTTTTAAGAATACCTGTATATTCTTTCCATTCATTATCTTCAAATATTTCAAACACAATCTTTCTATCTATCAAATTTTCAAGTATAGGATCATAAGAATTGCCTATATAATCAATAATATTTGCCCCAAGAGTTTCTACATATTTTTTGTTTTGTGATATAAGAGAACTTTTAGCACTTGCTTTTCCAAGAAGCATCGAGAATGTATCTACAAAAGCATCTCTAACAGCAGCAAAGAAATTTCTGAATTTTTTTCTTACCCAAATCAGCGGTCTTAAAATCACAAATTTTTTCCTTTTTTCTCTTTTCTTCAGTTCTTTCTCGGGAAGGATATTTAATAGTCGCACTATACTGAAAATTGTGGGATATTCGTTTTTATAGACTATGAAACCATATTCGATATGTGAAACGTTGTTGTAAGGTTCATCATACCTGAGTAAAAAACCAGATGATTTTATAAATATTCTTCCCCATATGGATTTACCATTTTTAAGTACAACTATCACAGGATATTTTTCAAAATCCTTTAAACATCTATCACTCATAATAGATCTAAGATAACTTACAATCAATGTAGTGAGAAATATTATCAAAACTGTCAATAAGAAAGGATCCAAGTATAATCACCTACCTATTTTTTATTATAGTATAAATGGTATAATCCAAGAAAACTAAAAAACCGGTGCAGTTAAGGAGGGAATAAATTTGATAGAGAGATATACACTATCTCCGATGAAAGAATTATGGAGTGAAAATGAAAAATTCAAAAGGTGGCTTGAAGTTGAAATTGCCGTTGTAGAGGCTTATGAAAAACTTGGAATAGCTCCTGCCGGCACTTCGCAGGAAATAAAGAAAAAAGCTATTGTTAATGTTGATAGGATAAAAGAAATAGAAAAGGTTGTTGACCATGACGTTATAGCATTTATAAAGTCTATTACTGAAAATATGGGTGAAGAAGCAAATTATTTTCACTTGGGATTGACTTCATCCGATGTTATAGATACAGCCCTTGGGTTAACTTTGAAAAAAGCAGTTCAACTGATAATTGAGGCTCTTGAAAAACTGATCGACTCACTTAGAAAGTTGGCAATTGAACACAAATATACTCCTATAGTAGGAAGAACTCATGGTGTTCATGCAGAACCAACTTCTTTTGGTCTTAAAGTTTTATCATGGTATTCTGAAGCTCTTAGAAATCACCGAAGATTAAAAAATGCGTTGAATGAGGTTGCGGTTATGAAAATCAGCGGAGCAGTTGGTAATTATGCAAATATATCACCCGAGGTTGAGAAAATCGTCTCTGAGATTCTTGGTTTAGAAATAGAAAAAGTCTCTACGCAGATTGTTCCAAGGGATAGAATAGCTTATTTTTTAAATGTTTTGTCTCTCGTAGCTGCTGGTATTGAAAGGATAGCATTGGAGATTAGATTACTTCAAAGAACAGAAGTCCTGGAATTGCAAGAGCCTTTTAAAAAAGGGCAGAGAGGTTCAAGTGCAATGCCTCATAAAAAAAATCCGATATTGTGCGAACGATTGTGTGGGATGGCGAGATTACTTCGATCTTACTCACAAGCTGCTATGGAGAATATCGCATTATGGCACGAAAGGGATATATCGCATTCTTCTGTTGAGAGGGTTGTATTGCCTGATGCTACGAATTTGATTTATTATATGCTTGTAAAAGCAGATTATTTGATTCAAAATCTTGTGGTGAACATTGAACGTATGAAAAGGAACTTTATGGTTTCCTACAATCTTGTTTTCTCACAAAGAGTTATGCTGAAGCTTATCGAAAAAGGTCTCAGCAGAGAACAGGCTTATTTGCTTGTACAGAAAAATGCTCTAAGATCCTGGGAAGAAGAAGTTGATTTCAAATCGATACTTGAAAATGATCCTGAAATATTGGATGTTGTTAACAAAGATGAACTTTCTGAACTGTTCGATATCGGTTACTACTTGAGAAATGTTGACAAAATTTATGAACGTTTTGGACTTTAACATTTTTGTTCCAAAATTTTATTTTTCACGAGATACTTATGGTATAAAATAAAGTTGAAAGTGAATATGTACCGGCTTCTTGTATAATCCCAAGAATATGGCTTGGGAGTTTCTACCAAACGGCCGTAAACCGTTTGACTACAAGAAGCTGGGTGTGGAAGTTTAATTTGGAATAAATTATCCCACCCCGCTTCTTGGGTGGGATTTATTTTTTTGAGGAGGGATGGATAATGAGAAAAATTTTCTTGATGCTTTTTGTAGCACTTATTTTAGTAGTAAGTTTACTTGCTGCCAGTCCTTTGAAAGTCGCTTTCATTTATATTGGTCCTGTTGGTGATGCTGGATGGACATATGCTCACGACCAGGGAAGACTTTATGCTGAAAAAGTTCTGGGAAATAAAATAGTAACTACTTACATTGAAAGTGTTCCAGAAGGTATGGAGTCCTACAATACCATTAAAAGCCTTGCAAAGAGAAAGTACGATGTTATTTTCACCACAAGTTTTGGATATATGGATGCTACTTTAATGGCTGCACAAGAATTTCCACAGATACATTTCTTCCATTGTTCAGGCTATAAAACCGCTGAAAATATGACAGCTTATTTTGGCCGAATGTATCAACCACGTTTTTTAAGTGGAATAGTTGCTGGTATGATGACAAAATCTAATATCATCGGTTACGTTGCAGCACACCCAATTCCAGAAGTAATAAGAGGAATAAATGCATTTGCACTCGGTGTTAAGCTTGTTAATCCAAAAGCAAAAGTCAAAGTTGTTTGGACCAACACATGGTACGATCCTGCAACAGAAAAAGAAGCTGCTTTGAGTTTACTTGATGCCGGTGCAGATGTTATAGCACAGCATCAGGATTCTCCAGCCCCTCAACAAGCTGCCCAGGAAAGAGGAGCATACAGTGTTGGATACAACACAGATATGTCAGAATTCGCTCCTGAAGCTCATTTGACTGCGCCAATTTGGAATTGGGGAGCGTTTTATGCTGATGTTTTGCAAGAGATCATAGAAGGCACTTACAAACATGGTAACGTTTGGCTTGGAATGAAAGAAGGTATTGTTGACCTTGCGCCGTTTGGGCCTATGGTGCCTGAAAATGTTAGAACAATTGTTGATATCTTTAAAAAAGCTATTATAAATGGTACTTTTGACCCATTCCAAGGTCCTATATATGATCAATCTGGTAATTTAAAAGTTTCGAAAGGTAAAAAACTATCCGATGAAGAGCTCTTATCAATGAATTGGTTTGTTGATAACGTTGAAGGGAAAATACCAGAATCTGCTTCTGAGTAATTATTATTATTTTCGGGAGGACAAGTGTCCTCCCGATTATAGGAGGTTGATTTAACTTGTATTTACTTGAATTAAAAAATATAACTAAAAGATTTCCTGGTAACGTGTTGGCACTTGATGACGTTAATTTTGATTTGAAATCTGGGGAAGTTCACGCTCTTCTTGGAGAGAATGGTGCAGGCAAAACAACTTTGATGAATATTGTTTTTGGTTTATACAGACATGACCATGGTGAGATCTTTGTTGAAGGCAAAAAAGTCAACATTACTTCCCCAGCTTCAGCAATCGAACATGGTATAGGTATGGTGCAGCAACACTTCACTTTGGTTCCTTCTTTTAGTGTTGCTGAAAATATAGCACTTGGCATGAAAAAATCCGGACACTTTAGGGTTAATCTGAAGAAAGTTATAAGAAAAATAAAAGAATTATCAGATCTTTATAACATGAATATAGACCCAAACGCAAAAATCTGGCAGTTGTCAGTTAGCGAAAAACAAAAGGTAGAAATTTTGAAAGTTCTGTATGAAGAAGCAAAGATAATAATCTTTGATGAGCCAACGGCAGTTCTGACTCCTCAGGAGTCTGAATCGTTGTTTAAAGCAATAGAACTGATGAAAGAAAATGGAAAAGGGATTATCTTCATAAGCCACAAATTGAAGGAAGTTGTTAAAATTTCTGATAGAGTGACAGTTTTAAAAAATGGGAAAATAATTGGGACTTTGAATAAAGAAGAATTTAATGAAAACAGATTGGCACGTATGATGGTTGGAAAAGATTTTACTTTCAATATTCAAAAAGCAGATAATATTCCTGGGAAAGAAATTTTAAATATAGAAAACCTTGAAGTCAGAAACGACAAGGGAATCTTAGCTGTTAAAGGTCTGAACCTGATAATAAAAGAGGGCGAAATTCTCGGAATAGCAGGAGTAGCTGGAAATGGTCAAAGAGAGCTTGCAGAGAGTATAGTTGGCCTTAGGAAGGTAGAAAAAGGAAAAATAAAGTTTTGTGGTTTTGATATTACGAATGCAAGTGTTAGAAAAAGGTTGTCCCTTGGTATTGCTTATGTGCCTCAAGATAGAAAAGAAACGGCAACCTGTCCGAATTTGTCGGTAGTTGAAAACTTGTTTATAAGACAAAAGAATAAAAGTAGAATTCTAAATCAGAAAAAAATGCTCAAGAACTCCAGAGAATTAATCAAAAAGTATTCAATCGTTACCAGAAGTGAAGAACAACCGATTAAGTTCCTTTCAGGGGGCAATATGCAGAAAGTTGTACTTGCAAGAGAATTTGAGCTTTCACCTAAATTGATAATAGTTGAGCATCCAACAAGAGGATTGGATGTCAAGGCAATGGAGTTTGTTTATAATTCATTGATAAAGGCACGAAATAAAGGTGTCGCTATTCTTTTGATTGCCGGCGATCTTGACGAAGTTTTTGCTATATCTGACAGAGTGGCGATAATATTTGAAGGAAAAATAATGGGGTATGTTGAACCAGAAGAAAGTAAAGTTAATGAATTAGGTTTAATGATGGCTGGTGTTGCAGTTGAAGCTTAAATTAGAAAGAAGATTAGATCATTTCAAATACGAAAATTTTTTTATATCAATGATATCTTTGATATTTTCGATAGTGATAATGGGAGTGTTCATTTGGTTGAACACTGGTGACTTTTCCAATGTTGTCGAAGCATACAGAGAATTGTTCACATGGCCATTTCACCCTGAACTTGGGCTGATTGATACCATATTAAAAATGGTGCCTTTAACTTTAATTGCTCTTGGGCTTTTGGTCGTTTTTAAGATGAAAGTTTGGAATATAGGAGCCGAGGGACAGTTATACCTCGGTGCTATGGCAACGACGTGGGGTGCTCTTTTTGTTTTCAAAGATTTGGACAACAGTATGATAATGATAACACTTCTTTTAATAATGGGAACTCTTGCAGGTGCTTTATGGGCTCTGATTCCTGCGGTACTCAAAGCATTTTTAAAGCTTGATGAGATAGTTGTTACACTCATGCTTAATTATATAGCCATAAATTGGTTGAATTATTTAATATACGGTCCTTGGAAAGATCCGAAAGGTTTTAACTTCCCTCTTACTGCTATTTTTCCCAAGAGTTCCTGGTTACCGGAAATAGGTAACACCGGGATACACATAGGAATCATAATAGTTTTGATCTTAGTTTTTATAGTTTACTTTATTATGAAAAAGACACAATGGGGATTTGAACTAAAAATCATAGGTGATAATCCGAAGGCTGCGAGATACTCAGGGATTTCTATTGAAAAGAATTTGATCCTTGCAATGATGTTCAGTGGTGCCTTAGCAGGTTTAGCTGGTTCCATACAAGTTTTGGGAGTTCAACACAGACTTCAACATGGTTTTTCAACCGGATATGGATATACCGCGATAATAGTTGCATGGCTTGCGAGACTTAATCCAATCGGTGCGATTATCGTAGGTTTTTTCTTTGGAGGCCTTTTAGTTGGCGGGGAACAATTACAGATTGTTATGAAATTCCCGATATCTATGATAAGTGCTCTTCAAGGGTTGATACTTTTCAGTCTTTTAGCTTCAGAAACTATTTTTAAATACAGATTGAGATTTATAAAAGATGATACTAAATCGGTGGTGAACTGAATGGAGGTATTTGAAAATATACTATCTGCAGCTATTAGATCTGGTACTCCCTTGCTTTTTGCAACACTCGGTGAAATAATAACAGAGAGAAGTGGTGTATTAAATCTTGGATTAGAAGGTTTAATGCTTATTGGAGCTATATTTGGATTCATGGCAGCGTATATTTTTCAAAATATATATCTTGCATTTATTTTAGCCATAATTGCAGGCGCAGTTTTTTCCTTGATACATGCATTCATGACTATAACCTTAAAAGCTAATCAAACGGTCAGTGGACTTGCACTGACTATGCTTGGAACAGGATTGTCTGGAATGCTTGGACGAAATTACATAGGTAAAGTAGCACCGAAGTTTTTACCAATTGAAATTCCATTTTTATCCAAAATACCTTTAATTGGAAAAGTTTTATTTTCACATGATGTGTTAGTTTATATCAGTTACATACTCGTTATAGGAATAGCATATTTTATTTTTAAAACGAAGATTGGTATGAATCTAAGAGCAGTTGGTGAAGAACCTTCAGCTGCAGATTCAGCCGGAATAAATGTTTTTCTGACACGTTACCTTGCGACAATCACAGGTGGGGCTCTAACAGCAGCAGGTGGTGCTTATCTTTCACTTGCATATACATCTATGTGGATAGAGAATATGAGTGCTGGGAGGGGATGGATAGCAATAGCACTCGTTATATTCTCTATGTGGAATCCTTATAGGGCTTTGATAGGTTCTTATTTGTTTGGTGGAATAATAGCGATGCAGTTGCGTTTACAGGCCGAAGGAAAAATAAACATCTCTCCAAATTTGTTAATGATGCTTCCTTATTTGACTACATTGATTATAATGATAATTTTCAGTTTCAATGAAAATTTTAGAAAACGCATGGGGGCACCAAGTGCGCTGGGGGTACCTTATTCAAGGGAAGAAAAAACCTGAGGAAATTAGTCCTCAGGTTTTTCTTAATTTTTGTTCTGGCTTTTGAACAGCTCTATTATTAACTTTACTTCTCCAACACCTATTCCAAGCTTTCTTGCTATTTCTAAATCTTCAAATCCTTCTTCATTCAGACGTAATATTTTCCTTTCAAGGCTTTCGGAATCATCTTCAAAAGTTGGGACGTCATTGGAATCGTTGTTTGTGCTTGAAACGTCGTTAGTATTTTTGCTATTAGTTACTTCAGAGCTGTTTTTTTCATTTTCTTTCAGTTCAATATTGTGTTCTTGTTCTTTTTCAGGATTGATAGAAACATTAGAATCCTTATCGATTTCGTATGCAATTTTGTTCAAATCGGTTAATAAAACACTTAACGAAGCATAGGAATCGTTGGCTTCTTTGATTAATCCTTTCAGTTCATCAACTTTCTTTTCTAACATCTCTAATTTTATAGAAGCAACATGCTTGAACTTTCCAAGAAGTTCAAGAATTCTTTCCTCAACTTCGTATGGATATTCTATCTCGTTTAAGCGTTTCCTGAAATTGAAAAAATAATATATGAAAACAAACAAACTAACTGATAGTGACACAAGTGATAATACAAGTGATAGGATCAAATAATCTCATCCTTCCTGGCTCAAAAGATTTAAAACTGTCTTGGAAAACTCGTTGAGATTGCAATCATATTTTCTCGTAGATATACTATCCAGCGCTGTTTTTCCTCTATTTATTATCAGAAATTTGGCACCTTTATTAGTAGCGTATATTGGTAAAGAAGCTGCTGGATGTACAACCAGAGAACTTCCCATAACAATTATCAAATCACAAGAATTCACCAGGTAAAGAGCTTTCTTCAATTCATTTTCTGGTAAACTTTCTCCAAAGAATACTATGTCTGGTTTTATAAGGTCTCCACATGTTTTACATTCAAAGGTGTTTTGAGGCCCATTCAAAATCTCAATAAAATCGTATTCTTTTTTGCATTGTATACAATGAGCCTTACTCACATTCCCATGAAGTTCTATAACATTTTGACTACCTGCTTTTTGATGCAACAAATCGATATTTTGAGTAATTATTGCTTTGATTAAACTTTCTTTTTCAAGTTTTGCAAGCATATAATGTGTTGCGGATGGTTCGGCCATCAACATTTTTAAAATTTCTTCCTTGGCAAAGTTATAAAAATACTTCGGATCTCTCAGGAAATAATCGACATCAAAGACCTTGTTGACATTGTATTTCGAGTATAAACCATTTTCACTTCTGAAATCAGGTATTCCAGAATCTGTACTCACACCGGCTCCTGTTAAAACAACTGCATATTTCGAATTTTTCAAAAATCTTATAAATTCTTCTGCAAAATTTCTGATTAATCTTTGTATACCACTTTTGGAAACTTCATTTTTCCTTGCAGATTCCATATTAAGATATTCCCCTTGCGTTCAGAGGGTTCTGGTGAGACTTCAAAAATCTGTGAATTTTCAGGTAATATGAAAGTTATCTTCGAATCTCCACTCAGGTTTATTTCATTGTCATCGAGACTTATTTCTTTTGTACCATCTTGAAGTTGCTTGATAAATCCTTTGACCACACCTAATTCATGTATTTGAAGTAAACCTTCATATTCAGTAGCAGTAGAATTGTAAGAGAGAACCTGTATTTCTTTACCGGTATCTTTAGATAAGCGCTGCATTACATCAATATAGGCTTTTTTCTTTTCATCCTTCGAGTAGTTTTGAAAATTATCGAGAGTTTTTTTAAAATCTTCGTATTTTTTAAAAGCAAATCTTGCTATATGATCCATAGTTGTTTCATTGTTTTTTGAAAAAACATAGGTTGCTCTGTAATAAACCTGTGTAAAATTAGGCCTCCTTGAAAAAGACCAGAAAATCTGAAAAACAGTTATAGCAGCCATTATTACTATCAAAACTATCAAAAATTTGTTGAAATTTCCCATCGCTTTCAAACCTCCTTTTTTCCTATTTGATATTTTATCACAACAGCGCAAAAATAGTTTTTAAATAAGTGTTTTACTAATCTAATTTTATGGTATAATTTAGTTGTACAAACAATTTTAATTTTGGAGGTGAAATGAATGGCTTATCATGAACCGGCAGAAGAATTATCAGCAATAGATCGTGACTATAGTAGAATACTGGAAAGTCTTAAGGAAGAAATAGAAGCTGTTAACTGGTATCATCAGAGATTGGCATCCACAAAAGATGAAACTGTTAGAAAAATAGTTGAACATAATAGAAATGAAGAAATGGAACATGCTGCAATGCTTCTTGAATGGCTTAGAAGAAACATGCCTGGTTGGGATGAGGCATTACGAACATATCTTTTCACAGAAGAGCTGATAACAGATATCGAAGAAGCGATAGTGTCAGAAGAAGGAAATAAATCAACCGGTGACCTTAAAATAAGGAATTTGAAAGGTGGTGAATAATGTGAACTTTTTAAAAAGAGAAAAAGCTCCTATAACTGTTAGAGCATGGGAAGAAATCGATAAAAGAGCTGTTGAAATTTTTTCAACACAATTGTATGGAAGACGTTTAATTGAAATAGAAGGACCTTATGGCTGGAAATATTCGGCTCATCCGATAGGTGAGACGCAAATTCTATCTGATGAAGGCGACAGAGTAAAATGGGGATTGAGAAAATCTTTGCCTTTGATAGAGATTAGAGTATCCTTCGTTTTAGATATCTGGGAACTTGATAATGTTGAAAGAGGCAAAGAAAATATAGATCTTTCCTCATTGGAAGAAGCAGCTGCAAAAGTAGCAGAGTTTGAGGATAAAGTTATTTTCTATGGGTGCGATAAAGCAGGAATAACCGGTTTGTTGAAATTCGCTGAGAAAAGAAGTATCGATTCTTCACTTGAAGAAGAAAAATTTGTTCAAAGTATCTTGAAGTCTATTGCCAAGTTCTCAGAAGATGGTATAAAAGGTCCTTTCCATCTTGTAATAAATACCGAGAAGTGGGCAACTCTTTTATCCAAAAGCACTGGATATCCATTGAATAAAAGGATTGAAGACTTACTCAATGGTGGAAGGGTTGTACCTTCTCCTCGTCTTGAAGATGCTGTTTTGATCTCAAAAGCTGACGATAATTTCAAACTAATATTAGGACAAGATTTATCTATCGGTTATGAAGACCGTGAAGGAAGAAAATTGAAATTTTTCATAACCGAATCCTTTACTTTCAATGTGGTAGTACCAGAAGCCGTCATAGGTTTGAAATTCCAATAATATTAAAATCCCCCGTATGGGGGATTTTAATATTAATAGTTCCAAAAAATCTGACAAATGTACAATCTATCACTTTTTTTAGTAATTCCTATTGCTGTCCATCTGTACCTGGATGACAAGATATTTTCTCTATGTCTTTTACTCTTTAAAAAGCTTTCAAAAGCCATTTTTAAGTCAATATCATCACTTTTTAAGAAAGCTACGTTTTCAGCAAAACTTATTTTTGAAACCTTCATTCCGTAATTTTCTTCTATCAACTTTTTTATTCTCTCTACTCTTTTTGAAAAACCTATATGTCCAAGGAAGATGCCTATATTGGCTTGAAAATCTGTAAAAGCCTGAGGTACTTCGTTAAAAAGGCATTCGAATGGTTGTAATCCTTTCACTATTCTGTATTCATTAACCATTTCAAGAAAAGCAACCCTGGGATCGTTAGACAACAACTCATAAGTTATTGAAAAAGCAAATAAAGGTATTATAAGTATAAGAATTAAACCATCGAATACTTTCAATATACATTCTCCTTTTGAATCTATCAGGCCATACTAATTAAGTATGACCTGATAAAATTTTAAATCACGGAAATTATCGCTTGATTTACGATGATTTCAAGATATTCCTGTTTCCCAGACTTGTTCTGTATTTCTTCTTTATCAATTATGTATTCTTCAAGTTCCTCAAATGTTGTGTCCCCATCAATTATCTTTTTGCCGATTCCCTCTTTATAACTTGAATATCTTTCTTCAATAAATTCATCTATTAAGCCATCTTCAATAAGTTTAGCTGCTGCTTTCAAACCAAGTGCGAAAGTATCCATTCCTGCTATATGTCCTATGAACAGGTCTTCAAGTTCAAATGAAGCTCTCCTGACTTTTGCATCAAAGTTTATTCCTCCGGGAGCTAATCCTCCATTTTTAAGTATCTCATACATTGCGAGGGTTGTTGCATAAATATCGGTTGGAAATTGATCAGTATCCCAGCCTAAGAACAAATCTCCCTGATTTGCATCTATGCTTCCAAGAACCCCATTTATTCTTGCATATCTAAGTTCATGATTAAATGTATGTCCAGCAAGAGTAGCATGATTCGCTTCAATATTTAATTTGAAGTGCTTTTCAAGTCCGTATCTTCTTAAAAAGGCTAGTACATGAGCACTATCGAAATCATATTGATGTTTTGTGGGTTCCATTGGTTTTGGTTCTATCAAAAATTGACCTTTAAAGCCAATTTTTTTAGCATAATCAACTGCCAAGCTTAAGAATCGTGCTAAATTGTCCAGTTCAAGTTCCATATCTGTATTCAAAAGGGTTTCATAGCCTTCTCTTCCGCCCCAAAAAACATAGTTTTCCCCATCAAGTTCTTTAGTAATTTCAATAGCTTTTTTTACCTGAGCTGCAGCATAAGCAAAAACATCAGCGTTGCAACTAGTTGCAGCACCATGAACAAAGCGTGGATTTGAAAAAAGATTAGCAGTTCCCCAGAGTAGTTTTAAACCACTTTCTTTCATTCTTTGTTTCAAATAGTCCACTATCAAATCGAGGTTTTTGTTAGTTTCTCTGAGAGTTTTCCCTTCTGGTGCTATGTCTCTGTCATGGAAACAGAAATATTTCACACCAAGTTTTTCGGTAAACTCAATCAATGCATCAATTTTAACCTTTGCTTTGTCCATGGGATCTGTATATTTGTCCCAAGGTCTTATCATTGTTCCAATACCAAACATATCGGTACCGTTAGCGTTGAAGGTATGCCAGAAAGCAACTGAAAACCTCAGATGTTCTGACATTTTTGTGCCAAAAATTTCCTCTTCAGGATTGTAGTATTTAAAGCTCAGTGGATTTTTCGATTCTTTTCCAGAATATTCGATTTTCTTGATATTGAGCAACTCCATAAAACTACCCCCTTTTGAGGTTTAAAAAACTTCCACCTCTGTTTTAAATTTTCTAAAACTTCCTACTTTTCTGATTTTTCCTGTTACTTTGAATTCCCCTTCAAGCCTTATATCTTCGGATGAACTCCCAACCATAACCTTAAAGGTACCAGGTTCTACTACTAAATCCAAGTCGAGATTATGGAATGCAAGCAAATCAGTTGGTAGTCTGAACACAACTGTTTTCTTTTCACCTGGTTTGAAGTTTATTCTTTTAAATCCTTTTAATTCCATTACAGGTCTTTCAACACTTGCAAAAAGGTCTCTTATATACAACTGAACAACTTCATCGCCAGGTACCTTCCCTACATTTTCAATTTCACATGAAATGTATACTGTTCCATCATTTTCGACTTCTATTGGCTCTATTTTCAGATTGCTATATTTGAATTCTGTATAGCTGAGCCCATGACCAAATGGAAATACTGGAATTGTAGAAGAATCAACATAATCTTTTTTGAAAATCTCCTCAACGTCTCTGCCCTTTTTTTCTCTTATACCTGACGGTTTATGATTATAGTATATTGGTTCCTGCCCTGCATTTCTTGGAAATGTCATTGGTAATTTACCGCCTGGATTGTAGTCGCCAAAAAGAACATCTGCAACAGCATTTCCTCCTTCTTCACCGGGTAACCAAACTTCGAGTATTGCTGGTATATTTTCCGCTACCCAGTCTATTGCCAAAGGCCTTCCGTTGACCAGTATTACAACCATTGGTTTGCCAAGTTTGTGAATTTCTTTAAGGAGGTCTTCCTGAACTCCTGGGAGGTTTAACGTAGATCTATCGTTACCCTCACCACAAGTATTATCAGGTGAAAGATGAGACAGTCCCGACTTACCGCCAACAGCAACCACCACAACATCTGATTTTTTGGCAGCTTCTATAGCTTCTTCAAAACCTTCTTTTGAAGTATCTACTATATCACAGCCTTTTGCATAGTTAACCACAGTATCAGGCGACAGTTTTGCTCTGATTCCTTCTGCAATACTGACAATTGGTATTGATTCTTTATCCTTTGCGAGATGAGCTGTGTAAGCATAATCTCCTAGTAGGTTTCTTTTACTGTCTATACTCGGGCCTATAAGAGCAATTGATTTTATATCTTTACTCAAAGGTAGCAAATTCCCTTTGTTTTTCAAAAGAACTATAGATTCTCGTGCTACCTGTCTTGCAAGTT
>JARRBB010000034.1 GCA_029981435.1 Thermotogaceae bacterium | reverse complement strand
GAATTTAAGCCCGTGGATCGTGCTCTGGCGGCGGAACGGAAGGAAAATTCTTCCGGTCTACGAGTCATCACGGGTTGAAGCGGGAAGCCATGACTTCTATAAGTCATGGTAGTTCACGAAGACAATACCAAGAAGTATATTTGAGGCAGCAATTATAGATGGTGCTAATAGCTTGAAGATATACAGCAGGATAATTATGCCTTTAACCTTACCGGCTACGGCAGCTCTTGGAATACTTGAATTTACGTGGATATGGAACGATTATCTGTGGGCATTGATATTGATACAAAGTGATAAATATAAACCCGTGACACTTGGGCTGGTGAATCTTCAAGGTCAGTGGATAACTACATGGAATGTTATGGCGGCTGGTTCTATAATAGCAGCTGTTATACCACTTGCTGTCTTTTTGATCTTTCAGAGATATTTCATCGAGGGACTTACCGTTGGAAGCGTCAAAGGCTGAGATTTTGAGACATTTTTTTGAAAAACCATGTTAACAAATTTTTGGTATAATTTTGTCGTTAAAGCTTTTGGAGGGGGTGAAAGTATGCCAATGTATAGATTCAAGTGCTCTGAATGTGATAACGAAATAATACTTTTAAGAAGCATGTCCGACCAGTCACCCGTTTTTTGTAAAGAATGTGGTGCTCAAATGGAAAAAGTTATAAGCAAAGTTGGTGTTATTTTCAAAGGGAGCGGCTTTTACAGTACCGATAGCAGAAACAACGGAAATAATGGATCAAGTGCCTCCAAAAGCTCCCATTCAGAGACCTCTAAAACCTCTTCATGCTCAACATGTTCCTCGACAAGTTGTTCAACTTGTAAATGATCAACCCAATGTTAAATATGGAACAGCATTCAGGGAGAGATCATCGAACTCTCCCTTTTCGTATTTTATCCAGGCTGCTCTTGCTATCATTGCAGCATTATCAGTACAATACTCAAAGTCTGGAATGTAAATCTCGAACCCTTCGGTTTTTGAAATTTCGATTGCTTTCTCTCTAAGTCTTGAATTTGCTGCCACACCGCCAACAATCGCAATTTTCTCTATTCTGTATTCTTTAGCAGCTTTTATAGTTTTATGTAAAAGTACATCTACCACCGCTTCCTGGAATGAAGCTGCTATATCTTCTTTTCTTGCATTCTGGTTATCTTGAAGAAAATACTTTACCGATGTTTTCAAGCCACTGAAACTGAAATCGTAGTTGTTCTCATTCATCAAAGCGCGTGGAAATTCATACATATTCGGATTTCCTTTTTTTGAAAGTCTGTCGATTTTTGGGCCTCCTGGGTATCCAAGTTCTAAAATTCGTGCAACTTTATCGAAAGCTTCACCAGCGGCATCGTCACGTGTTTTACCAAGAATCTCCATCTCCATTTTTTCGTTCATGTAGATTATTTGAGTATGACCACCTGAAGCAAGAAGGAATATAATCGGTGGGGTCAACTGCGGATAGGATAAAAAGACGGCCGATATATGACCTAACAAATGGTTGACACCTATAAGGGGCTTTTTAAGAGAATAAGCCAGTGATTTGGCAAACGCTATACCAACAAGAAGGGCCCCTACAAGTCCGGGGCCACTGGTAACTGCTATTGCATCTATCATTTTCAAGTCCAATTGTGATTGTTCAAGTGCTTCATCAAGTAAATATGGTAAGATTTCCAAATGCTTTCTTGATGCGATCTCCGGAACTACTCCACCATACTTTTTGTGAAACTCTATCTGTGATGCTAAAACGTTCGCAATTATCCTATCTTTATCTTCAAGTATAGCGATAGCTGTTTCATCGCATGATGTTTCAATCGCCAGTAATCTTGCCATCGAATCAGGCTGACTCCTTCATTATTCTCATCGGTTTTGCACCTTTTAAAATAACATCTTCGGTTATGATTATCTTCTCAATGTTTTTCATACTTGGTATTTCAAACATCGCATCGACCATTATTTCTTCGACAATACTTTTCAATGCCCTTGCACCGGTACCTCTTGCCATAGCTTTGCGTGCTATGGCTTTTAAAGCATCTTCTGTGAATTCAAGTTCAACATCATCAAGTTCCAGGAGTTTTTGATACTGTTTTATAATGGAGTTCTTTGGCTCAACGAGTATTTTCACCAGAGCATTCTCATCTAAATCATCAAGCGTTGCTACAACTGGGAATCTTCCAATAAACTCTGGTATCAGACCAAATTTAATCAAATCATCAGGTGTCACTTCTGATAATATCTCACCAAGTCTTAAATCTTTTTTAGATCTTACGTCTGCACCAAAACCCATCGTTGAATCCTGGATCCTTTGCTTTATTATTTCATCAAGACCGTCAAAGGCTCCACCAGCTATAAACAGTATATTGCTCGTATCAACTTTTATAAATTCCTGATAAGGATGTTTTCTTCCACCCTGTGGTGGAACGTTTGCTATTGTTCCTTCTACTATTTTCAGAAGAGCCTGCTGAACACCTTCACCAGAGACGTCTCTCGTTATCGAAACGTTTGGACCTTTTTTTGCTATCTTATCTATTTCATCTATATATACTATGCCGTATTGAGCTCTTTCAACGTCAAAATTGCAGGACTGCAACAATCTGAAGATAACGTTCTCAACGTCTTCACCGACGTATCCAGCTTCGGTCAATGGTGTCGCATCAGCTATTGCAAATGGGACGTCAAGAAACTTCGCAAGCACCCTTGCAATGAGAGTTTTACCGCAACCTGTCGGTCCTATCATCAGGATGTTCGATTTTTCTAATTCAACATCATCGAATTTTGAACCGAGAAACACCCTTTTATAATGATTATAAACAGCGACAGATATTATTTTTTTTGCCCTCTCCTGCCCGATAACGTATTTGTCGAGTTCCGCCTTTATTTCAGCTGGAGTAGGCAGTTTTTTCTGGGTATCGCGAACCATTCTATCTTCCTTCAATATATCATGAAACAATTCAACACATTCATTGCATATATAGACATTTGGTCCTGCTATGAGTCGTTTAACCTGTGTGGTGGGACGACCACAAAAGGAACATCTTTTTTCTGGTTTCACACAATCACCTCTTCAAATTCTTTTTTGAGTCTATGACTCTATCTATTATTCCATATTCCAGGGCTTCTTGAGCACTCATAAAGAAATCACGATCGGTATCTTTCTCAATTTTTTCTATCGGCTGTCCTGTGTGCTCACTTAATATTTGATTCAGCATATCCTTTATTTTTAGAATCTCTTTGGTTCTTATCTCTATATCCTTTGCAGGTCCTTCGGCTCCACCAAGGGGCTGATGTAACATAACCCGTGAGTGAGGCAAAGCATAACGCTTTTCTTTGGCTCCACCAGCTAAGAGAACCGCTGCCATTGAAGCTGCCTGACCAACACATATGGTTGCAACATCACAGCTTATGTACTGCATAGTATCGTATATAGCGAGACCTGCGGTTACAATTCCGCCTGGACTGTTGATATAAAGGTTTATATCTTTATCAGGATCCTGAGCTTCAAGAAAAAGAAGCTGAGCTACGACAAGATTCGCAACATGATCATCTATTGGACTACCTATAAATATTATTCTATCTTTTAGCAGTCGGGAGTAAATGTCATAAGCCCTTTCATATCGACCGGTAGTTTCTATAACAATTGGAACATACTGGTTTTTTACCTCGTTCATATCATTCATTTTGATTATTCCTCCTTAGTTTCTTGATCACTTTCACTGGATTTTCCAGATTCATTCTCATTGTTTTGATTCTCTTTTTCCGCTTCAGGTTCAACTTCCACAATCTGTGCGTTTTCAACAAGAAATTTACCAACTTTTGATTTCAGAATACTATCGTATATTTCATCAAATAGTTTGGGATCCTTTTTAACGATTGCTTTTGCCCTTTCGAAGGAAACATTCCAGACTTGTGAAAGTTCTTTCAGAGTCTCGTCGATCTCTGAATCATCCACTTTTATGTTCTCCTTTTCTGCAATAGATGATACAGAATAGGTACTCTTGAAAAGATTGATATAAGATTTCTTAATCTCTTCCTTCAGCTTTTCTTCATCGTTGTCAAATTTTTCTAATTGTTCTCTGTATTCTCCTGATTCTTTCATTTTATCTACCGCCATTTCAACGAGTCTATCGAGAGATTTTTCTGAGATCTCCAGGACTGTTTCGTCGGCAAGCTTGTTCAATGCCTGATCTTTTAGAAAATCATTTCTGTAGTATTCGTAAAGTTTTTCTCCTTCTTCTCTCAACGAGTTCTTGAGTTCTTCGAGGTTTTTGAATTGGTCGCTGACTGTTTTAACGAATTCATCATCGAGGTTCGGCAATATTCTCTTGTATACCTCTTCTATCTGAACATGGTAGGTATATTTCTTTTTTTCTCCATTTTCATCTTCAAATTCTCTTTCGAAAACAACTTCTTTGCCTTTTTCACTACCTATGACTTCTTTTACTATCGGTCTCAGGTCATCCTCTCTGACTATTATGTCCATAGTCTGGCTTTTGTAGATCTCTTTCCCATCTTCGCTCAGTACTTTGTAATTAAGTTTGACAAGGTCTCCAAGTTCTATCTTGCCTTCTTTGGGTTCTAAGACAACGTTATTTTCTCTAAGTTCGTTTAATCTGCTTTCCACATACTTTTCGAAATTGTCAGTTTCAGGCTTGGGTATTTCCAGTTTAAATTTTTTGTAATCTGGAAGAGTTGTTTCTGGTTTATAATGAATTTCAAACTCTATTTCTAATCCCTCGTTTTCAAACTTGTAATCCAGAACAAAAGGATTCAGTAAAAGTTCATTACCTTTTTCTTTCACAATCTCTTGCGCCACTTTATCGATAAATTTTTCGGCTATTGAATATCTTATGTATTCTTCCCCCAAACGTGCCCTAAGAATATTTTCAGGAACTTTTCCTTTTCTGAATCCAGGAATATCAGCTCTTTGTTTAAGGCTTTGAATTACTTTTCTTTCTTCTTCTTTGATCTCATCCTGATCGAAAAGATACTTTACCGTTTCTACATTTTTCTCTTTACTGAGTAACTTCGATTCCATTTCAGTTCCTCCTATTTTCAGATAGTTTTCGAGCGGATCAATTATATCAAAAATAAATTCATATCTCTTTTCAATGTTTTTACAATAGCGTTGCTGGAAAAATTTTTAGCTATTGTTCGAAATTGTTATTTGGTAATACAAACTTTTTGATGTTATTATATTCAATGATAATTATAATAGGTTGAGGGGGAAACTTTATGTATTACACAAGTAAATTTTCTAAAAATGCTTTTGGTGGTAAAAGCTTTACTTATCAAAGGTTAAAAAGACAGGCGAGTGAGTTATTCAGTTTAAGCGTCAAAAAGAGTGAGGTTATAAAAGACTGGATATTTACAAATGGGGAAAAAGAAGAAAAAGTTCAGATTGGTTACAGATGGGACCCGAAAGTTTTTCCTGTGACTTTCAAAACTACTTTGAAACTCGACAAAACTGATGGAAGTTCAATGGTCTGCATGGACGTATGGACAGGTGGGGAATCGCTGGTAAAAATTGATGGTAAACCTTTTGGGGAAATCAATCCACATCATAGATTCCTTGACATTACTAAATTCTGCGATGGAAGCGAACATGACATCGAAATTGAAAGTGTGCCAAAAGGTCTGTTCGGTCAGAGCAATTTGGAACCAAGGCTTGAAAGGGCTTATTTGGTGGTATTTGATAGAGACATTCTGAAAAGTTTCAGAAGGTTCGATCTTGTTGTTGAGCTTTTTGATGTTGTGGATGAATATCTTCAAGAAATGATTTATAACTCTTTTGAAAAAGCTCTCGGTTTGTTGAAGATACCATCTTCTACTCAGGAGTATTTAAAGAGGATCATGTATGACCCGACTCTGGCTAATCTAGCACAGGCATATGTTCCACTTCAATTTAAACCAGAAGGAGTCCAAGAGCTCGATCCCGATGTGAAAAGATCGATAATAGAGGCTGCAGAGTTTTTGATGAAGGAAATGGAAGAAATAGCCAGAAAATACAAACCACCGATAAAAATATACGCCATGGGACATGCTCACATAGATTATGCGTGGTTATGGCCTTTGAAAGAAACTATGAGAAAATTCATAAGAACTTTTGCAAATTCACTCAGAATGATGGAAAAATATGAAGACTTTAGATTTCTCCAGTCCTCGAGTGCGTACTACGATGATTTGAAAAAACTTTCACCTGAGATGTTCGAAAAGGTTAAAGAAAAGGTTAAAGAGGGAAAATGGGAGCTCATAGGTGGAAGTGTTGTCGAATTCGATTCAAACGCAACATCTGGTGAATCGCTTGTCAGACAGTTTTTAAAGGGTCAGAAGTTCTTTGAAAGAGAATTCCGCCAAAGATGTAAAGTTGGATTTTTACCCGATGCTTTCGGTTTTACATGGGCTTTGCCTCAAATAATGAAACAGGCTGGGATAGATTATTTTGTAACAACTAAAATAGGTTGGAATGACAAAAACGACTTTCCGTATTCCTGGTTCACCTGGCGAGGTATCGATGGCTCAGAAGTAATAGTTCATCTTTATATGGGTAAAAACGGTTACAATTCTCCATTGACACCAGCCGATATAAAAGCTCACCTCGATGAGCATATCGATAACAAATGTCTTGTTCCATTCAGGTTGTTGACCTTTGGATTTGGTGATGGAGGCGGAGGACCGACGGACGAAATGATGGATATTTACAAAGAGTATAAAAAACTTCCTGGTGTTCCCGAGGTTGAAATAAAGAAATTCCACGATATTTTTGAAGAAGCAAAGCTTGAGAATCTGCCTGTCTGGGAGGATGAGCTTTATCTTGAATTTCATAGAGGAACCTACACCAATCAGTCTATAATAAAGAAATATAACCGTTTGATGGAAAACAAACTCTATTTGGCAGAGGTTATTTCTACCCTCGATTTCATGAATGGTGGAGACTATCCTGTTGACGTTATTGACAGAGCTTGGGATAGACTTCTAAAATCGCACTTTCATGATGTTCTTCCAGGTTCTTCTATTGCAGAAGTTTACAGGGAGTTTGGAGAAATGCTCGAAGAATCGAGAAAAGAACTTGATGAATTGATAAAGCAAAAAATGGAGAAGTTCACTGAAAAAACTGAAAACAATGTGAGTATTTTCAATCCTACAAATCTCAATCTTCCAGTGATATTGAGGAACGTGGACCTGAAAGAAGGAAATTATGATAATCGGCTGTTTGTTCAAAATAGTAAAGATGGCAGAACGTATGCTGTTACAACTTCAACAATAGATGCATTCAGCAGTAATGTCTTCGAATACAGTGGAGAAATTTCAAATGCAAATACCGATATCTCAACAAATACAAAATCACTTGAAAATTCGATGATAAAAGTCGAAGTAAAAGATGATGGTGGAGTTATGATAAAGAGTAAAGAATTTGACAGAGAACTGTTCAAAGAAACTGGAATGCGCCTTGTTGCTCTCAGAGACATTCCACCAAATTTTGATGGATGGGAAATAGCACCCGACAGTGAGAAAAAAGTGTATCTTGTTCCAAAAGAAGTTGAGTTATTGGATGCAGGTCCAGCGACGGCTTCCATATCTCTGAAATACGAATTCGAAGGTTCTTCTATAAACCAGATAGTGCGAATTTATAAAGCAACATCTTTGATCGATGTTCACTTTGACATTGACTGGCATACAAGAAGATACCTTTTGAAACTTGAATTACCTGTTGATGTGCTTTCAAGAGAAGCAACTTACGAAATTGCCTTTGGAAACATTAAAAGGAAGACAACAAGAAACACATCCTATGAAATGGCCAAATTCGAAGTTCCGTATCACAGATGGCTCGATATAAGTGAAGAAGACTTCGGAGTAAGCGTTTTGAACGATTCAAAATACGGTTGTTCAGTTGAGAATTCAACAATAGGTCTATCAATAGTTAGAGGAGCGGTCGCACCGGACTTTTTCTCTGACGAAGGAGAACATCACTTAACTTTCTCGATATTACCGCATTCAAAAGACTGGAAACTGGATACCATAAAGCATGCAATCCTTTTAAACACCGGGATGCTTGTTTCAAAGGGGAAACTGAAAGACTTTGCAAAAACCCTCAAGGAGAAGGTCAGTTTTTTTGAGGATGTTGTCATGAGCGCTCTTAAAAAAGCAGAAGATACCGATGATGTGGTTTTAAGATTCTACGAACCATCTGGAAAAAGGGCAAAACTCAAATTCAGGGTCGATGTAGAACTTCTGAATCTGCTTGAGGATACAATCGGTAAAATTGATGCAAATAAAGAAATTGTTTTCAAACCATTCGAATTTAAAACTTTCAAACTAAAGAAATGAAATAAACGTTATGAAAAAAGCCAGGGTGAATATCACCCTGGCTTTTTATTCTGATGTGGAAACTCAGTAAACGTAAAGATCCACTATGTTCTTATTATCATCCATTAAAAGTGCCTCTGCGTGATCTCCCCAGATTCTTTTCAGAGACCAGAAGATAGTTTTTGCTCTGTTGGATCGTGAAGCCCTTGGTCCGGAGTGAATTCTTATTTCTTCGTCAGGGCTGAGTATTGTTTTCAAAAATTCATAATAGTTCGATGCCGTTCCACTTGTACTGTAATAACTGTACAGTCTCCAGTTTTTAAGATTCCAGCCACTTTTTCCAAGATTTTTTATAATCACGTATCTATCATCACTCCAGTGATAAACTTTGATTATGGAGATGTTGTAAGCTGGAAGATCGGGATTTTTAGCTCTTTCGTAGGCGGTGTAGATTATGTCTGAAATCATCTTTACAGCATTCTGCAATTGAGATTGAACGATATCTTTTGTTCTTTCAAACAACAACTCCGAATAATTACCAGATTTTCTTCCACCACTTTGTGAAGAAACCTCATTCTCTATTTCGAAGAACTTTTCTGACAGTTGCCAGGATTTCACAAGTGCGTTCAGAATATAACCTTCAAGGTCTTCTATCTCTTCTGGGACCACAGGGCTAATGCTCAATTCTGAAAGTTTTTTTGATGTAATATCTTCCCAAACAAAGTGAACACCGCTTTGGGATTTCGTTTTTCCGTCTACATATTTTGTTACATGTAGTGGAGAATTCAGGTCTGTCAAAAAGTGTACAAGTAATCCCAACATTCTCGGAAAGGAATTCTGATTGGTTTGGGCAAGATCCAAAGTTGCCTTTGCATATCTCATAACAACTGGTAGTAACATTCCTTTGTCATCATCAAAACTTTTCTTACCTGATAAATAGGCTGATAGATTTTCTTTGATTGCCTCAGGAGAATTTCCATAGGATTCCGTACTGAAGAAATGTATAGGATTTTTAAGATGATCTTTCGAACCAAAATCATCATTCCAGGCTAAAAATTCATTTATCATCTGCTTAACTTCTTGGTTACTGAAAACAGTCGATAATTCTTCTGGCAACGATGCAAGAACAATGTTCATGACATGGGTATATATCGTTTTGTTCCAGGAAAAAACACCAGTTGAAAGAAATAGAACAAAAATCAGTAAAACTATCAAAAATTTTTTCAAAACACTCACCCTTTCTATAGAGCTTATTTTCTCAAGTTATTCTTCTGCTTTATTCAATCCTACTCCTCAATTTCGTAAGAAGTTTGTAAAACACTTCAGATGCTGTATCGATAAGCTCATCGGAAGGCAAAAACTTGGGATTGTGCAGTCCATGTGACTGTTCTTTTTTTGTACCAAACCAGAACATCAGAGAAGGATACTTCTCTGAAAAGTATCCAAAATCTTCACCTGTTAATTTTGTTTCGCATTCCATGAAAGTCAAATTTAAATCTTCAGCAGTATTTTTGAGGACTTTGAACAGATTCTCATCGACTTCAACCTGTCTGTAAATACTGCCTTTCTTTATTTCTATTTCAACACCTGACAGTTTTTCTATATTTTTTGAAATCGCTCTTATTATGTCTACTATTTCCTCAGTTTTTTCTATCTCAGGAGACCTTATGGTACCTTCAAGCAAAACTCTATCAGCCACTATATTTCTTGCGTTTCCACCGTTTATTTTTCCAAACCACACAAGATTTCCCTTTTTCAGATCCAGATCATAGATTTCTATCAAAAAATCAACGGCTGCTTTTATTGAATCTTTTCCAAGATGATGGAAGGCTGCATGAACTGCTTTACCTTTGAATAAAACATCCACTTCACATGATGAAGAAAAAAGTTTCCCTATCTTTGATGCGATGACTCCTTGAGGATATTCGTCCGTTACGTGGAGTGCGATCGCTGCTTTTATCCTGTAATTTTTATTTTGTAAAAAATCTATTATTTTTAAAGCACCACCACCTGTTTCTTCAGCTGGTTGAAAGACAAACAGAAAGTTTCCCTTGACTTTTCTATCGATGATTTTTTTCATCAAATCAAAAAGTGTGGCCATGTGAAAATCATGGCCACACGCGTGCATATTTGAATTCTTGGAAGCAAACTCCCAGCCCGTTTCCTCTTTGATAGGAAGTGCGTCCATATCGGCTCTAAAAAGTATGTAATCATCTTCTTCAAAGTCACTCTGTTCTATTACGAGTCCCGTTGAAACTTCATGAATTCTTCTGTATCCGAGTTCTGCTATCCACTTTTTCAATGTTTTCTGCGTTCTGTATTCCTGATACGATAGTTCTGGAAACATATGAAGCTCATGTCTGAGCTCTATTGCATTCAAATCATTCTACCTCCATAAGTGATTTGTTGAAAAGTTCCAGCATTTCTTCTATCTCTGAATAAGAAATATTCAGTGGTGGTAAAAATCTGACTACATTTTCAGAAAGAACGTTCAAAAGCAATCCGTTTTCAAACGCCTTCTGACGCAATTTTTGGCCATCAACATTGACTTTTACACCTATCATGAGTCCAAGGCCTCTTATTTCTACAATCTTTTTGTTGAGTTCTTGAAGCTTTTTTTTGATGTAGTTACCTTTTTCTTTCACTTCTTTCAACAAACTTTCATCGATTTTATCGAGTACAACCGAAGCTGCTGCAAGTGCGACTGGATTAGGAGCGAATGTTGAACCATGATCGCCGGGTGAGAAAACATCTGAAACTTCGTCCAGAAATATTGCGGCACCAAGTGGTAAACCACCTCCAAGCGATTTGGCAACTGTGACTATATCAGGTTTGAGTGAAAAGTTTTGAAAGGCAAAGAATTCTCCTGTTCTTCCAAGACCGGCCTGAACCTCATCGGCAACTATCAAATAATTTTTCTTATTCTTGTATTCATTTATCAACTCTACGAGTTCTGCATCTATAACGTTCAACCCACCGCTACCATGGATACATTCAACAAAAACTGCAGCGATTTCCCTTTGTTCATTTTCCATGAAGTTTTTAAAGGTATTTACATCGTTGTGTGGCAGGAATACAACATCGCCAAGTAAAGGAACAAAGGGTTCTCTCAATCTTGGAAAGCCGGTGATTGATAGCGCTCCAATTGTTCTACCATGAAAATTTTTCACAAAAGAAACCAGTAAACCTTTTTTCAGTTTTTTAACCGCTTTTATTGCCGCTTCATTGGCTTCAGCACCAGAATTGGCAAAGAAGACCTTTCCTTTATTTCGTTTTGTTTTTTCAACAAGTTTTTGCGCTACTTTCGGAGCATTTTCATCAATGAAAAAATTCGATATGTGGGCATGTCTTTTAACTTTCTCTATTATTGCATTTTTTATATCCGGATCAGAATGCCCAAACGCTAAAACACCTATACCGGAAAAGGTATCAAAATATCTCTCGCCACTTTTTGTAAATATGTAAACTCCAAGAGCTTCTTGAACTTCAACTGGAAAGGGATTATAAACCTTTGAAAGATATTCGCTCAATATTAACACCTCACAGATTGAATTCTTTAACTATTTCCTTCAAAACATCGTTTGCCTTCTCTTTTGGGATCAAACACGACATTTTTATTTCGGAAGTTGTCACCAGTTCTGGTTTTGCACCTGCTCTTGCAACAGCTTCGAAAAACCTGTATGCAACCCCAGGACTTGAGCGCATTCCAACTCCAACAACCGATATTTTTGAGTATTCACCATCATAAGAGATATTGAAATCTTCGAATTCGTTAAGGGATTCTCTGAGTATTTCCTCTATGTTCTTTTTATGTGTTTCGAGAATGGTAAAAGACAATGCCATTTTGTCTCCAGTTGGAACCATGGATATCATATCCACATTCAGATTATTTTCAGAAAGTTTTTTAAATATTCTTGCTAAGAGGTTTTCATCTCTGGGTACGTTGAATACAGTTATTTTCATTTGATTCTCACTTATTGCTGCACCAGAAACCAGTGGTTTTTCGAGCCATTCTGGTAATTCATCAACCACGCGCGTTCCCTCCTCGTCTGTAAAAGATGAAGCACAGTACAGCTGAACTTTGTACTTTTTGGCAATTTCAACTGCACGCGAGTGAAGCACTTTAGCACCTAAAGCAGCCATTTCCAAGATTTCATCGTAGGTTATATAGAAGTGCTTTTTTGCTTCTGGATGTAGTCTTGGATCACATGTGTAAATTCCATCAACATCACTGTATATTTCACAAGGGACGTTAAGTTTGGCAGCCAATGCAACCGCCGAAGTGTCCGAACCACCTCTTCCGAGCGTTGTTATATCACCTCTTTGATTGATTCCCTGAAAACCTGTTATCACTATTACATCGTAGTATGAGAATTTTTCGAAGATCATATCGGTGTTTATATCTACTATTCTTGCAGAGTTGTGTTCAGGAGTTGTCGATATATTCAGCTGGAGTGCATTGAAAGATATCGCTTTAACTCCCATATCTTTCAAAGCCATCGCAAGGAGCGCTGCAGAAATCTGTTCTCCTGTGGAAAGAAGCATGTCGAGTTCCCGCGGATCCGGGTCAGGTGAAATCTCTCTGGCTAATTTTGTAAGATTGTCCGTTGTTTTTCCCATGGCCGAAACCACTACTATCAATTTTAGTCCTTCTTTCACTCTTAGTTTGATGCGATTGGCAACATTTTTGATTCTATCGGGGTCTTTTACAGAGCTACCACCGTATTTTTGTACAACTATTTCCATCTATTTATCATCTCCCTCAAGACTTCTCAGTTCCTCCACTATCTTCGTTTTTTCGCGTGTTTTTTCGTCAACCTGTTTGATCATTTTTGCAGGTATTCCTGCAACCACGGAATATGGTGGTACGTCCTTGGTGACAACCGCCCCAGCCGCAACTATGGCACCTTTTCCAACACGCACCCCTTCGAGTATCACTGCATTTGCTCCCACAAGCACATCGTCTTCTATGACAACCGGAGTGGCACTCGGTGGCTCTATTACACCTGCTATCACTGCTCCGGCACCTATATGACAGTTTTTACCAATGATTGCCCTACCACCTACAACAACGTTCATATCTATCATGGTTTTTTCACCAATAACTGCTCCTATATTTACAACCGCTCCCATCATTATCACCGCTCCGGCGCCTATCTCTACCATATCACGAATGATCGCTCCTGGTTCTATTCGTGCATTGTATTTTGAAAGATCGGCAAGTGGTAGAGCGGAATTTCTCGCCTTTATTTCGACGTATGAATCCTCTATGTATTCCTTGTTTTCATCCAGAGTTCTCCTGATTTTCTCGTAGTCGTCGATCAATATTCCGAAGTTTTCATCGCCAAAAAATCTTATATCGCTGAAATTAACTTCTTTCAAATTGCCTTTTATGTATGCTATCGCAGGCGTTTTTTTCTTTGATTTGGCTATCAGTTCTATTATCTTCATTGAATCCACTTTAAATCCCTCCTTCTAATATCTGAGAAAATGTGTAGAATCCAGGTTTTTTATTTTTAAGAATGAATTCAGCAGCTCTGAGCGCACCTATTGCGAAGACTTTTCTTGATATTGCGTGATGTTTGATTTCTATGGTTTCACCAAGGTTTCCAAATATCACGACGTGATCCCCTGGTATTCCACCTATCCTTACTGAATGGGTTGGAACATCTTTGTTCAGAGAATTTTTCAAGAGTATGGCAGTTCCAGATGGAGCATCTTTTTTGAATCTGTGATGGGTTTCTATTATCTCCGCATCCCAATCTTTTAGAAGATTTGAAAGTTCCGGAAGTATCTTGAGCATTACATTTATGCCTATCGAAAAATTGAAAGATTGAACAACTGGAACGGTCTTTGAAAGCTCTCTTAAAGCTTCAAAATCTTCTTCTTTCAAGGCTGTTGTGCCTATTACAAGGCCTGCGGAATACTTTTTGCACAATTCGATAGTGGTTTTTAAAGCTTCAGGCCTTGAAAAATCTATAACAACCTCCGGTGTTCCGAATTCTTCTATTCCATTTTCATCTGCCTTCACAACCAGCCTGTGTCCTGCCTCAGAAAAAGTTTCGGTGATTTCCTTTCCCATTTTTCCACTGTATCCAACCATCGCATAGTTCATATCAACCCACACTCCTGAAGAACATCCTTGAGTTTCTTAACGGTTGTCTCTGTTGCTCTGACAAGCGGAAGTCTGAATTCGTTTTCTATGTATCCCATAAACCATAGTGCAGTTTTGACAGGTATCGGGTTAGTTTCTATGAAAAGGGCTTTCATCAATTCAAAATATCTGTGATGAATTTTACTTGCCGCGCTTAAATTACTGGAAAATACCGCTCTACACATATGAACCATTTCTTTTGGAATAATATTCGATGCAACAGAGATAACGCCATCACCACCACTACACATGAGATGAAATGCCAGATCATCGTTTCCAGAATATACCATAAAATCTCTCCTCGCAGCTTTTGTGAGCTTTATCATCATGTCTATCTGGTTCATATTGGGAGCCGCCTCTTTCAGTCCCGCTATGTTCTGACAATCTTCTACGAGTCTGACCATTGTTTCCGGATTGATGCTGACACCTGTTCTTCCCGGTACGTTGTACACGATTATTTTCAGGTTTGTTCTTTCAGAAATGTACTTGTAATGTTCGTAAAGACCATTTTGAGTGGGTTTGTTGTAGTATGGCGTTACTATAAGTACACCATCTACACCAAGTTTTTCGGATTGTTTTACAAGCTGAACAGTCTTTTCGGTACTGTTTGTACCTGCTCCAACTATCACCGGTACTCTGTTGTTAACAAGTTCGAGAGTTCTGGAAACCAGCTTCTCTCTTTCAGTATCGTTTACAGTAGGAGCCTCACCTGTTGTTCCAAGTACTATCAAGGCATCAACCTCATTTTCAAGCTGGAACTTGACAAGTTTTTCATACGCTAAATAATCGATCTCACCATTTTTAAAAGGCGTGACGATAGCAGTTCCTACCCCTCTGAACATCTTTCAACACTCCCCTCCAGAAATATTTTTCCATCAGATAAGTAAAGTCTCAATTGACCACCAGGCGCTTGAAGAATAGCTTCACTTACCCCTGTTTTTTCACGATAAACCGCAAAAGTAGCGGTGGCACCAGAACCACAGGCTTTTGTTTCTCTTTCCACTCCCCTTTCATACGTTCTGATTTTCAGGTAACCTCTGGAAACTTCCTCGAAAAAATTCACGTTCGCATCGGAGAGCTGGCGTAAATAACGACCTATCTTTTCAACATCAAACTCTTCTACATTCTCAACCTGTACTACAAAATGAGGAACTCCAACAACCACAAGGTGACCCTCATAATTATCAAAGGAAGTTTTCTGAAATAAAGTGATTTCAGGCATTGCAACGGATACTTTATCATTCTTCACGATACCTCTCAGCAGTCCTGCATAAGACCAGAAATCAACCTTGCCTTCTTTTATGTATCCTTCGTCGAACAAATACTTCAAAAAAGCCCTTGAACCGTTACCACAGAACTTTGCTCTTTTCCCGTCTCTGTTAAAGTAATCCATTGAAAATAGATGGTTTTTTCTTTCTACGAACAATACACCATCTTCATCTCCAACGTTTTCCAGTACAAGTTTTTCTTTTTCTTCATCACTCAGACTTTTCTCTAGAAGGTTGAATACGACAAACGAGTTTCCATTTGCAGAATATCTCAACATTCACATCACTCCATTCATAGCCGAATGCTTAACGAGAATCCTCACAGCGTTTGTTGCAGCACCAACTCTTATGTTATCGGCAACATTCCAGAACATAACGCTTTTAGTGTCAAACGCTCTTACACGACAAACGAATGTGATATCACTGTCTTCTACATCAATAGGAGTGATTATTTCATCTACCACTTTTACATTTTCACCGGAAGCTATTGTTTGCTTTACGACATCAAGACTTTCATATTCTTTTTCAAATGTAACAAAAACACTTTCTGAATGACCATAAAGCACGGGTACTCTGACAGTTGTTGGAAAAACGTTGATGGAAGGATCATTCAATATTTTACGTGTCTCATTGATCATCTTCATCTCTTCTGTAGTGAAACCATTTTCTTCTATGCTTCCTATGAAGGGTATCACGTTGTGCAGAATCTGCTTTGGAAAGATTTGGAATTCTTTTGAACCGTTTTCCTGTTCTAACAGTTCGTTTATTCCTTTATATCCGGCGCCAGAGACCGATTGATAAGTTGATACAACTATTTCTTTTATTTTATAACGTTCATGAAGTTTGTAAAGTGCAAGGACCATCTGAATGGTTGAACAGTTAGGATTAGCAACAATTCCTCTGTATTCTTTTAAAAGGTGAGCGTTTATTTCTGGAACGACAAGTGGGATATCAAGTTCCATTCTGAAAGCAGATGAGTTGTCGATAACCGTTGCACCACTTTCTGCAGCGATGGGAGCAAACTTTTTTGAAACTGAAGCTCCTGCTGAAAATAAAAAGTAGTCAAATCCTTCCTTCAAAGTTTCTTCAGAAAGTTTTTCGACTATCAGCTTTTGCCCGTTGAAAAACATTTCCTTTCCAGCAGATCTCTCAGAAGCAAATAAACGTATTTCGTCAACCTTAACTTTGTATTCTTCAAGAACCTTAAGCATCTTTCTTCCTACTTCACCTGTTGCACCAACTATGCCGAGTTTCATATACTCACCTCCGCGAATATGGTATAAAAAAACCGGGCTACCTTTTCTGGGTAGCCCGGTAATTTTTAAGGGAATTAATCTATCAAAAACACACTCCGCCCTTAAAAATTACCAGGCGGCTGTGTTTAGCTTTCTTCACGATTATTTCTTTTTCAAAACTGTTGAAATCGAATGTTTTCAGGTAATTCAAATAAAGTCACCTCAGTAACATCAATTTTTTATATAATAATCCAAAAACACTGTTTGTGTCAAGAAAAAATTATCATTCATGACCGGTTAATTTAGAATAGAGATACCTTGAATAAATCAAACAAGCAGCCAAAGTTGAAAATGGTAAAAGATAACCTATCAAATATTTTTGAAGAGACGAATCAAATCCATCTGTTAAAAGCTTCATCATTGGGAAAATAATTGCAAAAACAGAGCCAAGAGTTATACCTTCTACAAGCATTATAGAGCCAAAACTGAGGACTCTGTTTATGTTTTCTGTTTTCGGTGGGTTTTTGATCGTTTGATAAGCACCCATGAGTGAATTCATTACCAGTAATAGAAACGAGATTGGCAGAAAGACGAAGAACTTCAATCCCAGATCTTTTAGAAAATAAAAGATCATCAGTTCTATAAATAAAATCACAAGATTCAAAGCAGAAGGTATTATTATCTTGGGCAATAAGATGTTTTTGAATTTCACAGGATAAGTTCTAACGGTATCGATATAGAGGTATTCTTTCGCTGTTAGTATAGCAGATTCCAGTGCTACATATATTATTATGATCGGCATGGAACCAAATATGGCAGTGAAAATATCATTATTTATTACTGCCATGAAAATTCCAAATGCAAATGGATATATTATGAAAAATATGAACTGGTCTATTCTTAAAGCTGTTTTAATATCCTTCAAATAAATAGCCTTGATTGGATTACCACTACTTGAAAATTTCAAATTGACCTTCTTTTTTGTTTTTGATTCTGTCTGAGAAAATTCAGTATCTTTTGACAGCCAGATGAAGGAAACTATAAAAAATATGGAGAGCAAAGCAGAAAGAAATGGGAAAACGCCATCTTTTATTGGCCAGGTTAAAAAGTTATAATCAGAGAAAGAAAAATACAGGTATTTCAAAATACTGGGTTCATTACCCTGAGCTTCGGGAATATTCATATTTATTCCTACGAGCAGGAATATCAGAAAAGGTGTTACTATATTCATAAACATTACCAGACGTTTTACGAAGGTTCTTTTGAGTTTTCTTCCAATTAAAATGGTCAAAAAAGCCGCAAAGGAAACCATGAATACGATTTGCAGCAGGCCTTTCATTAAATTTAAAAAAACATTGTTCGAAACAGTTGCAAATGATACATAGACACCTATGTACAGAAAAAGTGCAAAAAGCTGGGTTAGAGTGGAAACGAAGATCTGATAAGCTAACAATACTGTTTTTCTGATAGGTAAATTCAACAAAAATTCAATCTCTTCATTCAGAGTGAACGAATTGATTGAAAGCCCGACGAATCCTATTATAAAGAATAACGACAGCAAAGTTGTCCAGAAATTTACAAAAATTTTTGGAGCGAAAGGATCGTATCTGGAAAGTGCAACGAAAGTTTCGTGGGTTACGAAAAAAGAAATGAATCCAATCATAAGAGCTGGGACTGTATAAGAAGACCACAATAATCTTTTATTTTTGGTGCGTGAACTTTGAAAAAAGGCTATTCCATATTTTAACAGCACAAAGAACTCTTTCATATAATACACCTCACAGCTGTTCGACGATACTTTTAATATCTTCTTCAGATGCTGTAAGCTCAAGAAACAGTTCTTCAAGGTTCATGTTTTCATATTTTCCCATTTTCTTTAGTTCACCCATGGTACCTTCCGCTATTTTTTTTCCTTTGTTTATGATCGCTATTTTCTCACACATTTTCTCCGCGATTTCCAAAATATGCGTTGTTAAAAAAATTGTAATTCCCTGCTCAGCATATTTTTTTAGAAGCTCTTTCAGGATTTTAGCACTTTTTGCATCGAGCCCAACTGTTGGCTCATCGAGAAATATAACTTCAGGCTTTCGCATCAAGACACTTATTAGCACGAGTTTTTGCTTCATACCGTGCGACATATCAGATATGAATTTATCAAGATAATCGACTCCGAATGCTTCACAAAGCTCATGAATTCTTCTCTTTATCTCTGAATTGTTCATTTGGAATATGTCCATTATGAATTTCAGGTATTCATAACCTTTGAGATGAGAATATATCTTTGGTTCTTCATTGACGACACCAATTCTTTTTTTTATTTCAATTTCTTTGCTTTCCATGTCCAGGTCAAGTATGTAAACTTTGCCACTTGTAGGTTTTAAGACACCGGTTAACATCTTTATTGTTGTTGTTTTACCAGCACCGTTTGGACCCAAAAATCCGAAAATTTGACCCGGTGAAACATCAAGATTCAGATTATCAACAGCTGTAAAATCACCAAATTTCTTAGTTAAGTTAACTGCTTTAATCAAAAAAACCACCTCTTTTTGATTTCACCAGTTTTTCGCTTTCTTAATCCTTGTTACCGGTTCTATCATATCATATTCTATCATATCATAATTTTTTTTTAAAGTTTGTTTTTGATTATACCGATAATTTAATTGAAAATATGATTTTTTACTTCCTGATGTATCTGAAAGTGTCTTGAAAAAAGAAACATGGGCTTTTGAAAAAAGATTTGACATCAAAAATTTTTTGCGCTATAATCGAGTAAAGTTTGAATATTAATATCTAATGAATTTTATATATAAACTTAGTATACAAATTCACTTAATTTAACTATAATGAAACTGAATATTGATTTTTCGAGTTTTTCTAAATAAATTATAATTAACTAACATGGGGGTGTGGAAAATGAAGAAGGTAATGGGAAAAGTTGCGTTGGTAGCTGGATTGATAGGTGGATTGGTGTTTGGAGCGTTTTTGAATGATTCAATGATTAAAGTAGCACAGAAAGATGAAGGAAAGGTAGCTATCTGTGTACTTGATAAAGATGGAAACAGTTTAACAGGTCTTGCTGGTGTTATTAAGGATAGAAGTGTATAAGGGGGGTAATGATGATGAAGAAGGTAATGG
>JARRBB010000033.1 GCA_029981435.1 Thermotogaceae bacterium | reverse complement strand
AACCAAGCTGGCAAGATAGTGGTAGAAGATTTAAACATCAAAGGTATGTTGAAAAATGAAAAACTTTCAAAGTACATTCATTGGAATTCATGGAACAAGCTCATAGTGATACTGAATTACAAAGCTAAGAGAAATGGAATTGAATTGATCAAAGCAGACAGATTCTATGCATCAAGTCAGATATGTAGTGTATGTGGATACAAAAACGAAGAAGTTAAGGACTTGAATACCAGAAGATGGGTATGTCCTGAATGTGGAAGAGAACATGATAGAGATATAAACGCGGCGATTAATTTGGCCAATTATGTTCTAATACAAGAAAAAGTAGGGCGGGGACCGTCCGAATTTAAGCCTGTGGACCATGCACTGGCGGCGGAACGGAAGGAAAACTCTTCTGGTCTACGAGTCACCATGGGATGAAGCAGGAAGCTACACCTTCTGTAAGGTGTGGTAGTTCACTTTTCTATGCTTGAAAAAAATCTTCATCTATCGTATAATTATTAACGCGGCAGGGAGGAGGCGTGTCCGAACTGGCTAAGGGGCCGGTCTCGAAAACCGGTGGGTCTTTTGACCCTTGTGGGTTCGAGTCCCACCGCCTCCGCCAGAGAGATCCCTGTCTTTGCGAAAACTTTAAGTGGAGGCGTGTCCGAACTGGCTAAGGAGCCGGTCTTGAAAATCGGTGGGGCTATGCCCCTTGTGGGTTCGAGTCCCACCGCCTCCGCCATAAAAAGAAAAATCCCGCTCAAAAGCGGGATTTTTCTTTATCATTTTTCCAAAATCAAGCATTCGATCTTATAGTTAGTATATCGCCATCTTTCACTATTTCATCTTTTCCTGCCAATCTCCATAAACCATTCTTTTTAACTTCTGTTTCATTTCCAAATCTTATAAGATCTGCGTAATTCATTACCTCTGCTTTTATAAATCCTCTTTCAAGATCCGAATGAATCTTTCCTGCTGCTTTTTTCATAGTAGTTCCTTTCGTTATTGTCCATGCTCTAACCTCATCTTCTCCAACTGTGAAAAACGTTATCAATCCAACGTGGTCGTAAACAACTTTTGAGAGTCTGTCAATGCCAGATTTTTCTATTCCGAATTCTTTCATGAAAAGTTCTTTTTCATCTGTGCTTTCTATTTCCACTAAATCTGCTTCGATTTTTCCACATATTTCCATATAAGCAAAATTTTCTCTCCGACATATTTCAATGAGATCTTTTTTCATAGGATAATCATTAGATTTCATTTGTTCTTCATCGATGTTTACGACTACAACGACAGGTTTCAAGGTAAAAAACGCGAAAGGACTTACCAATTTCTTTTCAAGTTCACTCAACTCCGTTTTTGCTATAAACTCATTATTTTCAAGAGTTTCCTTCAGTTTATTTAACAAAGCAACCAGTGCTTTTTCTTCAGACGTAAGTTTTTTCTTCTTCGACTGTTCTTCAAGACGCTCCAATTTGTTTTCGATTATCTCAAGATCTCTTACTATCATTTCGGTTCTCAATAAATCCAGTTGTTTCAAGGGAGTTTCTGCTCTTTCTGGCCATGGAATAGATGGGCTCTTAAAAGCCCTTACCACGAGTATCAAGGCGTCAACGTTTTGGATGGTTTGTAATATTCTGTTTTTTTCTTTTCTATCAGCCTGAGGATCATAGCTTGGGATATCAATGAAATTCAGCGTAGTATAAATCGTTTTTTTAGGCTTGTATAGTTGTGTTAGTTTATCAACACGTTCATCTCGAACAATAGCCACTCTTTCTTCTGCTTCATTTTTGTAAGCGTTATCGTAAGGTTTATTGGTCAGCAGTGAAAATATCGTTGTTTTCCCTGTAAGAGGTAATCCAAATATTCCTATTTTCATTCATCAGCCCTCCAGCTATTGTAATAAGAAATTCTTTGCCCAGTTGTTTAATTTCTTCATCTTTTGCAAAATAACCTTTATTTCGTTATTTTTAATTAACTCTATATTTTCCAACTCAGGATCCAGTGCAAGAATAACAACCAGGTATTTCATGAATTGAAATAAATCTCTGCCTACAATATCTTTTTCCAGTAGTTCATAGAACAATTGCATTTCTTCTCTTTCCTCAAGTTTAGAAAGGGTCGAAAGCTTGAGAGCAAAATTCCAGTCAAGGTCTTGAAGTTCAGGTACAGTCTCATCAAGTAACTCAACAATTTGTATCTGACCACCCAGGAACAGGTATTCATATATTCTTACAAGTAATCTAACAGCGGCAAGGCTTTCACTTGAATTGTGAAAAGCTACGACAATTTTTGTTAAATTTCTCTCTATGGCAGCAAATCTATGCCCTAAAAAAAACATCAAATCAAGCAAGGGAGATAATATATCATAGCTTCCCTTTGAATCAGAAGAAAGTTTTACACTCTGATTCTCGAGGAGATATTCTATATTTTCCAGAGTTTTTTTGTCAAGTGAAAATCTTTCTTTAACAAATTCAGAGAATGTCAGCAGATCAACATCATTGTTTTCTGTAAATATTTCAAGGATATCATAGAAATTTTCCAGTAAGGTTGATGTATCAGGATAATCTACTTTTGCCTTCTCGAGAAAAGTTTCCATCAACTGGAGTTTGAAGGAAGTTACCTTAAGGCTTTTGATTACATTCAGGGCATTTTCAAAATCATCAAATTCCATATAAATTCTTGAAAGCCAGTATTTTGACAGAAATTCCTGGTTTTGATTTTCTGCAACTTCAATAGATCTTTTTATCCAATCCAATGAATCTTGATAATTACCGAGTAGGATCGCTATTTTCGAGCCATTGAAAAGATATTCCCAATTTTCAGATTTTTCAATGGTGGTTCTTATATTCTCGAAAGCTTCTTCATAAAAACCCATATTTTTATAAAGCAAGGCCAGTTCGTTGTAAATGAAAGGTTCATCTATTCCCGATTTTAAAACTTTTTTCAACTCTTCTATCGCTTCAAAATGCCTACCGATTCGTGATAATGAATAAGAGAGATTATAACGAATCTCCCAGCTATCAGTAGAAATTTCAAGAGCCTTTCTGAAATAGTCTATCGCTTTTTGATATTTCTGTTCAATATTATAAAGAACACCCAATCGCAATAGTGCTTCTGAAAAATTTGGATCAATTTCTAAAATTTTCTCTAAAAAGACTTTAGCAGATGATAGTATTCCTTTTTCCATATAAATATCCGCGATCTTCAAATACGGTAAAACAAAATCTGGCATGTATTTAATAGCATTCGAAAAAGCTTTTAATGCTTCTTCGTATTCTGCTTTTGCTTTAAGCACATTTCCGAGTTCATAATATGAAAGATAAAAATCCTCTTTTAATCTGATGGAGCTCTTTAACTCTATTTCAGAATTTGCAAGATCGCCTTTTTCTTTAAATAACAAAGCTTTATAAAAATGATATCGATGATCTTTCAAAATTTTTCCTGCTTTTTCCAAAAATTCTTCTGCTTTCTCAAGCTCTTTATTTTTAAGATAATTTTTAAATGCTTCGTAATAAGCATAAACCAAATAAGAACGGTAATATTCATCATCAGGTGTAACTTCAAGCTGTGCTTCAAGGCCTCTTATTATAACCTCTAAAGGTAATCTATTCAAATCTTTTATCGTCTGATAATCTTCCAAAAGAACAGGCATTTTAACTGGTAAATTTAACTCTTTTGCGATATCAGGTTTAAGTGGTAGGTAAACTATAACTTTCTTTATCTTAGTTATAATACTTCTCCTCCCTTCTCAATCGCCTCTCAAGATCACGTTGAGCTATCTTTTCTCTTTTGTCGTATATTCTTCGACCTTTAGCCAAGGCTATCTCAACTTTCGCTATTCCCTTCGTATTGAAATAGACTTTCAGAGGAACGATCGTAAACCCCTTTTCAGCGACTTTACCCAATAAACGCTTTAATTCTCTTTTATGAAGGAGAAGTTTCCTTGGACGCTCTGGATCAAGTGAAACATATTTCGAATGTTTATAAGGACTTATGTGCGCGTTCACGAGGTATAGCTCTCCATCCTTGAAACGGCAATAAGCATCTTTCAAGTTTATTCTTCCTTCTCTAAGAGATTTCACTTCTGGACCTGTTAAAACCATTCCAGCTTCAAGTTTTTCAATTACTTCATAATCTGTATGAGCCTTTTTATTTGTGGCAACTATTTTCAACACATTCACCTCTTCTTTTATAAAATAAGTGTTGCGTCACCAAAACTGAAAAATCGATATCTTTCTTTTACTGCTTCTTTATACGCTTTCAGTATCAATTCTCTTCCAGCAAAAGCACTGACAAGAACAAGAAGAGAAGATCTCGGAAGATGAAAATTCGTTATCATAGCATCGACTATTTTGAATTCAAACGGTGGATATATGTAAAGTTCTGTCCAGCCAGAATATTCCTCCGCCTCTTTCATTCTTGCTATCGTTTCGAGTGTTCTCACAACAGTTGTTCCAACGGCAAACACCTTTTTATTCCAGAGCTTTGTATCTTTGATGAGTCTGACTGTTTTTCGAGGAACATAGAACCATTCACCATGAATATCGTGTTCTTCAACATTAGAACTTTTTATAGGTCTGAAAGTACCAAGTCCAACATGAAGAGTTATTTCTGCGATTTTTACACCTTTATCCCGCAATTTTTGAAGCAACTCATCTGTAAAATGTAACCCAGCGGTTGGTGCTGCTACCGAACCTTTTTCTTTTGCATAAACTGTCTGATACCTTTCGGGGTCGTCAATCTTAGATTTGATGTATGGTGGTAATGGTATATTTCCTATTCTTTCTATGGTTTTCCATAAATCTTCTCCTGAATTTGAAAACTCAACAATGCGCGTTCCATCTTTTTCATGTTCTACAATCTTTGCTTCAAGTTTTTCATCATTACCAGAAAAAACAACAACATTACCTACTTTAAGTTTCCCACCAGGCTTTACAAGCGTCCGCCATCTATTTCCTCCCAAAAAATTAAGCAATAGAAATTCTACTTTTGCTCCCGTTGTTTTTTTCCCAATTAGTCTGGCCGGTATAACACGAGTGTTGTTTATTACAAGAAGATCACCTTCATCAAAATATTCAGTTATTTGATAAAATTTTTTGTGCTCAAGTTTTCCGGTTTCTCTGTGTATAACCATCAATCTCGATTCTTGACGATTTTCCAAAGGTTTTTGAGCAATCAGTTCCTCTGGAAGGTAATAATCGAAAAGCTCAGTTTTCATTTTCTCCAAAAGAAAACCTCCTATCGTCCATTGATAACTTCAGCTCGTCGAACAGGGCTTTGATTTCTATATAAGATAATTCTTTCCAATCACCAGGTTTCATATCCTTTTCCAGTTTCACCGGACCTATGGCCAATCTCTTTATACTTTTTACCCTACAACTAAGAGACTTAAACGTTCTCTTTATTATATGAAATTTGCCTTCAAACAGCCCCAATCTGATTCTATAGTAGTTTTCCAGGATCTTCTCACGTTCGTACACGACCATCGGTTTTATAGTATAACCATCGTCAAGTTGAAATCCCTTCATAAGTTTCTCCAATTTGTAATTATCGATTATTCCTTCCACAATAACTTCATAAACCTTTTGAAGAGAATATTTTGGTGAAATTATTCGATGTAAAAGTTCCCCATCGTTGGTTATTATCAACAAACCTTCAGCGTCTTTATCAAGTCTTCCTGCTATAGAGAGTTCATCCTTGTATTCGTGTTCAAACAGCTCAAAAACTGTTCTATGCTTTTCATCAAAAGAAGCACTTAAAAATCCAACAGGTTTGTACAATTTTATATAAACATCTCTGTGTCCATCCACTCTAACACCGTCTATCTCAACAACATCACAAGGTTTGACAATAAAGGAAGGGTCAACAATCACTATATTGTTGACCCTGACTCTCTTAGATTTTATCAATGCTTTTACCTGGCTTCTACTTCCAATCTTTGAATTGCTTAAAAATCTATCGAGCCTCACAATTTCACCATTTTCAAAATTCAAATTTTAACATTCTCTTCCTTTTCCACTTCTATATTTATACCATAATTGTCAGAATCCACGACTACTTTCATTCCATTCTTAACACGTCCATCAATGATCATTTCAGATAAAGGACCTTCAATTTCCTGTTCTATAATTCTCCTAAGAGGACGTGCACCGTATGTTGGAATGTATCCTCTTTTAGCGAGATATTCAACTGCTCCTTCTGTTATTTCAAGCTTTATTTTATTTTCTTCAAGTCTTTTCATCAGATCATCGATCAGAATTTTAACGATCTTTTTCACATCCTCAAGTTCAAGAGGTCTGAAACTAACTATCGCATCAATCCTGTTAAGAAATTCGGGTTTGAATATTTTCTTAAGTTCATTTTCAACCATCTCATTTAGATAATCACTGGAACCACTTTCTATGGTTTGCAAAATGTAATCTGAAGCTATATTACTTGTCATTATTATTATCGTATTTCTGAAATCTACAGTGTTTCCTTTTCCATCCGTTAATCTACCGTCTTCCATTATCTGAAGTAAGATATTGAAAACATCAGGATGAGCTTTTTCAATCTCATCAAGTAAAATAACACTGTAAGGTCTTCTTCTAACTGCTTCTGTCAGCTGACCTCCTTCTTCATATCCCACATAACCCGGAGGTGCTCCAATTAGCCGCGAAACTGCATGCTTTTCAATATATTCACTCATATCTATTCTTACAAGCGATTCTTCACTGCCGAACAGTACTTCTGCCAACCTTTTTGCAAGTTCTGTTTTTCCAACTCCTGTCGGCCCTATGAACAGGAAAGTCCCCATAGGTCTTTTCGGATTTTTCAATCCAGCTCTTGCCCTTCTTATAGTTTGAGATATAAGGTTCACAGCTCTTTCCTGGTTCGCAAACTTTTCGTGTATGTAATTTTCAAGATTCTTAAGTTTTTCCCTCTCAGATTCAAACATCTTGGTTGTAGGAATTCCAGTCCACTTCTCTACTATCTCTGCAACAATATTTTCATCAACAATTTTGAGCTTCTTTTTTTCGTTGTTTTTCCACTCATTCAATTTTTCACTGTATTCACTCTTAAGTTTCTCGAGTTCCATTTTTTTGTTTGCTGCTTCTTCATATTTTGCAAGTGTAACAAGCTCACTTATCTCTTCATCCAATTTTTCCATTTTCTTTTCTAAATCAATTATTTCCGATGGAACGTAAGATTGTTCAAGTCTAACTTTTGAAGCTGCTTCGTCAATAAGATCGATAGCCTTATCAGGTAAGAATCTATCAGTTATGTATCTTGCGGATAATTTAACAGCGGCTTCAATAGCTTTATCGGTTATACTTACTTTATGATGCTTCTCGAATACTTCTTTCAATCCTTTCAATATCTCTATGGATTGTTCGATGGATGGCTCTGAAACATAAACTGGTTGAAATCGTCTTTCCAATGCTTTGTCTTTTTCTATATGTTTTCTGTATTCTTCCACAGTTGTTGCACCAATACATTGGAGTTCGCCTCTTGCAAGTGCCGGTTTCATCATATTTGCAGCATCTATAGCACCTTCTGCTGCTCCAGCACCTACAACAGTGTGGAGCTCATCAATAAAAAGTATAATTTCCCCTGCTCTTTTCTTAATTTCATCTATCACACCCTTTAATCTTTCTTCGAATTCCCCTCTAAATTTCGTTCCAGCTATCAATCTTCCCATATCGAGCGAAAGTACCTTTTTGTTCTTCATATATTCGGGTATTTTACCTTCCACTATTCTTTGAGCAAGTCCTTCTACTATCGCCGTTTTTCCAACTCCAGGGTCCCCAATCAGGACTGGATTATTCTTCGTCTTTCTTCCAAGAATCTGGATAATTCTCTTGATTTCCTCCTCACGTCCTATAACCGGTGATAATTTTCCTTCTTTTGCCAGTTTTGTAAGATCAATTGTGAACTTATTGAGAAAATTCAAATTATCTCCTTCCGGTGTTTCGCCAGATTTTCTGAGCTCGGCTATCGCTGAATAAATTTTTTCAAGCGTAACACCAAATCTCATCAATACACGTGCTGCCATAGATTCTTCTACTTTCAAAATCCCGATTAAAATGTGTTCTGTACCTATTTTCTTATCCTGCATCCTGTCACGTTCTTTTTTGGCTTCTTCCAGCACATGACGTGCTTCAGGGGTTATGTATATCTGAGCGACTGTACCGTCAGCTATTGCGCCAGAATACTCACTAACGAGGTCTTGAGTTCTGTCTTTCAATTCTTTTAAATCAACGTTCAATTTTCTCAGAATCTCGATAGCTGAATTCTCAGAATTTTCCAATATTGCCAGAAGGATATGCTCACTTCTGAGTTGGTTCTGCTTGAATCTCATAAGTATATCTTGAACTGACATTAAGATTTGTTGCGTTTTTTCTGTGTATTCCTCAAAGTTAAACATTCGATCATCCTCCCTTCAACAAAAACTTGGGCGGGCTTAAAGCCCGCCCAAACCCACCTTTTCATTATTATTCTATTTCGACATCCACTACCTTTTCCTTTGCTTCTTCTTTTTTAGGCAATTCTATTTTCAAAATCCCTTTCTCGAACTTTGCTTTGATTTTATTCGTATCTACGGTATCGGGTAGCATGATGCTCCTTTCGAATTTGCCGTAACTTCTTTCCACAACTCTGTAGTTTCTGTCTTTCTTTTCGTGTTCCGCTTTCTTTTCGCCGGATACTGTTAGAACATTTCCTTCAACTTTAACTTTGATATCGTTTTTATCCAATCCTGGAAGTTCGATTTCAAGATTTATAGAATTGTCAGTCTCATAAACATCCATAGCTGGTACAAAAGCTGTTTCAAAGAATTCTTCTCTTCCAAGGTTTCTAAAAGTTTCATCGAAAATTCTGTCTATAGTTCTTTGAATATCTCTGAATGGTCTGAACAGGTCATCAAATTCTCTTCTCCTTCTTTCGAGCAACATACTATCCCCTCCTTTCAGAAATTTTTATTTCAAATCTTCATATTCAGCATCAACAGAACCATCATCGTTTTTACTATCTGTAGTACTCTGAGTGGTTCCACCTGCTGCCGCTTGTCCTGCAACATTCTGGTACAGGTATTGTCCTATTTTCTGGCTTTCGGTTTTCAATTCATCCATCAATATTTTTATTCTCTGGATGTTATCCGCTTCTAAAGCATCTTTCAAATCTTTTGAAAGACTTTCAAGCCTTCCTTTAACATCTGCCGGAATTTTATCACCGTACTCTCTGAGAGTTTTTTCAACGGAATAAACAAGGTTATCAGCTTCATTTTTCATCTCGATTTCCTGTCTTTTTCTCTTGTCTTCTTCCTCATACTTTTGAGCTTCTTCTACCATTCTTCTGATTTCGTCTTCAGAAAGTGATTGTCTTCCTGTGACGACCATTGATTGTTCTTTGTTAGTTGCAAGATCTTTTGCAGAAACGTGCACAATACCATCAGAATCTATATCGAATGTAACCTCGATCTGTGGAATTCCTCTCGGTGCTGGTGGAATACCCGTTAATCTGAAACTTCCAAGGAATCTGTTGTATCTTGCTATTTCTCTTTCACCTTGGTATACTCTCACTTCAACTTCTGTTTGGCCATCTTCGGCTGTGGTGAAGATTTTACTTTTTCTGGTTGGAATCGTAGAATTTCTTTCTATTATTTTTTCAAAAAGGCCACCTTTTACTTCCACTCCAAGTGACAGAGGAGTAACATCTACAAGTACAACGTCTTTCCCCATTTCTCCAGCAAGAATAGCAGCCTGAATTGCAGCACCTATTGCAACAGCTTCATCCGGGTTGACACTTTTATTAGGTTCTTTACCGAATATTTCTTTCAGAAAATTCTGAACCATAGGTATCCTCGTTGAACCACCAACAAGGATGATTTCATCAACGTCCTGTGGTGAAAGTTTTGCATCGCTCAAAACCGTTTCAATAGGTTTTCTCGTTGACTCAACAAGATCTCTAATCATGGATTCAAATTTTGCCCTGGTCAGTTTGGCTTCAAGATGTTTTGGACCAGTTGCATCCGCAGTTATAAATGGTAAGCTTATCTCAGTTTCAAGTTTACTCGATAATTCGATTTTTGCCCTTTCTGCCGCATCTTTAAGTCTTTGCAGTGCCTGCTTATCTTCTCTCAAATCTATACCATGTTCCTTTTTGAATTCCTCTGCAAGCCAATCTATGATTCTCTGATCAAAATCATCACCACCAAGATGGTTGTTGCCACTTGTGGCAATTACCTGCACAACTCCTCCACCAACTTCAAGCAGTGAAACATCGAATGTTCCACCACCGAGATCGTATACAAGAACCTTCTCTTCCTCTTTTTTGTCGAGTCCATAAGCAAGAGCTGCAGCAGTTGGTTCGTTTATTATCCTCATAACTTCTAAACCAGCTATTTTCCCAGCATCTTTGGTAGCCTGCCTCTGAGCATCTTCAAAGTATGCAGGAACCGTTATAACCGCTCTTTTTATAATACCACCAAGATACTCCTCAGCATCTTTTTTGAGCTTTTTCAGTATGAACGCGCTTATCTCCTGTGGTGTATACTCTTTATCATCGATCTTTACTTTATAATTACTCCCCATTTTTCTCTTGATCGATCTTATAGTGCGCTCGGCATTAAGAATAGCCTGACGTTTCGCTGGTTCTCCAACTATAATTTCACCTGTTTTAGTGAAAGCTACTATTGAAGGTGTGGTTCTTGAACCTTCGGCATTTGGTATAACTTCTACACTTTTATCTGGTTTAACCCAGGCTATGACGGAATTGGTTGTTCCGAGGTCTATTCCGACAACAAATTCTTTTTTATCACTCATTTTTCCACCTCCGAAAATCCTTTCTACAGTTTCCGACTATATTATATTCAACTCAAAATTGTGTGTCAAGACTTGTTTTTAAAAATGGAAGTAATTCAAATTTGCCTTTTATAAATGGTTATATTTTTATTAATTAATAATTTACTTAATTGATTAGCAAATTTTACACTATTCTGATAATAAATTGGCAATAGAAAACCTTGGATAGTGGTACAATCATCAGAAAATTATCAAAATCTGTAAAAGCGCTGATTTACCATACTTTTGCAAAGAGAACATCTTCTAAAAGGCAGAAAAGACCTGAAGATAAAAAAGTCGGTATGTCTCGAGTATGAGATAAAACACGATAGAGCTACAGATGTGGTGTGGTGACTAATTTAGCCAGCTATGTTATGATGTGAGAAAAAATAGAATAGGGACTTCCCAAATTTAAGCTTTTGGATCATACTTCGGTGGCGGAACGGAAGGAAAATTCTTCTGATCTACGAGTCGTCATAGGATGAAGCAGAAAACTATACCTTCTGCAAGGTGTGATAGTTCACTCATAAAGCACGATGGTTCACTCACTAAAACATCTGGATCTGATCGAATTCTGGAAGCTTTTTTAACATACCAAGCTTTTTCATTTCTTCAACGTTCGCCTGGGTTATACCGGAACGTTTACGAAGATCTTCAATTGAAGTGAACTTTTTATTCTCTCGAGCTGCTACTATGGCACTTGCTGATTTTTCCCCAAGCCCTGGAATTTTGTTCAATGGTATTCTCAGAGAATTTTCTTCTATTTTAAATACTTTAACATCGGATTTATCCAAATCAATTGGAAGGAAATTATAACCTCTTTCCATCATCTCGAGCGCAAGATACAAATTTGTTTCCTCCGCTTTCTCTTTGACGCTTTTACTTTGAGTGGCAGCAAGTTGGGCAAGCCTTTCTTTTATAGCTTTTTTCCCCTTTAATACTATTGAAGGATTGAATTCATCACCCTTTATGGTAAAGTAAGCAGCGTAAAATTCAAGAGGATAATGTACTTTAAAGTATGCTATTCTGTAAGCCATACTGACATAGGCAACAGCATGGGCTTTAGGAAAAAGATACTTTATCTTTTTACAGGAATCTATAAACCATTTTGGCACTTTATGTTTTACCATTTCTTTTTCCATTTCTTCTGTCAATCCTTTACCCTTTCTGACATTTTCCATTATTTTAAAGGCCAGAAGTTCGTCTATTCCTTTCTTTATAAGATAATTCATTATATCAGCTCTACAAGCTATGACATCTTTCAAAGTAGCCTGCCTCGACATTATCAAATCACGTGCATTGTTCAACCAAACATCTGTTCCATGTGAAAGTCCTGATATTCTAACAAGATCTGAAAAAGTTGATGGTTTTGTTTCTTCAAGCATCTGTCTTACAAATTGTGTTCCAAACTCTGGTATACCAAAAGTACCAACCCTGGAATCAATGGCTTCAGGTCTAACACCAAGAGCTTTAGTTGATGAGAAAATTGAGAGAGTTTTTTCATCGTTCATATCTATCGTCATCGGATCCACACCTGTAAGATCAGCAAGCATTTTCATAAATGTAGGATCATCATGTCCAAGGGCATCAAGTTTCACCAGATCATCATGGATGGAGTTATAGTCAAAATGCGTTGTTATAGTATCTGAATTCTTATCGTTAGCAGGATATTGCACAGGTGTAAAATCATGTATATCCATATTTTTTGGAACAATCATCAATCCACCCGGGTGCTGACCAGTCGTTCTTTTTACACCAGTTATTTTATTAACTAACCTATCAATTTCAGTGGGTCTTATGGTTTTCTCTGTCATTTCTTCGTATTTTTTTACAAAACCATAAGCTGTTCTACTTGCTATAGTACTTATTGTTCCTGCTCTGAAAACGTGATCTTTTCCAAAAAGTTCTTCTATAAATTTGTGAGCCGTTGACTGGTACTCACCAGAAAAATTCAAATCTATATCTGGAACCTTCTCACCTTTGAAGCCCATGAAAACTTCGAAAGGTATATCCTGGCCATCGGATTTGAGAGGTTTTCCACACTTAGGACATAGTTTTTTAGGAAGATCATATCCTGAACCATAAGAACCATCTGTTATGAACTCACTGTAACTACATTCCGGACAATAATAATGAGGTGGCAGCGGATTTACTTCCGTTATCCCAAGTAAGGTTGCTACGAGTGAGGAGCCGACTGAACCTCTCGAACCAACGACATATCCATCACTGTTGGATTTCTCCACAAGTTTCTGAGCAATCAAATACAAAACCGCATAACCATTACCGATTATTTCGTCTAATTCCTTATTCAATCGTTTGGAAACTATTTCAGGTAAAGGATCTCCATACAGTTCTTTAGCCTTGCTCAAAGCTTTTTCTCTAACGATCTCATCTGCACCTTCTATTATTGGAGGATGCAATTTTTTCTCAAGAAGCATTATATCGTCTATCTGTTGTAAAATTTTCCTTGGATTTTCTATCACCACTTCTCGTGCTACTTTCTCATCTTCAAAAATTTCCATAGCTGCTTCAAGCATTTCTTCAGTAGTCCTAAGATATAAAGCTGGCTGCATATAATCCGTTCTTCCTTGCGCTGCCATCAATATTTCCCTGATTTTTGCATCTTCAGGATTTATGAAATGAACATCTCCTGTCATAACCATCGGTATATTAAAGCGCTTAGAAAATTTGTAGAAATCTTTGTACATTTGTTTTAATGTATCACGATTAACCTTATCATCTTCTTCGTTTATAACATCAAGAGGCATTACCTCTATGAAATCATACAAAGTTATTATTTCTTCAAGCTCTTTTACAGAAGCACCTCCAAGATACTGACTTGCAAGTTCCCCACTTATACAAGCTGTTCCAAGTAATAATCCCTCTTTTTTGCTGGAAATAAGGCTTTTAGGGATTCTCGGAACCGAATAAAAATATTCAAGGTGAGATTTCGAAACTAGTTCATATAAAGTTTTTAAGCCTTTTTTATTTTTAACAAGTATTGTTATATGAAATCTTGCTTCGCTTCTGAAATTCCTTTCTCCCCGTAGAGTAGCGATCTGTGACAGGTTTTCAATACCGCGTATTTTTAATCTTCTCAAAAAATCCAAAAAGATCTTGGAGGTTATTCTCGCATCATCCAGGGCTCTGTGATGTCTGAAATCGCCCAGTTTTAATTCTTCGGCTACACTTCCGAGATTATGTCTTTTTATATCCAGTAAAGCCTTCGAAAGAGCAAGTGTATCTATGTAACAGCGTTCCCATTTTTGATCGAACAGTTTTCTTATCGAATGTCTTATAAACCTATAATCAAAATTCGCATTGTGGGCTACCAGAATCGAATCTCCAACAAACTCCAAGAATTCTGGAAGTACTTCATTCAATGATGGTTGTTCCTTGAGATCTTCCATAGTTATACCTGTTATTTCAGAACTTGCTTCACTTATCTTACCCTCAGGCTTTATCAAAGCGTGAAATTCACCAATCTCTTTGCCTTTTCTTATTTTAACCGCTCCTATTTCAATTATTTCACTGCTATATGGATCAAGTCCCGTAGTTTCAAGATCGAAAACAACGTAATCAACTTCATCTATACTTGCATCTTCCTTTAAGTTGTTTATTGGTGAAGAAATGTCATCGATCAGATAACCTTCCATTCCAAATATAGGTTTGATGCCATTGGCTTTTGCTTTTTCGTACAGTTCCGGAAATGCCTGAGTTACACCATGATCAGTTACAGCAACCGCTTCGTGCCCCCAGGACTTGAGAGTTTTTATCAACTCATCTACATCAACAACAGAGTCCATGGCACTCATTTTTGTATGCAGGTGTAGCTCTATTCTTTTCTCAGTTGATAAATCAATTCTTTTCTTCAGTGCCACTTTAGAGATTCTGGATACTCTTACTAAATGTTCTTTACGGTAACTATCATAAAACACCACACCTGATACTCTAACACCATGTCCTATATTAACTTTGGCAGACTCGAATTGCTTTTCTTTGACAGTACAGGTTATAGAATCTTTAAAATCTGTAATACTCACATAGTAAGTATCTCTGAACTTTTCTATTTTAAATATTTCACCACAAACTTCCACCTTTTTCTCAGCTACAAGTTCCGTAGGAATTAATGGAACTTCCAAAGGAAGTTCAGGAGAGTTATCGATGGAATTCGTTATATTTGAATCTTTTTCAATCAATTCATTTTTATCTTTCTGATAATCATCAACTTGAATCTCATCAGGAACAATTGGAACAACTTCAAATACTATTTCAACCTGGTCGGACACTAATTTTTTTATATTCTGCAAAAATATTTCTTTTTTCATTTCAAAGCGGTCTTTAAGAAATCCATTCGAAACTTCCAAAACAATCGTACGTTCATCCTTCATTTTGGGTTTAAAGGAGCTATTGAAATAGGGAATAGAACCATTTATTTCTCTGCATATATCTTTCCACATTTTTATCACTGTCAATGCGGGAGAATCCGAAATCGAATCAACGAATTTATTATCACCATTAAAAACTAACAGTTTGACATCTATACCAAAGTATTTTTTTAACCATTTAAGAAATGGTTCAAAATTTGAAGGATGTTTATCTACTATAAGAGTTATCTCATCATCTTTTATTTCAATTCTATGAATTTTCGAATCTTCTGGAATATTCAGATTACTCAATCCTCCAACGTTTTTAAGAAGGGCTCTTAAATCTTTAATATCAGGTTCAACTATTATCAATTTCATTCCCCCACAACAATGTTTTTCTACTATTTGCATGGCATATTGCTACAGCTGCGGCATCAGCTACATCATCAGGTTTGGGCTTTTCTTTAAGTCCTAAAAGTATCTTAACCATGTCCTGGACTTGGTTCTTGGTTGCTTTTCCGTAACCACTGACAGCTATTTTCACCTGGTAAGGAGTATATTCAAAAATATCAAGCTCTTTCATAGTTGCAGCCAGCAGTATTACTCCTCGAGCTTCACCAACTTCTATGGCTGTTTTTGAATTTTTGAAAAAATACAGAGTTTCTATTGCCATTTCACCCGGTTTATATTTTTCTATGAGATGAGAAATTTCATTGTAAATTTTCAAAAGTCGCTTTGAAAATTTTTCGCTTCTTTCTGTTATAATTGCTCCTGCTTCTACAAGTTCTATTGAGTTAGCGATAACATCGATAAAGCAGTAACCAACAATCTCATAACCAGGATCTATTCCCAGAATTCTAACTTTTTCTTTCAAACTTGAACACCTTTCTACATGAAGGAGTTTTTGGAAGCCTAAAAAATTATAGCCCTCAACCTGGAATTTTAGGTTGAGAACTCTTTTAATTTTGTAAAATCTTTCTATGATATTACTTATTGGTAGGTTAAAATGAAAACCAGAATACTTTGAAAGTCTTCAAAGAAGAGATGTAACTTTTAACTCTCTGAAGAAAAGACATCCCCTTCTTTTATCAGTCTTCCATTCTTCAATTCCGTTGGACTCATGATTTTTTTGCCAGATGGTTGAAGTTTTTTAAAACTTACTATATCTTTCCCGTCTCCACAAGCAATGGCTACAGAATTTTTACTGATATTTACAATCTGGCCTGGCAAATGTGATTCGTTGGATCTTGCTTCCAAAGCTACACTAAAGAATTTAAAGAGTCTTCCATTAAGATAAGATCTAACAGCTGGTTCGGGGTCAAAAGCACGCGTTTTATTGAATATTTTTTCTCCAGACATTGACCAGTCGATGAAAAGTTCTTCTTTTGTTATCTTGGGTGAATAAGTTGCCTCACCTTTCTGAGGTTTCAACTCTATCTTACCTTTAGAGAGTTCTTCGAGAAATTCCACAAGCATTTCACAACCGAGAGAAATCAGTTTTTCACTCAAACTACCATAAGTATCATCAAGGCTTATCTTTATTGATCTTTGCATTGCGATTGGACCAGTATCAACGCCCTCGTCCAGTTTAAAAATAGTCACACCTGTTATATCATCACCATTTTCGAGGGCTCTTTGAATGGGTGTTGTTCCCCTGTAACGTGGCAGTAGGGAAGGATGAACATTGAAGCAACCAAATTTTGGCAGCTCAAGCACATTTTTTCTAAGTATTTTTCCGTATGAAACAACGATAATTACATCAGGATTAAGTGATTTTAACGCTTTCCAGCCTTCCCCAGTACTTATCTTATCAGGCTGATAAACAGGTAATTTGTACTTCTTAGCAATCTCTTTCACAGGTGTAGGTTTGAGTTTCAAACCACGTCCTGCTGGTTTATCAGGTTGACTGAATACACCAATAACATTAAAACCAGCTTCTACAATTGCCTGTAAATGTTTTGCAGAATATTCTGGAGTCCCCATGAAGACTATTTTCATTTTGCTATCATCGCCTTTGACCTTTTTCTTATCTCGTTCAATTTGGGCATTAGAATCCTTCTTTTTGCAAGACTTAGATAATCTATAAAAAGCTTTCCATCAAGATGATCTATTTCATGAGCAAAAACCCGAGAAGCGTAATTTTCTTTAATTTCTTCGTGATATTTTCCTTCAAGGTCTTGATATCTAATTTTTATCCACTTTGGTCTTGCAACTTCTTCAAAAATTTCAGGTACTGACAAACAACCTTCTTCTCCAACAACCATTTCATCACTTTTTTCTATTACCTCAGGATTTACATAAGCTTTCCATCCTTCCCCAATATCTACCACTATTAACCTTATGCTTAAACCTACTTGTGGCGCAGCGAGTCCAACACCATCACCTGAGTACATTATTTCAGCCATCTCTTCTGCAAGATTTTTGAGTGGCTCATCTATTATTTCTATCTTTTTGGCTTTTTGCCTCAAGATCGGGTCACCAAGTAACCTTATTCTCAACGCCAAGTTTTTTCAACCTCCTTAAGTTCTTCAAAAAGTTTTTGGTCAGTCAAAAACACACTTATTGGTGTTATGGAAACATATCCATTTTTGACTGCCATGTAATCTGAATCGTCTGAAGGATCATCTTCTATTACTTCTCCAAGCATCCAATAATAGGTATTACCAAACGGATCTTTTCGGGCCTCAAAATAATCGTTGTATCTCCTCTTACTTTGTCGGGTAATTTTCCACCCTTTCAACTCACTGTAAGGTCTTGATGGAACATTGATATTCAAAGCTGTAAATTCAGGAAGTTTTTTTATATCAAAAACCTTCAAAAAATTTATCAAAAATTCAGCAGCACTTTCAAAGTTAGGATTGTTACTGTTCACACATGAAATAGCTATCGATGGTTTACCCATGAGAGCACCTTCAAGTGCACCGGAAACAGTACCAGAGTACAAAATATCTGTTCCGAGATTGGCACCATTGTTTATACCGCTTATAACAAGATCTATGCTTCCTCTTTTTAAAGCCTGAAGAGCCAGCTTAACGCAATCAGCCGGTGTCCCATTAACAGCATATCCTAAAAAATCTTTGTTAACCGAGACTTCTTTGACCCATAAAGGTGTTCGAATAGTTATTGCATGCCCCGTTGCACTTCTTTCTATGTCAGGCGCAACGACAGTTATTTCGTTGGTTATTTTTTTGAGATAGTTCACCAACGTAGCTATTCCAGGCGACATTATCCCATCATCGTTGGTAACAAGTATTCTCAATTCATCCATTATTTCAAAGCCTCCAGAGCGTTTTTAAATGCCTTTACAGGTATAGAAATACAGGTATATTTTTCATCGTAAAGCTCCAGTTCCCTCCTTATATCGTTTTCAGATATTTTCAATGCATCTTTCACATTCTTTCCTTTTATAAGAGTACTGAAAACACTTGTAGCGGCAATTGCTCTTGGGCACCCTTTAACCTGATATCCTACTTCTTCTATAGTATCTTCCTTTATGTTTATATATATAACGACTTCATCACTATCAACTTCATGGACAGCTTTACCGGAATAATTGTACTTTTCAGGTTTTCTGCTGTTTTTCGGATTCAAAAAATGTTCCATGAACTTCGCTGAATAGCCCATAGTATCACCCCAAATTTCTCAATCTTTTTACTTCGGATTTTAATATTCTTAGAAACTCTTTTATATCATCGTCTTTATTATCAAGACCTGTAACGATCCTTATGGCACCTGTTATTACATCTTTATCCAGATTCATCGCTCTTAATACATGTGAACCTACTTCACTTTTATGATGAGAAGAACATGCAGATGCGGTCGAAACTGCTATACCATTTAAACTTAGAGAATACATCAGAGCTTCACCGTTAACCCCTTTGAATGATACATTCAAATGTGTTGGCAATGTTTTTTCTGTTCCACCATTTATATGGTAATCCCCTATTTCAGATATGGTTTCAATCATCCATCCTTTCCATTTTTTAAACATATCATGTTTTTGCTCAAAATCTTCATAACAGATCTCTAACGCCTTAGCCATCCCAACAACACCTGATACATTTTCTGTTCCACTTCTCATACCTCTTTCATGACCACCACCAAGTATTGTGGGAATGACTTTTAAACCCTTCTTTAGATACATGAAGCCAACGCCCTTAGGTCCATAGAATTTATGAGCAGAAGCAGAAAGAATATCTACCAAACTCGCATCCAGTTTTAATTTTCCAAGTGCTTGAACTGCATCAGAATGTAGGATTATTCCATGTTCACGGGCTATTTTAGATATCTCGCTAATTGGTTGAATAGTGCCAGTTTCATTGTTTACCCACATTATACTTATCAGTATTGTATCTTTTCTTATCAATTTTTTCAGATGTTCTAAATCTACAATGCCATTTTCATCAACTTTCACGTAATCAACATCGAACCCATTTTTCTTGAGGTATTCAACACTTTCAAGTACTGCTGAATGTTCAACCGGTGAAGTTATAACATGCCTGCCTTTTTCTGAATTTGCAAACGCAGCACCAATTATTGCTGTATTGTCGGCTTCTGTTCCTCCGGAAGTGAAATAAACTTCTTCAGGTTCAGCGTTTATTATTTCAGCAATTTTATGTCGAGATGCTTCAAGTGCTTTCTTTGCTTCTTCACCAAACAAATGCAAACTTGAAGCATTTCCGAATTTTTCAAGAAAATAAGGTTTCATCGTTTCAAAGATTTCCGGTAAAACAGGAGTAGTTGCCCCATGATCGAGATAAATTCTTCTCATTTTTTCACCGCCTATCATTCATTCCTATTTAAATTTTAACACGAGATATTTTTTAATCACCCTGGCCAATGTAAGATAAACCTAAACAGCTTAGGATGTAAAACAAGAGTATCAATCAAAATTGTTAACTGCATTCCAAGTAACATATATGTAATCTGTGCCTTTAAAGTCTT
>JARRBB010000032.1 GCA_029981435.1 Thermotogaceae bacterium | reverse complement strand
GCGGGGCACATCATGATAGAGACGTAAATGCTGCTAAGAATTTAGCTAATTATGTAATGCTTTCAGTAGGGCAGGGACTGTCCGAGATTAAGCCTGTGGGCCATGCACTGGCGGCGGAACGGAAGATAAATTCTTCTGGTCTATGAGTCACCATGGGATGAAGCAGGAAGCCACAAATTCTGTAAGGTGTGTTAGTTCACTAACTTTTTGGAGATCTTAAACTTCGTTGAGAAATACAATTATAAAGGAATCATTTTTTACCGATTTAAAAAAATCCTGAATTAGGTGATAAAATGAGAAAGATCTGCCATTGTTGGTGGTGTGGACATTGAATTGATAGAGTTCGTAGTCTGAAACGTACAAATTGTGCTACAAGCTTATTGGGATAAAAACATAGGAGGTGTTAAAATGTCCACACCAAAAGATGTTCCGACAATTGGCAAAGATGCTTTGGATAGAGAAGTAAAAGATCTTTCGAAAGTGCCCTGGTGGGGAATGGAAAGAACAAAAATTGAGTGGTATCCGACCATCGATTACAATAAATGCGCTACCTGTGGGATATGTTTTGTAACTTGTGGAAGAAGAGTTTTCGATTTTGATAAAAAATCCGGAAAGGTTGTGGTGGCACATCCATACAACTGCATGGTTGCATGTCAGACTTGTGCTAATTTATGTCCAACTGGTGCACTGAAATTTCCAAGTCCTGAATATATAAAAGAGCTTTCAGCAAAAAATAAACTGGCGAAAAAGGCCTTTGAAATAATAAGTCCGTTGATGCCCAAGGATAAGTTGTCCGAAAAAGAAACTGAAACCACCCCATATGGGGAATAGCAGGAGGATGATAAAATGAAGATAGCTATACCAGTGTTAGAAAATGAAGGAAAAGATTCAATCATCTCTGAACACTTTGGACACGCACCATATTTTGCCTTTGTAGACGTAGAGAACAACGATATCAAATCAATTGAAATTGAACGCAATCCATACGAAGAACATGGTCCCGGTGTGATACCACAATATGTTAAAAGTAAAGGAGCCGAAGTTATAATAGTCAGAGGTATTGGAAGAAGGGCTATAGAATTTTTCAACGAGTTGAAAATAAAGGTTATAAGAGGTGCACAAGGGAAAATAGAAGATATTGTAAGAGATTACATTTCTGGCAAACTTGTAGATTCCGAGTATACAGTTAAGGAAAAATATCATCATTGAGATACTTTCGAGCAGGTGGTTATGACTCACACCTGCTCGTTATTTCAAAGAACAGGAGGTTTTAATGTGCCAAGATTTGGATCTCCTTGGAGGCAGGGAGGAAGAAGAGGATTCTGGATGGAACCATTTGTTCTTTTACTCATTGCTGAAAAACCATCTCATGGTTATGAGATAGCAAATAAATTATCCGAATTTGGAATATTTATAAATGGAATAGGCCAGATGGGAAATCTCTACAGGCTTCTTGCCCAACTTGAAAATATGGGGCTTGTGACAACGGACTGGGACACAGAAACTTCAGGCCCTGCAAAAAAGGTATACAAAATCACTGAATACGGTCTTGAAGTTCTTGGAAATTACACCAGAGAACTTTCGGACTACAAAAAAAGGATTGAGTCTTTCATCGAAAGATATTCCAAACTGAAAAAAGACTGAGTTTTTAGACCTTCCTCAGACATATCAATCAAAAGATTCAAAAAATTGAATACGATTTTTTGGAAAAATGGGGTGCTTTCCAATATAATTTTATTGTAACAAGAAAATTGGGAGTTGATTCATCCATGATATTTGCAGGAATAGACGGCGGTGGAACGAAAACAAAAGGCGCCCTGATGAATGACAGATTTGAAGTTTTGAATGTTGTGAACGTCGGTGGCTCAAATTTTCAGTCTATTGGTACCAAAAGGGCAAAAGAAGTTTTTGAAGAGCTCTTAAATAAATTGGTGCGTCCGTTGAACTTGAAAATATCAGACATAGATTTCGTTTATTTTGGAATCGCCGGTGCCGACAGGCCGAGAGATTTTGAGATAATAGATGGTTTTCTAAAAGAACTCAATCTCAAAGCCTATGGCTTTCACAACGATGGCTGGATAGCGTTGAAATCCGGAACGATCGATGGACCCGGAATTCTGGTCACACTCGGTACCGGAAGTGTGGCCTTTGGAATGAACAAAAAGGGTGAATGGAAAAGACTCGGGGGATTTTGGGGTCTTTTAGGAGACTGGCTTGGTGGATATTCACTTGCATCACGTGCTATCGCTGTTGCACAGAGGGGAAAAGACGAAAGAGATTTCTCGACTGTTCTGTACGACAAAATAAAAAGTATATTCAATGTTTCGGATTTACTGGATTTGATAGAATACGAGTACTATGATTTTCAGGGAAAAAACGATATCCGCGAAAAGGCGGTTGATATCTTAAAAGTCCTTTTTGAATCAGCAGAGGAGTTCGATGGAATTGCACTTGAAATAGTCTGGGAGGCCGCGAAAGAGATATTGATAACTGTCGATATCCTTTACAAATCTCTTTTTGAACCTGGTGAGCCGTTCAAACTTGTTCTTGAAGGTTCTGTTTTAAAGGCAAGATATAAATCTTTGACTAAGATGCTGGAAAATGCTCTGAAAAGCAGATACATGGTTGAGCTTATATATCCCGAACACGATCCGGTGGTTGGAGCCTTGATGCTTGCTGCAGAGAATCTTGGATTGAAAGACGTTGAGAATTTTATAATCGAGGGATATTTGAAATATTTGAGAAGAAAGGGGTAATATCGTGAAAATATGCGTCATCGGTGGTGGAAGTACCTACACTCCTGAACTGATGGAAGGTCTGATAAAACATTCGAAAGAATTGAATATAGATGTAGTATTTCTGCTCGATATACCAGAAGCAAGTGAAAAATTCGAAACGGTAGCTGAATTATGTGACAGAATGCTTGAAAAGGCCGGTAAACCATTCAAACTGATCTGGACTTACGACGAGAAAAAGGCTTTGTGGGATGCGGATTTTGTCGTTCAACAGTTCAGACCGGGTGGAATCGATGGAAGAATAAGGGACGAGAAGATACCTCTTAAATATGGATTGATAGGGCAGGAAACAACCGGAGTTGGTGGGTTTTCGAGTGCACTCAGGGCATTCCCGGTTATCGAAAAATACCTCAATTTGATTGAAAGAATAGCACCGAAAGCCTTCGTTATAAACTTCACCAATCCTTCAGGAATGATAAGCGAATTCATTTTGAACTATCTCGGATACGAGAGGGCAATTGGTCTGTGTAATGTGCCTATAAACATAATAAACTCGATAGCACAAAAATTCGGTGTTTCAAGAGATCAAGTGTTTTTGAAATACTATGGTTTAAACCATCTCTCCTGGGTAGAAAAAGTTGAAATTGATGGTGAAGACAAAACACAAGAGGTTCTTGAAGAAGTTTATAAACCCGAAAATATACCTTCAGGTGGTTTAGATGCAGAAATGCTGAAATCTTTGAAGATGATTTTGAATCCGTACATGCGATACTATTACGCAACACCAGAGATGCTTGAGGAAGAGATAAAAGCTGAAAAAAGTGAGGGAACACGTGGTGAAGTTGTCAAAAAACTGGAGAAAGAATTGCTGGAACTGTATAAAAACAAAGATTTGAAAGAAAAACCAGAACAATTGAGTAAAAGAGGAGGAGCACTGTATTCAACAGCTGCAGTTGAGTTGATAAGGGACTTGTACCTTGGAAACAAAAGGATTCACATATTGAATGTCAAAAACAATGGAGCGGTTACGAACCTTCCAAACGATTATGTTCTCGAGGTCCCCACTCTCGTTAGAAAATACAACACATCATCGATAACTATAGGTGAAGCATCGAAATTAACTATAGGCCTGATACACACCATTAAGAACTTTGAAAGGCTCACCATAGAAGCTCACATAGAATCATCAAGGGAAAAAGCCTTACAGGCATTACTAATACATCCCCTTGGTCCGAAGGGGAAACAGGCAAAACAGCTGCTGGACGAAATAATCGAAGCGAACAAAAGATGGATCACATTAACCTGATTCATCTTTTCAGCATCTTCTCTATTTTTCCATAGAACAGTGTGTGAAAGGCATTGTCACCGTAAAAATTGTCTATGTATTCCATGGGTAAAATGAAAGGTTCCACATTGTTGACGTGTGTGATTCTGCATTCGATCAATGTATGAGCTTCTTTTATAGGCGCTGTGAAACCTTCCAAGGTTTCAAGCGTAAGTAATCCTTTCTTGAATTTATCTTCCTCGTAACCACTCGCAGTGCCAAAATAATCCAGAGCACTCCTGTACTTTTCATCCAAGAAGTTAAGAGTGAATCTCTTTGAATCGTGAAGAAGTCTCCAGGTGAACCTGCTTGGTCTTACAGCAGCAATGAAATAACTCTCACTCCACATTATTCCAAAAAATCCCCAGCCGATCGTCATTCCATTCGCACGTTCATTTTTCCCCTTTGTCGCAAGTATAACGTTTCCCTTTTTCAGTTCTTCCATCAATCCTTGTAAGTCTTTGAAAGGTTCCATCACCTGATTCCTCCTTGAAGTTCTATTTTAGAGCAATTCTATACTTAAATATATCAAAAAATTTGATTTGAACAAAGCAATATTTTCCCGTGATATAATTTAGATGAATTAGTACAAATTTTAAAATGAATTTTTACCTCTCTCGGGAGGGATAATTCATTTTAAAAAGGCTAAGTATTTCATTGATATACAGGCTTTCTATTTTTTTAGTTTTGTTATTCTCTATATCAATTACAGGATTATCCATTGAATTGAAAGTTGGATACTACGATAATCCCCCTTTTTGTTATGAAAAAAATGGTCAAGCTGCTGGGATCTTCCCTGAATTACTATCGAATATAGCAAGAAAAGAAAACTGGAATTTAAAATATGAAAAATTTGTCTTTGCCGAAGGTTTAGAAAAAATCTATTCAGGTCAACTTGATGCTTTTATGGTCGTGGCTGAAATACCTCAACGTGCTGAAAGAGCAACTTTCAACAGAGAAACTGTGCTTTACAACTGGGGAGAAATTTATGTTAGAAATTCCTCTAATATCAGAGATATAAGGGACTTAGAGAACAAAACAATCGCAGTCATAAAAGATGATGTGTATTTTCTTGCTTTCAAAGAAATTTCAACAAATTTTGATCTAAAAGTGGAATTTATCGAAGTAGAAGGTGATTATCCACAGCTTATGGAGATGATGTACTCTAAACAGGCAGATGCGTGCATAGTCAACAGGATTTTTGGGCAGATGTATACTGAGAAATATAATCTTAAAAATCTAGGACTTGTGATTTCGCCTGTAAAGTTGAAGTTTATTTTCAGGAAAGATATAGATAGAGATATTGTTGATACTATAGACAGTTATCTTGAAAGCTGGAAAAATAGCAAAAATTCTCCCTACTACTCGACAATTGATAAGTACTTCGGAACAGGTGTAGTAAAACTGAATCGATTCTTTCTGTATTCTTTGATTTCGGCAGCGGTAGTGGCTTTTGTCCTTTTACTATTCACAATCGTCTTAAAAAAACTTGTAAATATTAGAACACAGGAATTGGCAAATGAAAAAGAAGCACTCACTGCCGCCAATCAAGAATTGTTAGCAATTACCGAAGAACTTGAGACGACTCAGAGCGAACTGGATAAAACCATCGAAAAGCTTGAAAAACTCATTGAACTCATTGCCCAAATGGGGAAAAAGATCTACCTGAGGAAGAATTTTTGAGAAATCTCCTATATTTTGCTGTTGACAATGTTTCTGAAGCCGATACTGGAAGTATATGGATTGTAGAGGATGAACACTGGAAACTTGTAGCGGCTGTTGGTCATGATGAGGAGCTTTTCAAAAAACTGGAGTTAGATAAAAAATACATGTACCCTGCAAAAGATGTTGAAATAGTTGACATCGAAAAGTACGATGAAATAGTTTTACCACAAGATATTAAAGAGGTTTTTGATAAAGCTGCGAAACCTATAAAAATATCCATGATAGCTCCCATGTTTGTAAATGACGAATGCATTGGGCATTTCACACTTGATATAGATAAAAACAGTCCAAAAAATTTCACAGAGCCTTCAAAAAAATTCATGAAATCACTCAGTACCCTTGCATCTGCTTTTATAGCTATAAAGCACATGACAAAACTTCAAGGCAAATTTCACAAAGAGCTTGTACTCTCACTTGTGAGAATTTTAGAACTTAGAGATCCATATACAAGAGGTCATTCTGAACGCGTTGCCAATCTTGCAAATAAGCTTGCGGAAAGAATCAATCTCAGTAAAGAAGAGATAAAAACTATCTACTGGGCTGGTCTGGTCCACGATATTGGTAAAGTTCTCATAGATGACACTATACTCAATAAACCCGAGAAATTAACTGAAGAAGAGAGAAAAGAAGTGGAAAAACACCCTGTTCATGGTGCCAGGATACTTGGAACAATGAAAGGAATGGAAGAGATATCGAAAATAGTTCGATATCATCATGAAAGATGGGATGGGAAAGGTTATCCAGAAGGTTTAAAAGGTGATGAGATACCGCTCGGTGCGAGAATACTTGCACTTGCAGATTCTTTCGATGCAATGACCTCTGATAGACCCTACAGAGCAGCTTTGAGTCTTGAAGATACGTTAAAAGAATTAAAACGATGCTCTGGAAGTCAATTTGATCCAGAGCTTGTCGATGTGTTCATAGATATAGTCATTGAAGAATCTAACTTTTCAAAATCAGAAAATTGAAGATTCTGCTTTTATCAATCTCTCCAATCCATAGATTTGCAAGTCTCATGAATTCAAGGTGTTCTTTTCTATGGGAATCTGTTGAAAAGGCTATTCTTATTTTTCTATCTTTTATTAATTCCAATAGAAGGTCATTTTCTTTTATTCTATCAGGAAAGAGATTGAACTCGAGGATTTTGTTGTTTTCTTCAATGAGTTCAATGATTCTATCTCCGTACTTTTTAAAACCCTCTATTCCAATCTTATTTAAAGGATGGCCTATTACATCAACGTATCGATTGTATGAGACCTTTTCAAAAAGCTCCAGAATCTTTTCAATTCCAAGCCTAAAATCAAAGTGTATGGAAACCATTACAAAGTCCATCGATTTTAAAACCTCTTCCGGATAATCGAGACTTCCATCATTGTTTACATCAACTTCGGCACTTTTTAGAATCTTAATATCGTATTTTTCCTGAATTCTTTCTATCTCAGATAATTGATCGAAAAACTTATTTAAATCCATTTGAACTCTTCCCTTACCAAGAAGTGTGTGATCAGTTATAGCGATGTACTTATAGCCAAGCTTCACAGCATACTTCACCATTTCTTCAATCGTGTTCACACCATCGCTGTAAGTTGTGTGAACATGAAGATCTCCCGGTATATCTGGAAAGGAATTATTTTCAAAAACTTCTTGAACTTTTGATTTCAGATATGGATCATAAAAGACTTTCAGCAATCTGAAAAACTGAGCTTCATAAAATGTCGGATTTTTTCTGAAAGCATCTCTGATGCTTTTGTAGTTTTCAATTGCTGTTTCATAATCCGGTGAATTTTCGATTATTTCCAACAGCTTTTCAAATCCTTCTTCATCAACACCAGACATCTTCAAAATCAGTTCGGATAAATTCAAATTTTATTCCTCCTTTGTTTCGGATAACAATTTTTAATAATCTCCAATTTCGAAAACGACTTCATCTCCAACTGATATTCTTCCACCCTTTAGAACTTTCAGAAAAATTCCTTCCTGCGGCATCACACATTTTCCAACCTGTTGAGCTATCGCACAGCCTGAATGGCATTCTTTTCCTATCTGTGTTATCTCTAAAAACGCTTCGTTTATCCTTACCTTTGTTCCAACAGGCAATTTGTAAACTTCCACACCATCGACGGTTATATTTTCAGCAAAATCACCATATTTTAAATTCAAACCCAGCTTTTCCATCTTGTCTATACTGCTTTTTGAAAGCATGGAAACCTGCCTGTGCCATTTTCCGGCGTGTGCATCGCCTTCCAGCCCAAAGTTTTCTATGAGTGTTGCCGATTCCACAGGTGTTTTAACCGTGCCTTTCTTTTTGGAAATGTTTATGGATAGGATTTTAGCTTTCAACATAACGTCACCCCTTTATAACTTGACCACTCAACGACATATCGTAGCCTCCAAGATTTTGTGCAGCTTCCTTGAATTCCTTTGATTTTATTATTTCAACTATCAAATCAAATCTCCAATCGTTCAAAAAGTTTTTGTTTATAAGAAGATCGTATCTTTCATTTGCAACTGGGATGAAATCAAGATCGAACATCTTTGCTGCGGCCTTTATTCCCATTCCAACATCTGCCATGTTCTTCTTTATCTTCAGTGCGAGATTGACGTGGGAATATTCTTCATCCTTATAACCAACTATTTCATCTGGAAAAATGCCGTATTTTTTGAGATAATAATCAAAAAGTATCCTCGTACCAGCAGAACGCTGACGGTTTATAAATCTCACTCTTTTAAGGTCTGTAAAATCCTTTATATTCTTTGGATTTCCTTTTTGAACTATGAAACCTTGCTCTCTATAGGAGAGATTCAGCAGAACGAAATCGTCGAAAAATTTTTTCAGATATGGAACGTTGTATTCCTCACTTTCAGGATCAAAAAGATGTATTCCGGCCATGTGGGCAAAATTGTTCCTTATCATCGATATTCCACCAAGGCTTCCCACGTTGGCTTTAACGATATTCAACTCATAGTCGTATTTTTTTAGAAAATCAGATAAAAGATCTATGAGAAGATCGTGACTACCCAGTATCACTATGTTTTTATCTATTAAATCTCTTGATTTCAAGAGATTGACGGTTACTTTCTGGTTTTCTTCCAAAACCTCTATTCCTATCGGTACTTTCACAACTCCATCCATGTAAGAAAGCGATGAAATGTTTGCAGAGCCTCTTTTCAATGGAAACACAACGTACCTGCCGTTTATCTTACCTGCTCCTACTCTTATATGCTCCTCATCTGCCACCGGACTCTGTATTTTCCTCGCAAAGTGCGCCTCTATATTTGACTTGGAATTCTCTGAAAGTCTGTTTTTCTTGAGGACAATCGGTTTCACTATTTCTTCCACAGTCATATAACACGCCACAGGGTAACCCGGAAGCCCTATAACAGGTTTACCTTCGATTAAGCCAAGAAGAACAGGTTTAGCGGGTCTTAGGTTCAAGCCATGGGTTAGAACTATACCAAGTTGTTCTATAGCTGCGTAGGTGAAGTCTTTACTCCCTGCAGAAGATCCTGCGTTTATTAAAATCATTTCGTAGTTTCTAACGGTGTTCTTCAAAGTATCTGTCAATGTATCTATATCATCGGGAACAACATCGAAGACATCCACAATGCAGTTGAACTTTTCAAGATAGTTCTTAACCATGTAGGAATTGGTTTCAAGAATCTTTCCAGAAGTATCTTCTGAACCAACTTTCACTATCTCATCGCCTGTTGGAATAAAAGCAACTTTCATTTTCTTCAGCACTTTTATTTTGAAAACGTCGGCAGAGAGCAAAAAGGATACATCCTGCGGTAAAATCTCTCTGTATCTTGGAAATATCATTTCCTGTGCGCAGATGTCTTCACCAATTTTTCTGACGTTCATATAAGGATGGGCACTTTTTCTTATCAAAACCCTTTTTTCATCTATCTGTTCAACATTCTCTATCATTATCACCGCATCGTATTTTTCAGGCAAAGGATTTCCTGTATTTATGTATTCAAAATCTTTTTCCAGAATCAGCTCAACCGGACTGGTTTCATTCGCACCGAAAGTGTCGATGCTTCTGACAGCTATTCCATCCATCGCTGCGCTGTTTAAGGAAGGAACACTTACATTAGCATAGACAGGTTCTGCAGTTACCCTTCCTGTGGAATCTATCACTGAAATCTCTTCCACTTCAACTTTGTTGAAGAAATTCTCCAACGCTTTGATGTATCCCTCAAGAGCCTTTGAAAGTTCCATCTTTTTTAAATAAACCCTTCTTTCAAACAATCCAGACACCTCTCATTTCATACCTGTGCACAATCACTTTGATCTCCTTGAAGTTTTTCAACTGCATGCGGTATCGCTTCTATAACGGCGTTCAAATTTTCTAAAACAGCCTTTGGACTTCCCGGGAGATTGATAATCATGGTTTTTTTTCTGGTTCCCACAACCGCACGTGAAATCGCCGCCATCGGCGTTTTTTTAAGGCCTTCTATCATCATTGCTGTCTCAAAGCCCGTAAGTCTTTTTTCTATGACCTCTAAAGTTGCATCGGGTGTTACATCCCTCGGTGATACACCCGTTCCACCGGTTGTGAGTATCAAATCGGCTTTTTCCATATCACAGATTTCGCATAGTTTTTGTGAAATCATCTCTTTTTCATCTGGAAGTATTTCATAACCAGCTATTTCCCATCTTCTTGATCTGACAATATCTTTTAAAACTTCACCGCTTTTATCCTCTCTATTCCCAATATAACCTTTATCACTCATGGTCAGAATGTACACCCTCATCTGATTTGCCTCCTTGATATTTATCATTTATCCAGTGTCCACTCTTTCCTCCTGCTTTTTCAAGAAGGTATATGTCAGTTATTTCGATACCTTTTTCAAATGCTTTACACATATCGTAGATTGTGAGAGCTGCCACTGAAACAGCTGTAAGCGCTTCCATCTCAACACCTGTTTTTCCAGTGCTTTTAACCTGAGAAAAAATCTCTACTATCCCGTTTTCTTGGTCTATTTCAAAACTCAAATCCACACCAGACAGAAAGATGTTATGACACAGTGGTATCAACTCGTAAGTTCTCTTTGCAGCCATTATTCCTGCAAGTTTTGCTGTTGTGAATACATTTCCCTTTGGATTTTTTCCATCAATCAGGGCTTCAAGAGTTTCTCTTTTCATCTTAACTTTCGCATGGGCTCTTGCAATTCTGACGGTATCGAATTTCTCACTTACATCTACCATCTGTATCTCGCCGTTTTTGTCTATATGAGAAAAGTTTCTATCTTCCTCCATGATTCAACCTCCAATCCTTTTCATTGAAAACCTTGATGATGTTTCGTAATTGAATTTATGTGCAAATGGCTTCAATTCTACAGCCTTTTTTATCCTTTCTTTCAGTTCGACTTCATTGTCAATCACATCCAAAAGCTCAACCTTAACATCCGGATGTGCAAGGCATGGTAGCAGCTCACCACTTGAAGAAATTCTGATCTTATTACAAGAATCACAGAATTTATGAGTTATCGCCGGTATGAAGCCTATTATTCCTTCTGCACTTTTAGAGACAACCCTGTAATAACTGGACGGACCAAGTCCAAGCTTTTCATCGATGCTCTCGAGTTTATACCTTTCACTGATTCTTCGAATGGCATCTTCCTGTGATACGAAATCTTCCTTTTTAACGTTTCCAAACGGCATTAATTCTATAAATCTTACCGGAATTTTTTCTTTCAAACTGAAATCGATCAAATCGGATATGTCTTCTATATTTTCTTTCAAAAGGACTGTGTTTAGTTTAACAGATAGTCCTGCTTTTCTTGCTGCATAGATTCCATCTATAACATCGTTCAGTTTATTTCTTCCGGTTATCTTTAGAAATCTTTCGCTGTTCACACTGTCCAGACTCACGTTGACACCTGAAAGACCTGCTTTTTTGAGATCACTCGAAATATCAGCAAGAAGGGTTCCGTTGGTTGTTAAACTTACCTGCAAAAATCTTTCGCTCATTATTTCGACCACTTCCACAAGATCTTTTCTTAAAGTTGGTTCACCGCCAGTGATGCGAACGTATTTGAATCCAAGTCGCTTGAAAATATTTGAAAGTTTTTCTATAACATCCAGACTCATGGGATTGTTCGAATAGTCCTCTTTTTGCAAGGTGCAGTAATAACACTGCAAATTGCATCGTTCAGTTATGGACCATCTCAGATAAACGATGTCTCTTCCATACCTATCTTTCATTCTAATCTACCTGCTTTCTGAACTTTTCCATCTGTTTTCTACAAACCTCAACAGGGTGAAAAGTGAACCGAATATTATTATCACCAGCGCCGTTACACCAAGGGCACTGTTCAAACCAAAGCCCTGAAATCTGTCGTACGCTAAAACCGATATTGTTTTTGGATAATACGCCAGAATCGCAATTGCACCAAACTCTGAAACTGCCCGAGCCCACATCTGTATTGCCCCGGACACTATTTCTCTTCTCACCATTGGTAATGAAACTTTAAAAAAAGTCCTTGTGAAACTCAACCCAAGTGAACGTGCCACCTTTTCGTATCTAACATCAAGTTCTTTGAACCCTTCTTTCACAACGTTCACAAATATACTGAAACTGACATACCACATTGCAAGTACAACACCTAAAAAGGTGTTCACAAAATCAACACCAATACTTGAAAAAGCGCTTCCTACTAGGAATTTCCTTCCAACCACCATTATCAAAGCTATACCAGCTATGGTATGAGGAAGCGCCTGAGGTATATCAACTATGGCTTCAATCAATCCCTTCAGCGGAAAATTATAGCGCGCCATGACGTAAGCAAACGGAATTCCAAAAAACATCGAAATTAAAGTTGAGCACACGGCTGCCAGAATTGTCACAAAAAGTGCATCTAAAAATTCTTTGTCTTTAAGTGTTTCCAAAAGCAAGTTGAAGTCCACTTTAAAAACGATCGAAACAAGTGGAAATACTGCAAAAACAACCAGAATGATAGCGAGCGCTACGATAAGGAATTTAAACATTTTTCACACACCTCAAAATACCGTTGTTCATTTCAAAATGCTTTTCACCATTCACAATACTCATATCGTGGGTTACATGAATCACGCAGAATTTCATCTTTTTCTTCAGGTTTCTCAAAATATCGATTATCCTGTATTTTGTCTTTTCGTCTATGTGCGAAAACGGCTCATCAAGTATCAAAACATGTGGTTTTATGGCAAGCGCTCTAACGATAGTTACCCTTTGCTTTTCACCACCGGATAGAGAATTAACATCTCTTTTTAAAATGTGCTCGATTTCAAATTCATTTATGAGATGATCAATCAAATCCATCGGTTCTCCTTTTTTTATCCCAAAAATAATGTTTTCCATAACGTTCAGATGTGGGAAAAGATGAAAGTTTTGATAGACGATTCCCATCTTTCTTTTCTCAGGTGGCAGATTGGTTATATCTCTTCCGTTCATTGAAACAATCCCTTTGTAAGGTCTGTGAAAGCCAGCGAGTGTTTCAACAAATACAGTTTTCCCCGAGCCGGTTTTTCCGGTTATGAAAACCTCTTCACCCTCTTCAACACTGAATTCATCGACTTTCAGATGGAATTTCTCTATTTTCACTTCGAGGTTTTCAACTCTAAGCCCCATCAAAACACTCCTTTGAGTTCTTCAGGAAGATTTTCTGGAAAATCTACGATAGGTTCCTCAAATACAATGAATCCATATTTTTTGAAAACAGCTTTTCCTTCTTTGCTAAGCAAAAACTTCAAAAATTCGACGGCAGTTTTTCTGTTTTGAGCTCCAACCGGTACTGTGAAGCTGTAATATATAGGCTCTCCAGTAACCTTTGTTTTTTCACCATCTTTACCCGTTATTTCCACAACAGCATTTTTGTAGCTTGTTTTGAACTCTTCAAAAGCGAGATTTATTTCAGCCGGAAACTCGATGAATTTCAAGCCACTGCTCACTGCCTCAGATCTGTAAAGGAATGCATAATCCAGTTCACCAAGTTGAAGATAAGAAACAAGATCAACGGATTTTTTCAAAATCAAAGCATTCTTTGAGGTTTTTAATTTTTGAAATATATTTGGAACGCCATAATGTTTTTCTGCAAGCTTACAGACCATCAACGCTCTGTACCCACATGGGTCGATGTCAGGATTGGAATAACCAAACTTAACATCCGGTCGAAATATGATCTCAAACCAATTTGAGTCGTTCAATTCTTCAGAGTATCTGGAATTTTCTGTGAAAGCGAGAACCATACTGTTGGAAGCAAATCTTACCTGAAAGCTGGCAAAATCTGGAAACAAAAATAGGGTGAAAATTCTGTAATCTGCGAAAAGTGCGATATCAGGTATTTTCCCAAGTTCTGTTATTTTTCTTGCCACGATTAGACTGCCTGAAGATTCAAATCTGACTTCAAGATCTGGATGTGATTTTTTAAACAGCACTGCAACCTCGTTCAAGGGTTTTGTTAGAGAACCTGCATGAAAAATGGTTAAAATCTCTGGAAAATAATTAGATGCAAGAAACAAAAGAAAGATCAAAAAAAGGATTGACTTTTTCAAAACTTTTTCCTCCTTTCCAAGAATGGGAGGCACACCCGTTTCCAGATGCACCCTATCGGCCAGAAACCATAGTCGGGTGACCTTAGGTTGTCTGGCTCGGAGGATTTCATTTGAAATCCTGAGATCAATACAATATTTTACTACATTTGTGGACTGTTTCAAAACAAACGTTGTAAAATATACTCGATGAGAAAAATAAAGGTTTACGAAATTTTTGTGAAAAACGTTCTGACAAAATCAAAAATTCCAGGTATTGATTATTCACTGAATCCGTACATCGGTTGTTCTTTTGCATGCAAGTACTGTTATGCGTCCTTCATATCGAGATTCAGAAAACATGCTGAAAAATTCGGCGAATTCGTAGAAGTTAAAATGAACGCCCCGGAAGTTCTTGAGAAGGAGATTTTAAAAAAGAAACCCGGTAAAATCGCTATGAGCCTGATTTGCGATCCATATCAACCGATTGAGAAAAAATATCAGATCACCAGAAGATGCCTGGAAATTTTTGAAAGACACGAACAGATGTTCTCAAAATTTCAGCTGTCGATACTCACAAAATCTCCACTGGTTACAAGGGATGTCGATTTGCTGAAGAACTTGAAAAACATCAAAGTGGGATTTAGCATCGCTACAGATAACGAAGTTTTAAAAAGAATATTCGAACCTTTCTCTCCAACCATAGAAAGCAGGTTAAAAGCTCTGAAAATTCTGAAAGAGAATGGAATATCCACCTACGTTTTCATCGCACCGGTTCTACCTATGAACGCTGAAAACCTTTTGAAAAAACTCCATGGACTTGTAGATGAGATAGATGTGGACTGCATGAACTACATCTGGAAAACCCGTGAGATATACAGAAAATACAATATTGAGTTTGCTATGCGTGAAGATTACTGCGAAAAAGTAAAGGAAAAAATAAAAGAACTTACAGAATGACTCTGGAGGTATCGTTGAATTTGGATATAGAAAAGATAATCAGAACCAGAAGAAAGACAATCGCATTGCAAGTAACCTCTGAAGGTGAATTAATAGTGAGAGCACCGTTGAAAATTAGCAACGAGACTATAATGTCTGTTGTTTTGAAACATCGAAAATGGATAGAAGAGAAGAAAAAAGAGGCTTTGTTGAAAAAAGAAAAAAATCCACCAAAAAAGTTCGTATCAGGGGAGGAATTTCTGTATCTTGGAAAACCATACAAATTGAAAATAGTCGAAAATCAGAGAGAACCTTTAAAATTTGACAACGGTTTTTTTCTTTCAGAATACTATACATCGGTAGCAAAAGAAATTTTCACGGGTTGGTACAGAGAGAAAGCAAGAAAAAAGCTCCATGAAAGGGTGGAATTCTACGCAAGCAGAAATATGTTTAAATATCACTCAATTAGAATCACCAGCGCAAAGAAAACGTGGGGTTCGTGCTCCGCAAAAGGAAATCTGAACTTCACATGGAGACTCATAATGGCGCCTTTAGAAGTTCTTGATTATGTCGTCGTTCATGAGCTTGCACATTTAGAGATTAAAAATCATTCAAAAATCTTCTGGACAAAAGTAAGGTCAATGATGCCGGATTTTGAAAATCATAGAGAGTGGTTGAAAGAGAACGGATATCTACTGAACCTTTTTTAATACAAAGTGTATGTGCTCACTTCTTCCAATCAATTCCTTCACTCTACAGTATCTATGCTCTATTTCTAACACCTTTTCAAGGTAACGAGCGAGTTTTTTCTCAACGTAAGGACCAAAGACGACCTTTCCAGCTATATCCAAAAGCTCAAAACCATAGCTTTCAAGGTTCTTTATATCCTCAACGGAAAAAGTTCTGGTTGGAAAAAGCTTTTTGCTGACGCTCAGATCACCGATCAAAGCTTTCTTGTTTTTTTCGAATTTTTTCAGTTCACCAAGATCAACATTGGAAACCATATCGTTGAGAAACATGTAATAACTATCAACTGAACCAATCAAAAGTCCGTCTTTTTTCAACACCCTGTTTATCTCCTTCATCGCTGATTCAAGATCCTGAACGTAGCTTAAAACATCACCCTGAGCGTTCACCACATCAAAACATTCAGAATCAAACGGCATCTTTTCCGCTACTCCAAGTATGAATTTTATCTTATCATCCAATCCCCATTCTTTAGCTTTCATCTCAGCAACTTCAAGCATCTTTACAGAAGGATCATAAGCATAGACTTTTTTGGCACCATTGTCAGCGAAGTAAATTGCCCAGCGTCCTGTGCCACTTCCAAGGTCAAGCACTGTAAGATCTTTCAAATCTTCTTTTTTTATAAAATCTTCTATCAGTTTTTCTGTCAAGGCATGATAGAGCTTCCAGTAAGGTTCCTCATACATGTAATCATATTTTGATGCTATTTCATCGTAATATTCCCAGGATTTAGCCATTTGGAAAACCTCCGTTCATTATTCAAACAGAAGTATTATACAGCAAGATGGTATAATTTTTAAGATTTCAAAGGTGAGGTGATACGAAATGAAAGTAATTGAGAAAATCAACGATATGAAGAAAATTTCAAAAGATTTGATATTGAATGGGAAAAGTATTGGATTCGTTCCAACCATGGGTTACCTACATGAAGGCCATCTCTCACTTGTAAGAAAAGCGAGGAAAGAAAATGAGATCGTCGTGGTGAGCATATTTGTAAATCCCACGCAGTTTGGTCCTAACGAAGATTTTGATAAATATCCAAGAGACACTGATAGAGATCTCAAACTCCTTCAGAATGAAAACGTGGATTTTGTATTCATGCCATCCGCTGAAGAGATGTATCCAGAGGGATACGCAACCTACGTCATTGTGGAAAGACTGACAGAAGTTCTGTGCGGTAAAAGCAGACCAGGTCACTTCAGAGGTGTTGCCACTGTTGTCACCAAGCTGTTCAACATCGTAAAACCCACAAGGGCTTATTTTGGACAAAAAGACGCCCAGCAATTCAGAGTTTTGAAGCGAATGGTAGAAGATTTGAACATGGATGTAGAGATGGTAGAAGCACCGATAGTCAGAGAAAGCGATGGTTTGGCGATGAGTTCAAGAAACGTTTATCTATCACCAGAAGAAAGGAAACAGGCTGTTGCACTGTTTGAAACACTGAACCTTGCTAAAAAGGCTATTGAAAACGGTGAAAGAGATGCTGAAAAGGTTAAACAACTCATGAGAGAAAATATCTCAAAATATGATAAGGTAATAATCGACTACATAGAGATCGTTGATGAAAAGAACTTAACTCCTTTATCAAAGATAGAAGGTAAAGTGTTGATTGCCATCGCGGCATTTGTCGGAAAAGCAAGATTGATCGACAACATCATAGTGGAGGTGTAAAAGTTGTCTCACGAGTACGAAAAAGAAAAGATACTTGTTGTACCAACTGCTGATCTTCTGAAAATCCTTGATTTCAAAGAAGGACTGGTGAAAGTTGATCTTGAAAATATCAAAGCTCTGGTGAGAGAAAAGGGGGCTTTCAAAGACAGAAATCTTGTGGAAACCGATGAAAGGTTCCGCCAGATTATACCCTATATAGTTCTCAAATCAAATGGTAAATATCTGGTGGTAAGGAGATTAGAAACCCAGGGTGAGAAAAGATTGCACAACAAATACAGTATGGGAATAGGTGGACACATAAATACAGATGACCTGAGTGAAGAAGATATTTGGAACGCTGTTGAAAATGGATTGAAGCGCGAATTGATGGAAGAGGTCAACATCACACCAGAGGGTGAATTTGAGTTTTTAGGAGTCATCAACGATATTTCTTCTCCTGTCAGTAGGGTTCATTTTGGTCTTTGCTACATTCTACAATGCCAGTTTCACGGTATAAACGAAAAAGATAAATTTGAAGAAATGTGGCTCGAAGAATCAGAACTTTCAGATAAAATCGACAAAATGGAAGGTTGGTCTAAAATTGTCGTTGAATATCTTTTGAAATCAAAAACATCCCCCTAACGGGGGATGTTTTCAAGTTATTTTTAATTTTAAAATTATCTCCTCTTTTTCTTTTCGCGAGTTTTCTTATAATCTGAAAATTTTCTTTCACTGTCTCTCATGAACTTAGCGAGTCTCTTCTCGAAAGAATCTTCGTTTTTGTTTTCTCTTTCGTATCTGTTACTGTTAGAAGCGTTCGAAGATTCCGCTTTAGAATCGCTACCTTCCTGTTGTGGTTGAGGAATATCTTTCATTGAGAGATCGAGTTTACCATCTTTCCCCTTACCGATGACTTTCACTTCTACTTCCTGTCCGACATGAAGATAATCTGAAATGTTCTTCACGTAGTTTCTTGAAATTTTGGAAATGTGTATCAGGCCCTTTTCACCGTTCTCTAAATCGACAAAAGCTCCGAATTTTGTTATTCCCACAACTTTACCTTTCAAAGTATCACCAACTTGTACACTCATATTATTTTCTCTGGCTAAGCCAGTCCCGATTGCTTTTTAAGCAACCGAGAAGTACACCTCCTTCTCGAATTTGATATGCAAATTAATAATTTTCTCCATATCTTCTTCTGAATTTCTCAATTCTTCCTTCAGAATCAACAAACCTCATTGAACCCGCATCAGTGAAGAAAGGATGGCATTTGGAACACACGTCGATTCTTAAGTTTTCTTTTGTTGATAAAACCTCAAACTCCGCACCACAAGCACACTTGGCTTTTACAAGCTTTAACTCTGGATGTATATTCTTCTTCACTTCTATTTCACCTCTCAGCAGTTTTTACATTTTTTACAGCGTGATTATACCACAAAATATCCTCAGGTCAAATTTTGTTTTTATTTTATTACCAATCTTGTATCAACGGAATCTGTTCCTACAAAAATATCTACCAGCAAACCTGAATCAACTGGCATTCCAACCAACTCTGCAAGAATCTGTCCTAAATCCGCAAACAATCTCATCTGCGCGCCTTTTTCCCCTTTTGAAAGCTCGTTGTACAGTTCATTTGATTTTATGGCATCGCTTTGAGTCAAGGTATCCTTCAATTCATCAGGATTAAGAGAAGTTATGTACAATTTTCCATCTTCCACAAAAGCTTTAAAATCTATTCCTTCCTCTCTTCCAAGCAGATATACTTTCTGTCCATTGTAGTTGTATTCCTCTTCTGCGAGCTCTTCAAGAAAGGCTTCAAGTTCTGAATCGACTTTTTCTAATCCTATTTCTACTTCGAAAGATGTTGCAGTAGCACTTTGACCAATCTTTACCCCTGCACTTATTCTTCCATCAAATTTAGTCAAAAGATCTTTTGCAACTTCCAGTGTCATATCAAAATCTTCTTTTTCTTCCTCAGTCATATCCTGCGTCTCTGCCACTTCATTTATCTTCTCAAATATGTAGTCTATTCTTTTCATTGCATCCACAAGATTTACGAAAAGATATATCTGACCCGGAAAGGCAAATTGTGCTTCAAGTGTGCTAACATCAGCTATAGGCTGAGTTAATTTTAGGGTCTCATCTAAAACTTCGTACTCAACGTGTCCGTTACCAACGAGCTTTCTATTTTTGAAGTAAGTCCAGCCAAGGTAATCACCGTATTTAACTGGAATTTCAATATCGGTTTTGGTCAAGTCTCTGATCGCCTTTTGAGGATCAGTCGCTTTAGCAAACACTCGAATCCAGGCATCTTTGGATAAAAGTTTCACCAGTTCCTGTGAAACTTCTGTATTATCTGCGAATTTGTTTTTACCAGAGTATGCTTCTTTTGCTTTACCAATCAATTCGTTAGAGTTTGAAAGCATTATGTATCCAGAATACTCCATTATTTCCATATTGAGATCTTTCATAGCTTCATCAAGGTCCATCGCTTTCAACAGTTTGTTTAACATTTCAAGA
>JARRBB010000031.1 GCA_029981435.1 Thermotogaceae bacterium | reverse complement strand
GAAGATTTCAGAGCTGATAGACAACCTGAATTCACACAGATAGATGTTGAAATGTCTTTTGTTGATAGAGATGACGTTCTGAAAACAGCCGAAGGATTGTTTGTAGAAATTTTTGAAAAGGTACTCGGGATAAAACTTGAAACACCTTTTAAAAGATATACATACGATGAGGTAATAGAAAATTATGGTTCAGACAAACCTGATACCAGATACGGTATGAAGTTTGTGGAACTGAACGATATATTTAAAGAAACAGAATTTCAAGCTTTTAAAAATGTTATCGAAAATTCCGGAACAATAAAAGGGCTTTTCGTTGATGAAGTGTTTTCAAGAAAAGAAGTTTCCGAGCTTGAAAACATAGCAAAATCATCTGGTGCAAAGGGACTTGCATGGATAAGATTTTCTGGCAACGAAATGAGTTCACCTATATCGAAATTTTTAAAACCTCTGGAAATTGAAGGGTTGAAAGAGAAATTTAATGTAGAATCTGACGGAACGATATTTATAATAGCAGATGAAAGAAAAACGGTTAATGTATCCTTAGGAGCTATTCGAAATGAATTGATAAAGAAAAAGGGAAAAATTCAGGGAAGCTTCGACGTTTTCTGGGTTGTGGATTTTCCGATGTTTGAATGGAGCGAAGAAGAGAACAGATTCGTTGCAGCCCATCATCCGTTCACGATGCCTTATTTATCAGATCTTGAGAAGTACGAAAATGACCTATCGAAAGTACGTGCCCAATCTTATGACCTGGTGATAAATGGTTACGAAATTCTCAGTGGTAGTATTAGAATTCACAACCGAGAGATACAGGAAAAGGTTTTTAAAATACTCAAAATAACTGAAGAAGAGGCAAAACTGAAATTTGGATTTTTACTTGAAGCTTTTGAGTACGGTGCCCCACCACATGGAGGCTTTGCGGTCGGGTTCGATAGGCTTGTTGCTATAATTCGAAATGTCGACTCTATAAGAGATGTTATTGCATTTCCAAAAACCGCGACTGGTTCAGACGTAATGACAGGTGCACCTTCAGAAGTCAGCAAAAAACAGCTTGAAGAGCTTGGTATACAATTAAAGCTTGAGGAGGATTATTAATATGGATTATGTTGAATCTTACACAGAAAAGAACTTCTTGGTTATACGCGTCAATGGAGATATAGATGCGTATCACTCGGGCGACTTTAAGAAAGCCGTCAAAGAAAAAATTGAAGGTTTTGACGGAGATCTTATATTAGTGCTCGACGAAGTACCGTATATAGACAGTGCTGGTCTTGGGACTCTTGTTTCGCTTCTTAGAGATGTAAGAACAAGAGGCAGGGAGATGTTTTTGGTTGGTTTAAGAAATAACATAAAAAAGATATTTGAAATGACAAGACTGGACAGGGTTTTCAGAATACACGAGACTGTGGAAGAAATAACTGAGGTGAAGTAATTTTGAAAATCAGAATAGCCATAGATGGCCCTGCAGGAACAGGGAAGAGTACTGTTGCGAAAAAAATTGCCGAAAAGTTAGGAATAGATTATCTCGACACAGGTGCTATGTACCGTGCGATCGCGAAGATTTTTCTGGATAGAAAACTGAATCCAGATGAGATAAGTGAAAAAACATTAGAGGAACTGTTCAAAGAAATTAAATTCGATCTAAAATGTGAGAAGTTATACCTGAACGGAAAACCACTTGGAGATGAAATAAGAAATCCAGAGGTTGGGAAAGTGGTCTCTAAAGTTGCAAGTTTGAAAATCGTGAGGGAAAAGCTAACCGATATTCAAAAACGTCTATCCGAAAATCGCAGCATAGTCGTTGAAGGACGTGATATAGGAACTGTGGTATTGCCTAACGCCGAGCTGAAGATATTCCTGACTGCTTCTGCTACTGAAAGAGCAAAACGACGTTTTAAAGAATTGATTTCAAAAGGATTGAAAATATCTTTCCAAGAAGTTCTCGATGAAATTCTTCAGAGAGACAAACTGGATTCCAGTCGTGAAGTAGCTCCCCTAAAACCAGCTGAGGACTCTATAATAATAAACACAGATAATCTCACAATTGAACAGGTGGTTGAGAAGATATTTGAAATTCTTAACAGCAAATTTGGAAGGCTGGTATCGATAAATGAAACTAATAATTGCCAATAACATAGGATTTTGCTTCGGTGTAAAAAGATCCGTAGATATCACCGAAAAAATTCTTCATGATAACCGTGCGGTTGCTTATGTAACAGGTGATCTGGTTCACAACGAAAAAGTAATGGATGATCTGAAGAAAAAAGGATTGAAGATTTTCGATCCTTCAGAAAAAAAGTTAATAAATATCAGAAAAAATTCAGTTATAATTATCAGGGCACATGGATTGCCACCGAAAGAAACTGAGTATTTGAAAAACACTTTTGAATCGGTTGTCGATACAACCTGTCCAATTGTAAGTAAAATGTTTGAAACAGCCGAGAGCTTAGTAAGTGAAGGGAGAAAACTTTTTGTGCTTGGAAACAAAGAACATCCCGAGATGATCGCCCTGAATGGTCATGTAAGAGAAGCTATAATTTTTTCAGATATAAGGGAACTCGAAGAATTTTTAAATAAAGAACAGCTCGACAAAAACACAAAAATAGCTTTGATTTCTCAAACCACTAAAGATTTACGCACTTTTTGTGAAGCGGCTTATACGTTGACAAAAAATTTTAAAGACCTGCGAATTGTGAAAACTATCTGTGATTTCACAGTGGAAAGAGAACACGAGGTTGAAGAACTGGCAAAAAAGAGCGAATTGGTGATCGTGGTTGGAAGCAGTAAAAGTTCCAATACAAGAAAATTGTTCAACATAGCCAGAAAATTTACAAACACGATTCTTATATCAAATACTGAACAGCTGGATGATTCTCTGAAAAATTTTAAAACCATCTCGATTGTAAGTGGTACATCGACACCAAACAATTTAATAGAAGAGATCGTTGGATTTATAAAAAATAAGTTTGGGGAGGTAGAAGTTTCATGGAGAGGTCAGATATAAACAGTATGGAACAGATCCTTGATCAGATCGAATTTTCAAGGACACCTGAAGTTGGTGAGGTAGTAAAAGCCAAGGTTATACAGGTGGGGGATACCGAGGTGATAGTGGATATTGGGGGTAAATTCGAAGGTTTCATCAATTCACAGCATCTTTTAAAGCCTATTAAAGAATACAAAATAGGTGAAGAAATTTTTGCAAGGGTTTCGAAAGTATCTGAAGATCTGGGCAGGGTTTTGTTGACGGAAAAAGGATATTATCTTTCTAAGACCTTGAGAGAAATAGAAAAAGCATTCAATTCGGATCAACCGATAGTGGAAGGAGAAATCGTTGACGAGATAAAAGGTGGCTACAGGGTACTTGTTAAAGATGTAATAGAAGCTTTTCTACCGGGGTCACATGCTGATTTCAGAAGAAACGACCATCCAAAAGGCAAAAGATACAAATTTATGATAATCGACTTCAAAAGAGGTAGAAGAGGTTACAACGTTGTCCTTTCAAGAAAAGCGATATTGGAGAAAGAGCTTGAAGACTTCTTCGATAAAATTTCTGAAGGAACCGTGATAGAAGGTATCGTAGAAAATGTAAGGAATTTCGGCGCTTTCGTAAATCTTGGACCTGTAACCGGTATAATTCCGGCTTCTGAAATATCCTGGGACCCAGAACTTAGACCATTTGATGTGTGTAAAAAAGGACAAAAAGTAAAGGTGTTTGTTCTTGAAATAGACAGGCCAAAAAAGAAAGTCACTCTCAGTTTAAAACGTCTCACAATCGATCCATGGGAAAATGTCTCTGAAAAATATTCCGTTGGTGATATAGTAAGTGGGACAGTTAAAAAGATTTTCCCATTTGGTTTTACTGTAAAACTGGAACCAGGAATCGAAGGAATGGTACATATATCAGAAGTGTTCTGGGGTTCTAAGAAAAGGGATATAAGAGAAGTTGTATCAGAGAATCAGACCGTGAAAGTTGAAATACTCAGCATAAATCCGGAAGAAAGAAAAATTTCTCTGAGCTTTAAAAACGCTCAGGGTAATCCCTGGGAAAAAATAGAGGAAAGGTACAAAGCTGGTGACATAATCGAAGGAACTGTAACTCGAATACTTCCAACTGGTGTAATAGTTGAAATCGAAGATGGCGTAACCGGTTTTATCCATATATCAGAACTCTCTTGGAGTTTCGTAGATTCTGTCGATAGTATTGTTAAAAATGGTGATAGAATAAGGGTTAAAATTCTATCCATAGAACCAGAAAAGAAGAAAATAAGCCTCAGCCTTAAAAAAGCACAACCTGATCCATGGGAAAAAGTTGTAGAAGAAATTAAAGAAGGAAGCACGATAAAAGGAAAAGTAATCAAAATTAGTGAAACTGGCGCCATAGTTAACATAGAAAAATACGGTGTTGATGCCTTTTTACCAGCTTCACAGATATCTGTTGAAAGGATCAATAAAATAGACGAAGTATTGAAAAACGGAGACGAGGTAGAAGCAAAAGTAATAAGACTTGTTTACAAACCAGAAGAAGATAAAAGGGATATGGTAATTTCTATAAGACAGTTGATACTCGGCAAAGAAAAAGAAGAGTATAAAAAATACATTCAAGAACATTCTGGAGAATCACTGACTCTTGGTGAGATCTTGAATGAGAAAGAAGGAGACATTCAATAAATTATGAAAAAAGTATTGATAGTAGGCAAACCAAACGTAGGAAAATCGAGCCTTTTTAATAGATTCGTTGGTGGTAGAAAATCCATAGTTGATGATATCCCGGGGGTAACCCGGGATGCTGTTTATGGTATAACAGAATGGCAGAACAGAAGATTTGAAATCATTGACACGTGCGGTCTTTTTTCTGCTCCAAGAGACCTTATTGAAAAAGAAATGAAAGATATAACTCTGTCTTTTCTTGACGAAGCTGATCTCATTCTATTCGTCGTTGATGGGAAATCGGGAATAAGTCCTGAAGATGAAAACATAGCAGATCTACTCAGAAAAAAGAGCAAACCTGTTATTCTGGTTGCAAATAAAGTTGAAAATAACAAGAGATTCTCAAAAGAAGTTTTACCTGATATCTATTCGCTTGGTTTTGGAGAACCGATAGATATTTCCGTTATTCACGGAAAGAATATAAATACCCTCTTAGATAGAATAATTGAGGTACTGAAATTAGAACCAGATAAACAGCTTGAAAAAGTCGAAAGCGAAGATGAAATAAAGGTGGCTCTCGTTGGTAAGCCAAATGTTGGTAAATCAAGCCTTTTCAACGAAATACTTGGAAAGGACAGATCTATGGTTACACCGATTCCCGGTACAACAAGGGATGCGATAGATGAAGTCATAGAATTTGAAAATTCAAAGTACAGATTCGTGGATACGGCAGGAATGCGCAAAAAATCCACAATAAAGATGCGTACTGTTGAATCCTACAGTATCTTGAGGAGTGTAAGAGCAATTGAAAAAGCAGACGTAGCGATCCTTGTTATAGATTCTACAGAAGGGATAACATCACAGGATCAAAAAATAGGCGGTTTGATAGAAAGAAAAGGTAAAGCGTCGATAATTGTTTTCAACAAGGTAGATCTGATAGATGATTTAAAAAAGGATCAGCTGCTTTCATCTTTCAAAGAAAAACTTTATTTCATTGATTATTCTCCGGTTATATTCACTTCAGCTATCACTAAAGAAGGATTGAAAGAGCTCTTGAAAACTATAAAGATGGTGTACGATTCGTACACTTCTCGAATCCCAACGAGTGCTCTAAATGTAGCTATAGAAAGAATGATGTTCGTCACTCCTTCACCAACGGTGAAAGGAAAAAAAATAAAACTTTTTTACGGCACACAGGTCGATATAAAACCTCCAACGTTTCTTTTCTTTTCAAATTTTCCAAAACTGATTCCTGAAAGTTACAAAAGGAACATCAGAAAAACTATAAGAAATTCGATTTACCAATTCCCGGGTTCCCCCTTATTTTTAAAATTCAAAGTAAGGGGGTAATTTATGAAAGTTCTTCTCATGATATTGTTTTCATACCTGATCGGTTCAATACCGTTCAGTTACCTTATTCCTAAATACTTTAAAAAGATAGATATTACCAAGGTTGGCAGTGGAAATATAGGTGGAACGAACGTAATGAGATCCATAGGTTTTTTCTACGGTGCCGTTTGTATGGTTCTTGATGCATTGAAAGGTTTTATACCAGTGATGATTGCCAAAAATATTTTCGATGATAATCTCGTTATTTTTTTTGTTTTGATACTATCTGTTTTGGGACATGACTATCCTATTTTCATGAAATTCAAAGGTGGAAAAGGTGTCGCAACAACCGCAGGGGTAATGTTTGGAAGCACCGGTTATTCGGGCTTTGTATTCCTTGGTCTCTGGATTCCACTTGTACTTTTAACAAAAATAGCATCTCTGAGTTCTTTGATTGCATTGTTTTCAACCACTTTCATACACATGATAGTCTCAGGTGGCGATATTTACAGTTACGGATTTCTCGTATTGTCTCTTCTTTCGCTTTACAAACATAAAGAAAATATAAGAAGAATTGCAAGAGGTGAGGAGAAACGAATAGACATAATAAAAATGGTAAGAAAAAAACGCTGATTTTAATTGGTTTACTTTCATTTTGTATTTTTTCTGGTTTAACTGCAAAGGTTTTAGGGCCTGAAGAAGCACTTGATCTGTTTGAAAAAGCCACAATATCCTGGATAAACAACGATACCCTTCAGGCTCTGGAATATATGAAACTGGCAATGGAAGGCGAAATATACCTCGAAGACATCCCTGAATTCTGGTACATGCTTTCACGTATAGAACTTGAACTTGGAATGATAGACGAAGCAAAAGAATCGCTCATGAATGTCCTCATACTCGATCCCAGCAGAAGCGAGATAATAACCCTTTTGAACACCATAGATATAGTCAAAAATAGTCTAACAATGAAGAATAATTTTTCCTATGCAAGCTTATTCAAGATTTTTGAAGGCTTTTCAAAAGGATACGAGTATTTTTATTCACCCGTTAGTGTTGACCTATACGGTAGTACCCTGATAGTTTTGGATTCTATAAACAGCAGGCTGGTATTTATAAAAAAAGATTCTTATAATGCATACAAACTTCCAGTTGAAAAACCTGGTTCGTTTAAAATTGATCCGATGATTCATGCGCTTTATTACTCCGATACAAAAGAAGGTACGATCAGGAAATTCAACCTTTCTGAATTCAAAGACGAAGGAGTCCTTACAAGTGGTTTCAGTTATCCAGTTGTTTGTGATGTTGATCAGGCCGGAAGGTTACTGATACATGATATCAAAACAGGAAAATTTTATGTAATCTCACCTTTTGGAAAAAAATTGATAGAGTTTTCTCTGGAGCAGAAATATGGCGTTTCTTTCGTTAATGGAGCGGTTTTTCGTTTCGAAAAAATATATGTTCAGGATTTAAGCGATAGAAGTTACAGAATTTTCGACGTTTTATCAGGAGAAGAAACAAGTAAATTGCCCTTTCCTGACATCGATTCTTTTCCAGTAACTTTCGATGTAGATAGGCATGGTGGAATAATCTCACTATGGAGTGATGGAAAATTCAGACATATAATCTCTTCTTCTGAGATCAAAGAAATACCCATCGATTTCGACACATCGGGAATTAACTATTTGAGGTATTATCCACCTTTTTTGCTCTGTTCGGACATTAAAAAACACAAGGTGTATGAGTTTTTGTTCGATAAAGAAAAACCGGATTACATCGTTTCTATTTTTTCGTATAAAATGAATCAGAATTCAATCACCGTTGACTTTCTGTTCGAAACGCTGTTTGGTGGTCTTAGAATGACCGGAATATCACCTTTTCTGTACGTTTACGATTCAAAAGGAAGGGTTGGGTTCGATTACACAGAATTTCAGAAAGAATCCAGTATAATGGTAGTCGAAAACAGTGAAAAATTTTTCAGCGAAATGATAAACACCCTGAAGCGCGGGAACAAGAATTACGTAATACTCACGGATAGAACAGACGGTTTTGACCTTACAAACATTATGATACAGTCCAAGCTGAAAGATATAACATACTATCTTTTAACTAATAACACGACTGATATTGATGAAACACTTTTAACACTTGTTCATTCAACCGGTGGAATTGTAATAAAAAGAGATTACATGGAAGATCTGAAAAAATATCTTTCAATGGCCAGTCCTTTAACTTCAAGGGTCAGATACAATTACGATTTCTCAATCAGGAAAATCCGTTCGATATCTATTCAACTGAACGTAGGAGAGCACACATACTCAGATACAGTGTATTACGTAGGAGGTTTGAAAATTGAGGGTGGTTCAGAATGATGAAACTCTAAGTGAAGAAGCCATTCACTTTTATAATAAAGCGATAGATTCTCAAAAAACAGGAAACCTCAAAGAAGCAAAAAAATTTTATCTCGAAGCGTTGAAAATATCCCCGAAATTTCCACAAGCTTTAAACAACCTTGCAAACATCTACAGAAAAATGAAAAAATTCGAAGAAGCAAGATCCTTATACATAAAATCATTTAGAATCGATAGAAGTTTTTCTCTTCCAATTGTAAACATAGCATATCTGAATATGGAGAAAGGCGAATGGAAAAGGGCCTATCATGCTTTCAAATTCGCTTTCGAAATAGGAATAGCTCACTTAGAGAAAGATGAAATATGCAACATTAATCTGGATTTTGGCATTTGCTGTCTCAAACTTTCAAAATACCATGAAGCAATCGAAGCATTTAAGAAATCAATTGAATTAAACGAAGAATCTCTTCATTCACACATAGGATTAATTCTGGCGCTCAGGGAAATTGGTGAGTATCACGAAGCCTTCAGAGAAATTGAGAAAGTGGAGAACTTAGGGTTTAAAAGTGTGGAACTGAATCTTTTGAAAAAAATCGTCATTTCAAATATACTTGAAAACAACTAACAGGAGGGGACACTGATGTTATTACTCGATGGGAAACTTATAGCCAAAAAAGTAGAAGAAGAATTGATAGAGGAAACAAAACAACTTTCAGAAAAAGGTATAACTCCAAAACTTGTCACGATTTCGACCGTTAAAGACGAATCTTCTTATTCATACATAAAATCTCAAATGAAAGTTGCCAAAAGAATCGGAATAGATTTTGAACTTTTAGAAGTGAAGGCAGATAACGTGTTTGAAATTCTATCAAGCCTCAACCAGAGCAAAGATGTCCACGGAATAATGATAGCACATCCAGTAGATAAAACGCTCGATGAATTGAGAGTTTTGAAAAGCATAAATCCTGAAAAGGATGTAGAAGGAAGAACACCTGAAAATCTTGGAAAGTTAATGCTGGGCAAACCTTCCTTTTTACCTTGCACCGCAGAGGCTGTTGTAAGAATTCTAACCGAATATTCAATAGATACAAAGGGTAAAAATATCACTATCGTTGGTAGGAGTACAACGGTTGGTAAACCTCTGAGTATGATATTACTTTTGAAAAATTACAACGCCACAGTTACCATTTGTCATACCGGCACTGTTGATTTAAAGCAACACACCAGAAATGCTGATATACTCGTTGTGGCAACAGGTAAGGCCATGCTTATAAATTCAACTCATGTAAAGGAAGGAGCTGTAGTTGTAGATGTCGGCATAAATTTTGTTGACGGTAAACTTGTTGGTGATGTAGATTTTGATGATGTCAAAGAAACTGTAAATGCTATAACACCTGTCCCGGGCGGCGTAGGACCGGTTACAACTGTTCTGCTTATGAAAAACGTTGTCGATTCCGCAAAAAGGATTGCCGAAGATGAGGTATGATTATTTTAGAGAACCGGTTATTTACAAAGTTTCCCAGATAACTTCAAAGATAAAAGAACTTCTGGAAACAGATCCAGAACTTATAGATGTTGTTGTTGAAGGAGAGGTCTCCAACTGGAAGATAAGAGGAGATCATGCATATTTTGTTCTCAAAGATGAAGAAGCAGTGCTGAACTGTGTAATGTTCGGGGCAGTTCACAGAGCCCGAAATATCGAAGATGGTTTTCATGTACTGGCTTATGGAAGAATAGGAGTTTACGAAAAAAGAGGACAGTATCAACTTTACTGCGAACAGATACAGGTAGTCTCAAAAGTAGGTTTGCTTTATCAAAGATACGAGGAATTGAAGAACAAGCTTCGAAAGGAAGGTATATTCGACAAACCCAAAAAAGTTATACCAGTCTTTCCAAAGAGAATTGGTGTGATAACCTCTCGAGATTCAGCCGCATACAGAGATATATACAAGGTAATTTCAAAAAGATATCCATTAGTTGAGATATACCTTTTTCACACATCGGTTCAAGGAAAGGAAGCACTCGTTGAAATACCAAAAGCCTTGAAAATAGCAGACAAGTATTCCCTTGATCTTTTGATTCTCGCAAGAGGTGGAGGGAGTATAGAAGATCTGTGGGCTTTTAACGAAGAAGTTGTTGTAAAAAGTGCTTTTAACCTCAAAACTCCTTTGATAACAGGTGTGGGTCACGAAATTGACACGACCCTCGTGGATTTTGTGGCAGACTTAAGGGCACCAACTCCCACGGGAGCCGCAAGTGCTGCTGTCCCTGATATAGAAGAGCTAAGACACAGACTCGATCTTCTTTTGAAAAATATACTGTCAAAATTGATAGCTAAATTGAGAATGCTGGATGATCTTATAAAAAAAGATTATAGAATTCTCGTTCGCAATTCACCAGAACAGATACTGCTAAAAAAAAGTGAAGAGCTGGAAAAAAACTTTAAAGATTTACTTAAAGCATTTGAAAAGAAGTTAGAAAATTTATCCCACGAAACCCTCAGATACTCAGAAATACTCAAAAGAGTCGGTTTACATAATAGAATAGAACTATATTCTGAAAATTTGAAAAACAGAATAAAACAACTTTTTAGACTTGAAAACTCAGTACTCATTGATTCTGAAAGACGCCTTGAATCAACATTAAAAAATCTTAAAGCTCTAAAACCAACAAAGCCCCTTGAAAGGGGCTTTGCGATAGTTAGAAAATCTGGAAAAATTGTGAATGCTTCAAAACTTTCAGAAGGTGATAACGTAACGATTGAATTCATAGATGGAAAAGCAAAGTCAACCATAGAAAAAGTTATCACGCGAAATGACACGCCACAAAATGACCAGGTTTGACCTCTCGAAGTTCGGGTTCTTCCTTCGAACATATTTTCAAATCAGCTATTGGACATCTTGGATGAAATCTACAGCCTGTTGGTGGATTTATAGGACTCGGAACATCACCTTTTAAGATTATTCTTTCTCTTTTCAATTCAGGATTAGGTATGGGAATTGCTGACATTAAGGCTTTGGTGTAAGGATGAAGCGGTTCTGAAAACAGCTCCTTTTTGTCCGCGATCTCAACTATTTTTCCCAGATACATAACTGCCACTCTGTCACTTATATGCTTTACAACATTTAAAGCGTGTGAAATGAATATATAGGTGAGATTGAATTCTTTCTGTAAGTCTTCAAGGAGATTCAGTATTTGCGCCTGTATAGAAACATCGAGTGCAGAGACTGCTTCATCACAAACTATAAGTTCTGGATTAACTGCCAGCGCTCTTGCGATACCTATTCGCTGTCTCTGACCACCAGAAAATTCATGTGGAAAGCGGTTCATCTGATCAGGAGACAATCCAACTTTTTTCAAAAGTTCTGCTACCATGTGTTCAGCTTCTTTTCCCTTTGCGATACCATGTGTTATTATTCCTTCAGCAATTATATTTTTTATTCTCATTCTTGGGTTCAAAGAACTGTACGGATCCTGAAAAATTATCTGCATCTTTCTTCTCATCTCACGAAGTTCTTTTCCTCTCAGTTTCGAAAAATCTCTGTTACCATACAACACTTGTCCAGCTGTCGGCTCGTAAAGGCGCAGTATAGTCATTCCAACTGTAGTTTTTCCACAACCCGATTCACCAACAAGTCCAAGCGTTTCACCTTTGTTTATATTAAAGCTCACATCATCAACCGCTTTAACCCAGGCGACTATTCGCTTAAAAACTCCCGCTCTTATTGGAAAATATTTTTTGAGATTCTTAACTTCCAGTATGACTTCTTTACTCACCTGTTTTCACCCACCCTGACACTATCTTTTGCAGCTTCCAATTTTTCAATATTCCAACATGCGGCAAAATGATTGCTTCCCACTTCGATAAGTTCGGGTTCTTCACTTTTACATTTTTCAGTTGCAAATTCACACCTTGGATGAAATTTACATCCAGATGGAAAATGAAGTGCATCAGGAACGATTCCAGGTATTGAGAACAACCTTTCCTGTTCTATATCAAGTCTTGGAATCGAATTCATCAAAGCCCAGGTATATGGATGCTTGGGATCTTTAAACAGTACCTTCACATCAGCATATTCGACGATTTTTCCTGCATACATAACCGCTACTCTGTCTGATATCTCGGCAATAACTCCTAAATCATGTGTTATCATTATTATCGCCATTCCGAGATCTCTTTGAAGCTGTTTCATCAATTCAAGTATCTGTGCCTGAATGGTAACATCAAGAGCGGTAGTTGGTTCATCGGCAATGAGAAGTTTGGGATGACATGAGAGAGCCATAGCTATCATCGCTCTTTGCCTCATTCCTCCTGATAACTCATGTGGATATTCGTCCACTCTTTTTTCAGGCTCAGGTATTCCGACTTTTTTAAGCATATCTATTGCTATCTTCCTTGCTTCATCTTTTCCCACTTTCTGATGTAATATTATCGCCTCCATTATTTGATCTCCAACGGTATAAACTGGATTCAGTGCTACCATGGGTTCCTGAAAGATCATAGCTATATCATTGCCCCTTATCTCTCTCATTTCTTCTTCACTAAGCTTTAAAAGGTCTTTTCCTTCGAATATTACCTCACCATCAACGATTTTACCTTTCTCATCAAGTAATCTCATTATTGAAAGCGAGGTTACACTCTTACCACATCCAGATTCACCAACTATTCCGAGGGTTTCACCAGGATAAACATCAAAGTTAACACCATCAACCGCTTTCACAACACCATCTTCGGTAAAAAAGTATGTTTTCAAATTTTTAACTTTCAAAAGAGGTTGTTTATCTTTCACCGACATTTTCCTCCTTTCATCCTCTGAGCCGTGGGTCAAATATGTCTCTCAACGCGTCACCCACAAGATTCCACGCGAGGACGAACAGTATCATAGCGACTCCAGGATAAACTATCGAAAACCAGGCTTTATCGAATTCTGTCAACCAGTTTCGTGAATAACTCAACAGTGTACCCCAATCCGCATATCCTGGTTCCGCACCAAGACCAAGGAAACTGAGTGCGGCAGCCGTTATAACAAGGGATCCCATTCTCATCGAAACCTGAACAATAACGGGAAATATGGTGTTTGGAATAACATGTTTCAATATTATCAAAGAATCTCGCACCCCAAGTGCCTTTGCTGCTAGAACGTACTGTTCTTCTTTAACCTGAAGTATGTTTCCCCGAATCAGTCTTGCAGTAGCCATCCATCCAAAAACAATCATAGCGATCATAACCTTATCCAGGCCCTTACCAAGTATCGTCGTCAAGACCATTGCAGCAACCAAAAATGGAAGCGCCATGAATATATCCGTTATCCTCATCAATATTTCATCAATCCAACCACCAAAATAACCTGCGATTGAACCTATCACTATTCCTATGATTGTCGATATACCAGCAACAATCAATCCGATTCTGAATGCGGTTCGAGTTCCCCAGACAACTCCATAGAATATGTCCCTCTGGCCTATAACTCCAAAAGGATGCTCTGGGGAAGGAGGTTGCGGTTTTAAACTCCAGGTTGCTATGGGAATTCTATAAGGATTATCCGGATTCTCAGGAGGGGCTATCAACGGCGCAAACACAGCAATCAATATGAAGAAAATGAGTAAAACAAAGCCTAAAACAGCCGTTGGGTTTCTAAAGAATTTTCTGGTATTTTTCTTTATCTCATCTTTAAGCATTTTTCAACCTCCTCACTGCAATCTGATCCTTGGATCAATCAGAGCATAGGATACATCGACGATCAGGTTACCAAGAACCAGGAGTATTGAATAAAACAGCGCACCACCGATTATAGACATGTAGTCGAGCTGTGTCGCAGCAGTTGCAACAAATCTTCCAAGTCCTGGTCTGTTAAAAACCGATTCAATAATAACTGTACCAGCAAGCAGTGAAATGATCATCTGTCCGGAAACAGTCGCAACTGGTATCAATGCATTCCTGCGAGCGTGTTTGTTTATAACAACATCCTCAGGCAATCCCTTTGCACGAGCAGTACGTATATATTCCTTTCTCAAAACCTCAAGCATGCTTGATCTGGTTATTCTCAAGATGTACGCCCACCAGAGGTATGCGAGTGTTATAACCGGTGCAACCAGATGCCTCAAAGCGTCAAGAAAGACATCAAATCTCAAATTCAGAATCGAATCTATAGTTACCATTTTGGTGTAACTCACAAACTCCGGAGAACTGACTACCCTTTCCATATCAAAACTCAAATATCCCGGTGGAAACCAGCCGAGTTTTGTATAAAAAAGAAGGATCATGAAAAGCCCAAAAACAAAATCTGGGAAAGACCAACCGACTATCGCAAAAACTCTCAGAAAATGATCAAGAAATTTGTTGTGATGAACCGCCGATATTATTCCAAGCCATATACCCACGAAAACCACAGGAACTATAGCCCACAGAGCCAATTCAAGAGTATACGGAAATCTTGAAAATATAGCACTCAAAACAGGTTGTTTACCAACAAGTGACCAACCAAGGTCGCCTTTTAAAACGTTACCCAACCATCTTGCATATTTAACGGGCAATGGTTTGTCAAGACCGTACTTTTCGATTATTTTCTGAGTTGCACCGGCAACTTTTTCGGCTTCTGGCCCTCTTATATAGGCGCTGACAAGTTTTTCGGGTCCTAAGAGCTCCAGCATTCCAAAAATGAGTATAGTTACTCCAAAAAGTATGAGCGGTAATAGTAAAAGTCTCCTGACTATGTAAGCTATCACCTTTTTTATCACCTCTCAAAATAACTTTATAAAGCCGGGGTAGGCACCCCGGCTTTTCTATTGCTTGGAAATTATATCATGATTTTTGATCTTAAATGTTAATATTTTCATTCTGCTTTCCAGTATGCGTAGAAGTCTTCACCTGGTCTCATAGGATTCCTGTACCAACCCTTGAGCCAGCTTCTCTGTACTCTCAAACCAAGTGGTTGATAAAGAGGCATTCCAACATAATTTTCTATAGCAATTTTCTGAATTTCTTCGTACAGTGCTTGTCTCTTTGCTGGATCGATCTCTTCAACAGCCTGTTCTATAAGTGTATCGACGTTCTCCTGAGCCCATTTCTGGTATGCTTCTCCCTGTGGTCCACCGTAAACACCCTGACTGTGATAATAGGTGAATATGAAGTTGTGTGGATCAGGATAGTCTGCAAGCCATCCGATTATGAACGCTGGAAGCAGACCTCTCTTGTATGCTGACAGATAGTTTGGCCACTGCACACCCTGTACTTCTATCTTGAATTTTGGATTGAGTGATTCAATGTAGTATTTGAGCATTTCAGCTGCTGTCTGTCTTGCCTCGTTTCCAGTGTTGTAAAGCAGTGTAAGTTTGAAACCGTTCTTCCATACTTCACCGTTCCATGCCTGTTGTAGAGCTGCTTTTGCAGTCTTGAGGTCGAATTTGTAAAGTGGAAGATCAGGATTGTATCCGAGGAATCCTGTTGGAAGGTCTGCAGGAACTCTTACACCAAGACCGTTGAGGACATCTTCTATGAACGCATCATAGTTGAATGCATGTACGAAAGCTTTTCTAACATTTATATCTGTGAAGAAGTCCCTTGGTATACCGTTTCCGTCGAGTTTTCCACTGCCTATGTACTCACTATCTTCAGCAACCGTCCAATTGAAATGCAGTGATGTAATTGAAACTGTTGGAAGTCCTTTTATAATCGTTACTCCTTCCATTCCTTCGACTTGGCTGAGATACTGTGCAGGTACGTAACAGACATCGACGTCACCTTTTTCGAGCATTGCTTTTCTTGTTGAGAATTCATCTATACCCCAGATTATCGCTCTTTTTATCTTGGCAGGACCCCTCCAGTAATCATCGAATCTTTCAAGAACAACTTTCTGCTGTTCCCTATTCCATTCAACGAGCTTGAATGGTCCGCTACCATTTTCAAATGCATAAAGTGGACTTTCTTCTTTTGGAAGATCATGATATTTCCACCAAGTATTTGGATCTCCATCCCAAAGGCCTTTTTCTATACTGGTTTCTTTGTCAAGAATAGAACTCCAGCTTGAACCCTGGGCAAGGATGTAAAGCAATGGTGCAAACGGTCTGACAAGGTGGAACACAACGCTGTCGCCTTCAACTTCGATTGCAGGATCAAGAATATCTCTGCATGCTTCCATAAGATACTTTGCATATTCTGGTTTGGGTTCTCCATTTTCATCGAATAGGTCGGAATAAGCCATTTCTTTTCCTGTTCTCAATTTGACATGATCCATTACAACATCTTCCCAGGTGTATTTTCCAAACAGTGCTTCGATTATCATCCACATCGGTCCACCAGCTGGATCAAAGAGTATTCCTCTTTCGAAACTGTATTCAACGTCTTCCGGTGTCAGTTCATTTCCATTGTGGAATTTGACACCTTTCCTTATCGGAAAAACATAAGTCTTTCCGTCATCTCTTATGAGTCCGTTTTCAACACTTGGAACTGCTGTTGCAATTCTTGGTTCGAATTCTTTTATACTCTCACCTTTGTACTGAATCAAACAATCGTAGGTGTTAAAAAGAACTTCTCCACTCGCAGTATCGTATGCGTAGTGAGGATCAAGAGTATCAGGTTCACCAATGGTTGCAACTATAACTGTGTCTGGATTTTTAACTTCGGCGAACGCAAATAACGAAACAACAAGTACAATAGTAAGAATTAAAAACTTACGCCACATTAAAATTCCCCCCTTCAAGAGTGGTATTATTTAACAGCAAGAATAATTATATCACAAGTAAGAATTAAAAACTTACGCCACATTAAAATTCCCCCCTTCAAGAGTGGTATTATTTAACAGCAAGAATAATTATATCACAAAAAAATTGTGATTGAAAAAATTATCCCCGAATACTCAATGCTTCAGAAATTTTATTCACAACAATCTTTCGAATTTCATCCGGATCTGCATCATCAAATGTACATCCTGCAGCTCTTGGATGGCCTCCACCGCCGAGTTCACTGGCTATTGTCGAGACATCAAATTCGTTCTTTGATCTCATGCTCACATGAACCTTACCCTTTGGATATTCTACAACCAGCACTGCAACTTCAACGCCCTTTATTGCTCTCAATTCACCTACAAAACCAGAAGAATCTTCTTCTTTACAGTTAAATCTCTTGAAATCTTCATATCTTATAATCGAGTGAACAAACTTTCCATCAAGCAAAAACTCCATTTTCTCTATTGTGTTGGCAAAAAGCTTCAGTCTTTCTGGTCTGTTATTCTCCAATATCATCTGAGCTATTGGCCAGATTTCTCCTCCTCTCTTTGAAAGTTCGTATGCATCTTTGAAAACCTCCGAAGTGGTATTGGGATATCTGAAAAATCCTGTATCGGTGGCTATACCCATCAGGTTTATGGTTGAAAGTCTTGAATCGTATTCTACACCAAGTGCCTGATTTAATCTGTAAATCATCTGGGCTGTACTTGAGAAAAAATCACCCACCCAATTAACATCCCCGAATTTTTCGTTGGTTACGTGATGATCTATAACGATTTTCTTTTTATTTTCAAGAAAATCCTTCAATTTTCCGATCCTATCAACGGAAGATGAGTCAAGTATTATGATCAAATCGCACTCGTTTATTTCTCTTATCACATCATTCGCTTTCTTTATTTTCTGAACTTCCACAAGTTCCTGATATTGATAAGGAATATCGTAATCAATCACAGGTAGAACATCTTTACCAACTTTTTCCAGAGCTATTGACAGACTCAAAACGGAACTTATGCAATCACCATCTGGCATTATGTGACCGGTGACTATTATTTTGTTACTCTGTTTTATCAGATTTAAAATTTCATTCAATACTTCCATTTCTACACCTCCGAAATGGCTACTTTGATGAGTTCTTTGAATTTTTCCTTGACTTTTCTCGATACTTCTATAACTTCTTCGTGACTCAAGGGTTGTGAAAGTATGCCGGCAGCCATATTGGTTATACAGGATATTCCCAGCACCTTTAGTCCCAGGTAACCTGCAACTATTATCTCCGGAACAGTCGACATTCCAACCATATCAGCACCTAATTTTCTGAATGCTCTGATTTCGGAAGGAGTTTCATAGCTCGGACCTGTAACGAAAATGTAAGTTCCTTTCTTTAAATCTTTGAATCTGCGATCTATTCTGTTTATCCAGTCTTCATCTTTAAAAACAACAGGTTTCATCGAAAAGTCAACAGGTGGATTTTTAAACGCGAAATTTATACAATCATCTATTATCACCAGATCACCAGGTTCGAAAGACATGTTTATTCCACCAGCTGCGTTTGTAACTATAAGATTAGTTGCTCCAAGTTCTTTCATAACATACAGTGGATAGACTATATCTTCAATCTTGTTCCCCTCGTAATAGTGAAATCTTCCCTGCATTATACAAACGTTTCTACTTTCAAGTTTTCCAAACACAAGATTTCCTTTATGTCCTTCAATGGTTGGTTTCAGAAAACCTTTTATTTTATCGTATGGAACACTGACTTTATTTTCGATCTCGTCCGCCATTTCACCTAATCCTGAACCGAGTATTAATCCCACTTCAACTTCTGGAAGGAAACCAATGTGATTTTTTATACATTCCAAACTGTCTTTTATCTTCGATTGAATCCTTTTCAAAGTCTTTCACTCCTTTTTCAATTGATGTATAATCATAGTATATCAAAACATCAGGAGGATAAAAATTGGCACACGATACCCCAGTAGAATTCAACGAATTGATAATATACGAAGTCTTTCCGCGTGCATACCAGGATGGTTTCAAAGGATTGATAGCAGATTTAGAAAGAATCAAAAATATAGGTATCAACGCTATATGGTTGATGCCTATACATCCAACAGGCGTGAAAAGAAGAAAAGGAACTCTTGGCTCACCTTATTCTATAAAGGACTATTATGAAATAGACACAGATATAGGTACCAAAGAAGATTTCAGAGAACTGATTAATAAGTCACATCATTTCGGTATTAAAGTATTAATGGACATGGTTTTGAATCACACATCACCGGATTCCGTTCTCGTTCAAAAACACCCCGAGTGGTTCTTTAAAGATGATAAAGGACACCCAGCCCCAAAAAATCCAGACTGGGAAGATGTAGTTGATCTGGATTATTCGAACAGAGATTTGTGGAATTATATGATAAATATGATGAAGTACTGGGTTGAAGAGTTCGATGTCGATGGATTCAGATGTGATGTTGCAGGATTGGTTCCTTTAGAATTCTGGATAGAGGCACGGGAGCAATTGAATTCCATCAAAAAACTAATCTGGATTTCTGAAACGCACGACCCTTACATGTATCAAGCTTTCGATATAACTTACGATTACGATGGATACTACAAACTTAAAGATTATTTGAGAGGACAAATACCACTCAGAGAATACGTTGGTTATATGAAGATGCAGGAGCAGATTTATCCGCGAAATTACATAAAGCTACGATTTCTGGAAAATCATGATCAGGATAGAATAGCTTTTCTGGTGAAAGATGATTTAAAACTCAGAAACCTTACCGTATATCTTTTCACAGTGAAGGGTGTACCTCTTATCTACAATGGGCAGGAATTCAAACTGGAAGAAAAACCAGATATATTCAACGAGTATAAGATCCCATGGGAAAAAGGTGATAAAGGCTGGAGTAAGTTCTACGAAAAGCTCTGTTCCATAAGGCAAAGTTCAAATCTTTTAAAACGTGGAGATATAAAATTTGTTGACAATTCACAGCCTCAGAATGCTGTTACGTTCGTAAGATATTTTCGAAGTATCAACAGATATATAGTGGTAATCTTACCTTTGGACAAAAACCTGAGTTCATTGAGAGTCAGATTTTCTGGTATCCTCCAGTCTTCCACCAGATACCACGCTAAAAATCTTTTAAATGATGAAATTCTAAGTTTTTATCTGAATGATGTTTGTGAAACAAACTTCGAAAACTTGACAGAGCCTTTAATATTATCCTTTTATGGTTGAAATTTTATTGGAGGAATTTATGATGGAGGAAAGAAATTACACGATCGGCGAAATACTTATAAAATCAGAAAATTATCTTAAGAAAAAAGGAATCAAAAATCCAAG
>JARRBB010000097.1 GCA_029981435.1 Thermotogaceae bacterium | reverse complement strand
TAATCCTCGACCCAGCAGACGACAGCGGATTCAACCCAACAGACACAATAGAAGTAGTCTACATGGGCTGAAGCCCTTCCAAACTTTTCTTTTCTTCTTGTTTTTATCATAAAATTTTTTAAACAAAATTCTCATTTATTCTGCGGGGGTTAGTGGTGAAGGAAAAAAACTATTACACCATAATGCTAATAGTCGTTTTAGCTCTTTCTGTGGTAGTTTTATTGAATGTTCAAAGAACTTCAAAGGGGTTCTCAGAGGTATATTTTGAAAACCTAACGGTTCCTGACTATATCGTGCCAAATGAAACTTACACTTTAGTGTTTGTTATTGAGTCTCATGAGGTAGCCCCCACGAAATATAATTTCGAGGTTTATGTTGAGGATAAGCTAATCAAACAGGGAGAAATAACCCTAGAACCTGAAAAGCAAATTGAAGTGCCTTTTGAAGTTAAAATCTCAGAAGTACGTTACAAGAAAATGACCTTATCCCGTCAATCAACTACGTATTACATCGACGCTTCAGTGTTACTAGCAGGAAATCAATTGAACTTCCAAAATCTGCCAGTTAATTTCTCCGATAGCTTTCTGTATTTTTATACTGACAAAAACAACTTAACCTTTATACTAAACGCTTCAAAAAACTTGTCAATAACTTCCACTAATGTGGTTGACCACGAAGAGGAAACTATCCAGTTTTCTCTGAGAAAAATTGATGAAAATGAATACAAACTCACGATGTCATATTCAAGAATAAAGTATATCTCCGAACCAGTGAACATAAGAATTCTTGTGAAATCCAGCAAAGGCAAGGTTTACCAGCTAGGGGCCAGCATAGAGGTAGAGGGTGAAAAATAATGATTCTCGTGTTGTTTTTCCTCTTTTTGTTTGTGAGTTTATACGTTGTTTGTTTTGGCAAGGTAAATCATAGAGTTAAGCTCGGTATAATCGCTCTTATGTCACTTGTAACAACATACTACATAAGAGTGGGTTTCGGAAGGTACTTTACAACCATTGATGAATCGTACTATATTTCTCTTACTGGAACTCCTTTTTGGTATAAAACTTCCCCCGTTTCTGGATTTGTTGTCCCGTTTATGCTGAATGTAATTAGAAGTTTGTTACATCTAAATCCCCTTGATTTGGTGATTTATTACTCCCTAATATTTTCAATAGTCAACGTTGTTGTGATTTACTGGTTTTATAGGAAAGCTGGAATTAAAAAACTCTCTTCATTACTATCTCTGGCAATTTTGTTCATCTCAAGTTATTATATCTGGCCATCCTTGGAAATTCGCCCACAGCAACTGGGTGTTCTTGTTGGATTGGTCATAACCGCAATTTCTTTAACTTCAAAGCCCAATAGGAAGTTTCTTGTCATGCTGACTTCTTTGTTTACCCTGTTAGTTTTTACTCACGTTCTTTCTTTTGTTCTGTTCTCTGCTTTGTTAATTTTGTATCTCTTTTTATCCTTCATAAGGGAAGGATCATTCGAAGAAATTTTCAGAAAATTCATTTATCTGTCCTTTGCAATACTTTTGGCATGGGAGCTGTTTTTGCTTTTCCCATATTCCAATAGAACAGTGGGTAACATTGCATGGATAATAAGCTCCTTGCTACCTTTCGATAGCTATAGCCTTTTAAATTCATACTTTTCAATAGTGTCCTTTGTAATTTATATATTAGTCGCGTATTTGATTTACTATGCAGCAAAAGTGCTCAACATGAAGTATCGTTATACCCTCATAAGCTTTTGGAACAATATTCGGGAGTTTTCAGTTAACTCCGCCCCAAAAATCCTTCTTTTGGGAGTGCTGTTTTTGGTCGTCGGCTTTTATCTACAGTTCAGGCTCGAAGCTAGAGTTTATTCCGAAATATACAAAAACCTAGGTATTGGGATAACGTATTTTCAGTTGGGAAATATGTTTTTTGGGTTGATGTTCATACGAGGAATGTTGGAAAAGCTAAAAGACAACAAGCTTAAAGATCTTGATTCTATGGCCGTTATCTGGACTCTTATAGGAGCAGGAATGCTTTGTTTATCCTTTTTCATGCCCCAGGGAAATGAAATATGGACTTTTAATAACTGGATGATAAGGGTTGTTCAGTATTTTGTTATCTTTGCAGCTCCAACAATTGCATATGTTGTGGAAAAAGACCTCCAAGCTATAAAAAATTCCAACGTAAAAATAGCTGTCCCCCTTCTGCTCTCCATCCTCATAGTTATAAGCGTACTAAATACAGCAAGAATCCCCCAAGTATACAAATATGACCTCACTTGGGATGATGAAAAGATCGAAATTGCCAAAAAGATTAAGCCTTTTAACACAGTAATGCCCAAGAACAATGCGTCACCTTATGAAAAATTTGCTATGGAAAACCTGCTACAAGCTTATGGAAAACATAAAATAATCGGAGGTGGAAAAGAGATAGTTCTATCTTCTGATAATATATATGTCACAATTCCAGAGTATATTTCCTCTACTTTGGGGGACTTCCTTAATGTAAAGAAACCAGTTGTCGTTATTTCAGGATCTTTAGACATGGAAGTTATTGAGGAGTTTATTGAAGATTTTAACAATATTCTCCCGGTTTTAACTATGGATTCGGAAAGTTGTGAGTCTTATCTTAAGTTGGAATATCCGATCATCGCAGTCGGTGGAAAGCTGACCAATTCCTGCACAAAAATGTTAGAAGAAAAAGGTTCTGTCCCCGTTTATGTAGAAGCTAACTACGTGCTCACGCCTAAAGCAATGTATGCATTTTCAGCTTCAAGTAAAGATTGGTGGGATGTTAATGAAGGTAGTTTTGTTATTCAGGCGGTTGAATATTATGGAAGTCACATCCTCATTATTGAAGGTACAAATATAGATGCCACCGTTGCAGGAGTTTGGTATTTTGTCACTACAATAGCTCAAGACCCAGATACATACAAAGATATCCACTATATCGTGGGAAAATGGAAAGAAGCAGATGGAAGAGTTTTGAAACAATTGAAGTTTTCTCTGAAAGACTCTAACGGCTTTAGTGAAGGGGATACAATAGAGATACTTGAAATGGCTTGAAAATTTGATCGTCTGCTGAACCTTTCAAGTAGAAAAAACATTATTAAACAAGCAGGTGAGCACCTTTTAAATTATTCAGGGAAAACTCACAGATTCTTTTTTAAATATTCTGAACCTTAACAAAACTGCCCCAAAAACTGAAAGAACCACATAGGTTATAACCCATGCCCATCCGATTCCTGTGATTTTGAATTGTGGTATTAAAAGGTAACTAAGACCAAGCAGTAAAACGGCTTTGAGGACATTTATGACAACGATTTCCTGAATCTTTTTTTGAATGTTTAGTACTGTTACAGTAAAATCCACAAAAATCATGAAAAATCCACCTAGTGCTACTAATCTCAACAGTTCTAAACCTTGAATATAGCCCTTACCAAAAAATCCTAAAATTAAACCTCCAAAAGCCCAGATACCGATATTGACAATAGCTAGATACAAATAACTTAACATTAAAACCTTTTTGAAACTATTCTCCAAGTCAGAGAGGCCGTAACTACCCTCCACGAAGAATGAAGTATTTAGCGAGTTCGGAATTAGCATCAGCATGTTTCCAACGGAAAAGGAGATATAATAGTAAGCAGTCCATTCTTCTCCCAGTATGCTTAAGACCACTGTGGGCATTATATATAACGGGGTAGCATTTGCTATATTTGCAATGTAATTTCCTAGAGAAAATTTAAAAGAATCTCTCAGAAATTTTCTATCAACCGTAAGAACGATATTATCTATCTTAATCACAGCATAAAAAAGACCGAGAGCCAGACCTAACCCAAAGGAAGCGATTATCCCTTTAGCTCCAAAAGGTCGCAATAAGAAGAGAAATATAAATCTCATGGCAAATAGGATACTCTGCACAAAAGCATGCTTTGCTTTCCTCATGGCTATGCCATATGTTAGAAAAACATTATACATGGTTTCAATCATAGAGAGTACCACAAATAAAAACAGTAAGTCAACAGCAGAGATATCTTCAAATTTCCCTGACCTTCCAATGACAAGCCAATAGAGTAAGGAAAGACAAAGAGACAAAAAAGAAGTTAAGATAAGGGCTGTCCCTGCACTATGTTCTTTATACTCAGGATAAAACCGAATCAACGAAAAGTTCATCCCTAAAAAAGAGGCAATAAATACAATATTTATGGCTGATATTACAGCAGACGCAATTCCAACGCTCTCGGGAGGATATATTTTTGCAGAGATACTCCAAAAGAAGAAACCCGCTACTGCCATTGTCAATGAAGATAGAGATATATACAGAGAATTAGCATAGAGTGGCTTTTTAAGGTCTTTAAATTGATTTTTAATCGATTCAAACTTCATATTATTCAGCACTCCTACATAGAGAGTTCCCGTTACACATATTGTACCAGTCTTACGATTAAAAATATTCTCTTCACAAAGTCTATGGACAATGGTCTTTTTAAAGTTGTAAGTAATAGGCGTTTATGCTTGCCTTTTGAAGTATCTTTTTAGTTCGGTAGTTCTTAAAACTATATTGGGTAACATTAAAACGAAAATATTTTAAGCATATTTTACTTGAACAGATTGTAAAAATCTTTGGGTGAGAACCATGAAAAGAGAACTGTCTCTCATATTTGTGGGCCTTTTAATCGGTGCAATGGGACTCAAGATAGGGATGGCAATTTTCAGCGACATAAGTCTTTCGGAAAAGAACGAGATTTCCACTGGAGAATTTGACGTTAGAATAAGCAAGACGGGAACCAGTTTTTACAACGACTTAAAACTTTTTGACTTCGACGATTTAAAACCCGGAGATGAAGTAAAAGCTGAGTTCTACATAAAAAACAGCGGAGACTTCAACATCTCAAGGATAATATTAATCCCAAGCGTTCAGGACTTAGAAAGCGGAGACCTCACAGATGCAGAAGCAAAGATAGACACAACTCCAGATGTAGGCGAGCTCAGCAAAAACCTCATAATTGAGTGGATAGTTGTAACGGTGAAAAATCAGACCTATACGCTAAGC
>JARRBB010000030.1 GCA_029981435.1 Thermotogaceae bacterium | reverse complement strand
AATATGTCTTCTAAAAAGTTCCAACATAATATCATTCGGTTCAACCCCTACTTCAACCATTAGAACAGTCAGATGATAAATCAAGTCGGCACATTCATAGATAAACTCGTCTATACTGTTATCTTTCGCAGCTATCATTACTTCTATTGCTTCCTCACCAAATTTTTTCATGATCCTATCTATACCTTCTCTAAAAAGCTGAGCAGTGTATGATCCTTCTGGCATCTTTTCCTTTCGGTCTTTTATTATCTTGAACAAATCGTTCCAGAAATTCAAAATTTCTTCTCTTTCAACTTGCTTATCAGTATAAAAAATTTCATTGAAAAAACACGTTCTATTTCCAGTATGACAGGCAACTTTATTTTTTGGAAATTCCACAAGATATAGAAGAGTGTCTCTATCACAGTCTTCAAAAATTTTCACTACCTTCATCGTGTTACCAGAAGTTTCACCTTTTTTCCAGATGGAATTTCTTGATCTCGAATAAAAATGTGCAAATCCCGTATCCATAGTAAGTTTTAGTGCTTCCTCATTCGCGTAAGCTAACATCAGAACTTCCTTTGTGTTTACTTCCTGAACAATTACAGGCCTCAATTCCAAAGAAAATCATCTCCTTTATTTCAGATTCTCACAGTAACACCATTTTCAAAAAGGTATTTTTTTAGTTCTGATATTTCAATCTCACTGTAATGAAAAACAGAAGCTGCAAGCGCTGCATCGGCTCCATTTTTGAATGCTTCCAGAAAATGTTCTTTTTTACCTGCTCCCCCTGAAATAATTACAGGTATGGTCACAATATTTCTTACGATTTCCAGCATTTCAATATCGTATCCTTCTTTTACTCCATCCTTATCAATGCTTGTTAACAGTATTTCTCCGGCTCCAAGTTCCTCGACTGTTCTACACCAATCTTCGAGTAGAATACCAGTTGCCTTTCTTCCAGAATGTGTGAAAACCTCAAAACCTCTTCCAGTTCTTTTAGCGTCGATTGCAACTACAACCGCTTGACTTCCAAACTTTTCAGCTATTTTGGTTATAAGTTCTGGGTTATTAACTGCACCACTGTTCAAGCTAACTTTATCAGCTCCTCTGTATATAAGCTCAAACGCAAGATCCAGCTCCCAGATTCCACCACCTATTGTAAAGGGTATCATTATATTTTTAGCTACCTTTTCCACGGTTTCTACCATGGTTTTTCTCTTTTCAACAGATGCCGTTATATCTAAAAAAACAAGTTCATCTATACCCTCTTTCGAATATCTGATTCCAAGTTCTACAGGATCTCCGCTGTATCTCAGATTTTCAAAATTAACGCCTTTGACTACTTTTCCATCTTTCACGTCGAGACAGGCTATTATTCTCTTAGCAAGCATACTTTGACAACTCCTCTATACTTATTTTCTTCTCATAGAAAGCTCTTCCAACTATCACGCCTTTTAATAATGGAAACGCATTCGATATTTCTAAGACTTTTTCAATATCACTTATAGAAGATATTCCACCGGCAACTATCGTTGTTAAGGAAGTTCTCTGAATTATATCAATGGTGAATTCTAAATCCCTACCTTTTAAGGTTCCATCCGCTGATGTATCTGTATGAATTATCTCTTTTACACCCTGTTCTTTCACATAATTCAAAAATTTGAACAAATCAATATTTTCTGAATTCTGCCAACCTGATATTTTTATTTCGGTCTTTCTATCAGTATCAAGTCCAAAAATTACCTCAATTTCATTCTTAACAAGCTCAGGAATTATATCCGGTTTTCTAACTATCAATGATGTAATTATCTGTCTTTTGAATCCTTTTTCTCTCAATTTCAATGAGTAATTCAAGCTTCTTATTCCACCACCAATTTCGACGTAATTAACTAACCCAAGTCTTGAAACTTCTTCCAGAATTTCTGCATTTTCGTTTGAATTATCTATTGCGCTTGAAAGATCAATCAAATGTACCATCTTAAAGCCAAAAGACAAAAATTCTTCCATAAGTTTGATTGGTTCATAATCGTAATAAATTACCTTATCTTTTTTTCCTTTGATCATCCTAACTACTTTTCCCTTGTATAAATCTACAGCCGGTATAATGACCATTCAAATAACCTCCCAAGAAGTTTCAAGCCAGCAGTGTGGCTTTTTTCAGGATGAAATTGAAATCCAATTATATTTTCTTTTTTAACCGCTGCGGGAAATATTTCGTCGTAATATTCTGTGATTCCAAGAACACAATCATTTTCACAGTCAACTCTATAAGTGTGTACAAAATAGAAAAAGTTTTTAGACAGATCCCTGAAGAAGTCATCAAGAAAATCCACCGAATTCCAGCCCATGTGCGGCAATCTTGGAGCTTTCAATTTTATCACCTTGCCTTTCAAAAGTGAAAGGCCGGAAACTCCTGGTGCTTCTTCACTTTCTTCAAATAGAAGTTGCATTCCAAGACAAACACCAACTAGTATTTTCTTTTTAATAACGTGATCATTTATCAACTCAACAAGTCCATTTTCGTTAAGTTTTTCCATTCCAGCTCTAAAATGACCTACTCCTGGTAGAAAAAGTATGTCATAATCTTTTTTGGCAGAACTGGTTATCAATTCAATAGTAAGCGAAACATTAGAAAGATTAGAAGCTCGCTCAATCCCCCTGTAAAGGTTCATTATGTTTCCTGGTACCGAAGCTATTATTCCCACACTCAAATTATTCAATCTATCACCCCTTTAGTAGTGGAAACGAAATTTGATGGTTCCGTTGCCATTTTCACGCTGACCGCAAAGGCTTTGAAGAGAGCTTCAGCTATATGATGAGAATTATAACCGAACAGTTTTATTGCATGCAGTGTAATACCCGAATTGTTAACAAAGGCTTGAAAAAACTCTTTGATTAGCTCTACAGGAAGATTGCCTATGGTTAACTGTTCACCAAAATCCACATTGAAGTTCAGAAAAGGTCTTCCAGAAAGATCAATATAAACAGACACAAGTGCATCATCCATGGGTATTGTAGAATTTCCAAATCTTTTCAATTTCTTATAATCAAAAAGATTTTTAAAAGCAGTACCAAGTACTATTCCGACATCTTCTATTGTGTGATGAAAATCTACATCGATATCTCCAACACATCTCTCTAAATTTATGGAAAGCCTTGAATATCTACAGAAAGTATTGAGCATATGATTAAAAAATCCAATTGGAGTTTCTCCATTGAAAGTTCCAAAGCCGTCATTGAAAAGAGAAAGTTTTATATTGGTTTCCAGAGTTTCTCTTTCAACAAAAATACCTTTATCAACTATCTTAATTTTCATTCTCCCTAACCTCCATAAAGGTTGCCAGAACTTTTTCATTTTGTTCCGGAAAGCCAATCGTGATTCTCAACCCCTGTGGAAATTTTCTTACAGTTATCTCCTTTTTCTTAAGTATATCTAAAAGTTTTTCGCGGATTTTTTGTTCAAGATACACAAAAACAAAATTTCCCTTTGAATCACTCACTTTGAAGCCAAATTCCACTAACTTCTTTTTCACTTTTTCTCTCTCATTTATAATCAAATCTATCCTTTCTTCGAAGATATGAAGATTCTTTAGAGCAATTTTTGCAAAAACCTGGCTTACATAATCAACGTTGAAAGGTAATCTTATACGATTGTATGCATCTATCAAGCTCTCACTTCCAACAATATATCCGATCCTTTGAGCAGCTAATGAAAAAGCCTTTGAAAAAGTCCTTATGACGACCAGATTTTCGTACTTACCGACCCAACTAACATAGCTTTTTTTGCCAAATTCGTAATAGGCTTCATCTACAACCACTAAGGCATTTGTACTCAGAAGTCTTTCTATTTCTTCATCTTCAAAATAATGTCCCGTAGGGTTGTTTGGGCTTGGTAAAAACACCACAGTGTTTTCATTTAAAAGTTTCTCTGCTTTATCGAGGGGAATTCTTTCATCCAAAAGTGGTAAAGATACCACTTTTACACCTACATCTCTTGCAAAAAGTTCATAGCAACTGTAAGTCGGTGGAAAAACAACGGTTTCTAATTCTTTAAACATTAAAAGTAAATAGTATATTATTTCGTCTGCACCGTTGCCTATGCTTATATTTTTTTTATTCAGTTTCTCATTACCGACGTATTTGAGCAATAAATTCAACAGTTCATCATCCGGTGAGTCATAATAAATTGGAAGCTTTTTTTCATCGATACAATTGAAAACATCTCTGAGCAAATCTCTTGGGAAAGGAAAGGGGTTTTCGTTGAGTGCAAGATAGTTTTTCGTTCTATTTTCTGTTTGATATTCGAATAAATTTTGTCTTATATATTCAACACATCTTTTGTATCCTTTCATTTTAAACTCCTCCAAGCCTTTTCTCAACAGCTTTTGCATGTGCTTCAAGACCTTCAAACCTTGCAAGAGAGGCTAATTCCATTCCAATCAACTTAAGATCTTTTTCACTTACGGCTGTTAGGAAAATTTTCTTCAAGAAATCAGAAACGGAAAGCCCGGAAGAAAAACGAGCGCTTCCAGAAGTTGGTAAAACATGATTTGGACCTATTCCATAATCGCCAATAGGTTCAGAAGTTAGATTTCCTATAAAAACAGAGCCGGCACTTTTTATTTTAGGTAACAGTTCAAATGGCCTATCTGTTACTATTTCAAGATGTTCCGGGGCTATGATATTTGAAATTTCTACTGCTCTGTCAAGGTTTTCAACCAAAATTGCCATTCCGCATTCTCCAATAGAAGCTTCTGCTGTTTTACGATTTTCAGAAGGTAGCTCATTTAACTGTCTTTCTATTTCATTACTAACACTATCTAAAACTTTTTTAGAAGTGGTTATCAAAACACTCATTGCTTTTTCATCATGTTCAGCCTGAGATAGCAAATCTGCTGCTATGTATTCAGGATTAGAGGTTTCGTCAGCTATAACCGTCACTTCACTTGGCCCGGCAACACTGTCTATTCCACAGTCACCAAATACTAATTTTTTTGCAAGTGCAACGTAAATATTTCCCGGACCAACTATTTTATCCACCTTCTTTATCGTTTCTGTTCCATAAGCAAGTGCGGCTATTGAATGTGCACCACCCACTTTGTAAACCTCTTTTATTCCTAATTCAGAACAGGCTTTCAGTATCAAAGGAGATATGTTTCCATTGTTATCAGGCGGGCTCACAACAACTATCCTTTCAACACCTGCTATTATTGCCGGAACCGCACACATTACAAGTGAAGAAAAATACGTGGCTTTTCCTGAAGGAACATATATTCCCACACTCTCTATTGGCTGAATTTTAATCCCCATGAAGCTTCCATTTTCGTTGAATAAAAATTTATTTTTTTCTGCCTGAAGTTCGTGAAATTCTTTGACTCTTTTAATGAAATTTCTCAAATAGTCTTCAAAACCATCTGGGACTTTTACAATCGAGAATTCCTTTTCGTTGACTCTCAGATCATCAACAGGCACTGGAAATTTTTCAAACATTTCAATCCATTTTTTTAGAGCACGATTACCATCTTCTCTGACCGAGTTGACTATTTCGCTAACCTTCACCTGGATATCAAAAAAATTCTCTTCTCTTTCTTTTAAAATAGTGAGAACATCTTCATTTGAAGGAAATGAAAGTATTTTCATAAAATCCCTCCTATTTTGTTATCCCTCTTAAACTATCCAGAAATTCTGTGATCTCAATTCTTTTTGTTCTGTATGCAATTTCGTTCAAGACGAGCATAGCACTTATTTTGTAAATCTCATCCAAAATCACCAGACCATTTTCTTTCAAAGTCGTCCCTGTTTCAACTATATCAACAATCACATCTGCCAAACCGACTATTGGTGCCAGTTCAACCGAACCATTAAGTTTTATTATTTTCGCTTCCAAGCCATGACTTTCAAAATATCTTTTCGCCGTTATCGGAAATTTAGTTGCCACTACTATAGGTTGCCTCTTCAATTGCCAGTTTTTAAATCCAGCCAAAACCATTCTGCTCTTTCCAAAGGGTAATTTTAACGGTTGCAGAATATTAACCTCAGATTCTACAATTGAATCTGTGCCACATATTCCAACATCAGCTATGTTGTTTGAAACATAAATAGGAACATCCATAGGTTTAACCAGAAAGCATTTTATCTTCCTTTCTTCGTCTTCGATGAAAAGTTTTCTACTGTCCTTGTTGTTCTGAATTCTGTAACCAGCTTTGTTGAGAAACTCGAATATATCTTTCTCAAGCCTTCCCTTCGCAATAGCTATATTAACCATGCTTTATCCTCCAGAAAAATTGTTCCTCCGATACCATACAAATCATCGTAAAGCCTGTATTTACCACCAGCTGCTACGAGTTTAGAAGTCGACAAATCGTATATAGTGAAAGTCAGGCCATGATATTCCTCAACTGTCCTTGCTATCGAGAAATCTATTTCTATTTCAACATTGGTGTATTCAGGAAGCAAGCTCAAGAGTTCTTCTACATCTCTTTTAACCTCATAAGGAATATTCAGTTGGTTGATCTCACCAATCTTTCTCTTTTCAAAACTACTGTATATTATTTGCAAAAGTTTTTCGACTTCAAGATCGTTTAATTCGCCGAACACTTCAAGCTCTGCAGTATTTTTTGTGTCAACGATTTTCAAAACTTCCTTTCTTTTCTGCTCAGGAAAATCTTTCACGGCTTCTTCTATTACCCTTGAATCCCCTATTTCTAAAAGTAGCTTACTCGAAAAAGTTTCAATATAGCTTTCAAGAATCGTCCTAATTATTTCGACCCCATCTTTTACATTTCCAAAAGGGATCTTCTCAAGACCAAGTTGATACTGTGAAAACAAACCATTGGAAACAGAATACCTGTAAACAAAACCACTATACCAGAATTTGGCCCTTGAGATATTGTTTCTTTTCAGATGATTTATCACAGATTTTGTGTAATCATTTCTCAATTTTGAAAGATTCCCACTTTTATCTACAAAAAAGACCACATCACCTTTTAATTCTTCAAGATCTTCTATTTTTTCAATGTCTGGTTGTAGAAAGAAGTCATATCCAAGTTTATCAACGTTCTTTTGAAAAATATTGAGAAGTTTTGCAACGTTTATCAAAATATACCCCTCCTAAATAAAAAGGCCACATCTTTTTCGATGTGGCCCCGACGGTTTTCAAAAGTTTTGCTAAACAGCAAAACCCGGTAAGAAAATTCCCGCCGGGCAAAATCTATTATGATGATGTATTTCTAAACTATTGAATAAGGTTTTAGTATTTGTAACTAAAAACATATATACCTCCAAATCCGATTTTTATTATTCTATCATTTATAATTTGAATTTGCAAATATCTGTTGATTTTTTAGAAGTTGGTTTTGATTTATCAGAATTAGCAAAGAAGACTCCATCTTCTATAAGGTGGAGATGAATTTGTAAAAACATGCTATAATACAATTACGACTACGGCCAAAAATCACGGTCGTTGAGTAGAGCGGGGACCGTCCGAATTTAAGCCTGTGGACCATGCACTGGCGGCGGAACGGAAGGAAAACTCTTCTGATCTACGAGTCACCATGGAATGAAACAGGAAACCATAACTTCTATACTTCTATAAGTTATGGTAGTTCACAAAATTTTAAGGAGTATAATTAAATTGTTATGAAAAAAGAAGAATGGGAAGTTTTAGAAATTTTTGAGAATTTAGCAACTGCTGAATTAATCAAAAGTATACTCGAATCCGAGGGAATTGAAGTCCTAATAAGAGGTTCCACAGTTCCCTATGGTGATGCTGTTATTCTGGGTGATGGTGGAATAACAGAGCTTCTGGTGAAAAAAGAACAATTTGATACTGCGAAAAAAATACTGGATGAACTAAAGGAAAGTGGGAAAGACGTTGAAAATTCTGCGGATGAGGGGGGAAATGACAGAGATGAAAGATGATCTGAAAAAAACTCCACTTTTCAATGAGCATTTACGTCTTAAAGCGAAAATGGTTGATTTTTCAGGTTGGAGTATGCCTTTACAATACTCCAGCATAATTGAAGAGGTAAAAGCAGTTAGAGAAAACATTGGAATGTTTGATGTGAGCCATATGGGTGAATTTTTAGTAAAAGGTCCTGACACTGAAAAGTTTATTGATAAGGTTATCACTAATTCTTTTTCAACGTTGAAAAATGGTGAGATCTGCTACAGTCCCATTTGTAATGAAAACGGTGGAATAATCGATGATTTACTGGTATATAAGTTTTCAAACCAAAAAGCTATGATAGTTGTTAACGCATCTAATATTTCAAAAGATTTTAACTGGTTCAAAAAACAAGCTGAAAGTTTCAGAGTAGATTTATTCAACATCTCAGAGGAAACTGCATTGATAGCTGTTCAGGGTCCAAAAACTGAAGAGGTTTTACAAGAAATTTCTCAAATAGTTCTAAAAGACATAGAGTATTATTGTTTCACTGAAGGACGTGTAAATGGTATAAAAGTTTTGATTTCAAGGACAGGTTATACGGGAGAAGATGGTTTTGAACTGTATGTTTCACCTGATGCTTCAATACCTCTCTGGAGAAAAATTTTGGAGGTAGGTCAATCTGTTGGCATAAAACCATGTGGACTTGGCGCACGTGATGTATTGAGACTTGAAGCGGCTTATATGCTTTATGGTAACGATATTGATGAAAATACAACACCTTTAGAGGCCTCTCTAACATGGACCGTTAAATTTGAGAAAGAAGATTTTATAGGTAAAAATGCTCTTCTTGAACAGAAAGAACAAGGATTGGAAAAAGTTTTAAAAGGTTTCGTAATCAGTGGTAAAGCAATTGCAAGGCATGGTGACAAAATACTAAAAGATGAGAAAGAGGTCGGATATATCACCAGTGGTACCAAATCACCAACGCTTGACAAATCAATAGCCCTTGGATATGTGAAAAAAGATTTCGCTAAAATAAACGAAGAATTCATCGTAAAAATCAGGGATAAGGACTTTAAAGCAACTATTGTCAAATTACCTTTCTATAGAGGAACAGTCAAATCAAAAACCAAAAAGAAATCAAGTTAATCCCTCTAAAAATATCGGTGGGAGGATTTTTAAATCTTCTCCACCGTTTTTTTGCCCTCTTATTAGAATCAATTCCGCTTTTTTAGATCTCTTACCGTGTACTATGCAAATTTCTTTTGGTTGGAGTTTTGTTTGTTCAAGCATTTTTAAAATTCTGATCAGATACCTTGGAGTAACAACACAGGAAAAATCACCTTTATTTCTTAAAAGGAAAAATGTTGCCCTTAGAAAATACTCAAACTTATTCCACGAACTGTTTCTAACGGTTCGACGAAGCTTTTTACTGCTTTCTCTGTTTTCAAAGTGATGAGGTGGATTGAATACCACCATGTCGAATTTTTCTCTCAATTCAGTGTATTTAGAAATATTTGCAACATCCTCAATTAGAAACTCAACAAAATCATCCACCATGTTTTCTCTGGCATTTCTTTTAGCACATTCTATGAATGATTTTTCGATATCTATTCCAAGAACTCTCAGATTATACATTTTCGCCAGTCCTATCGAAATTGTTCCTACTCCACAACCAAGTTCAGCAACTTTTTTACAGGTTATCTTAGGTTTTGAGAACCATAACAATAAAGACGTTGCGTGAGTTGTTTTAGATTCATCAGAACAAAACTCTAAATTCAGAGTTCGCAAAATATCAGCATCAAACTTTTCCAAGGTTTACACTCCTTCTTGATGTTATAATAAAAATTGAACAATTTTGGTGGTGATTGCGAGGTAAATCAGGATGTATTATAAAGTATCCAAAGACCCAATATATTCAGAAATTTTTTTATATCCTCTTGAGATTGTTATCTGTGATACTAAAATTATACAGCGCCTTAGAAATCTTTCTCAACTGGCGGGAGCTAGTTGGGTTTATCCAGGGGCAAATCATACAAGGTTCGAACATTCTCTTGGCGTTATGCACGTATCCGGTCTATATGCTTCAAGACTTTTCAAAGAGCATTCTAAAATCAGAATAATAAGGTTGGCTGGACTTCTTCATGATATAGCTCATGGACCTTTTAGCCATCAATTCGATGACACTGTGTACAAGAACCTTGGGTTTACAGAAGGCCATGATGAATTTCGAGAACATTTAATACTTAGAAAATTACCAGATGAAATCGTCGAAAGAATAGAGAGTATAAAGGACGAAAGATTGATAAAAGCACTGAAAAAAGATATCAAAATGACCCTTGGGAATTCAAATGAAGATTTAAAAAAAGATGTTGAAACTCTTTGTATCCAAATCAACAATGTATTCAAAGGCGAGAAAACTGGTAGCATAGAATTCAATATAGTTCAAGGGCCTTTAGGTGCTGATAGACTCGATTTTGTCCTAAGAGATTCTTACCACAGTGGAGTCAGGAATTACTCAACTGTGGCACTTGACAGAATAGTCAGAAATTCGTTCATAAAACAATATAGTACCGATGAAGTTCTTTGCTACGATGTAAAAGTAATAGACGACATATATTCTTTTCTCTTCGGACGTTTTATGATGTATAAGAACGTTTACTTTCACAAAACTTCAAGGGCTGTGGATCTCATGATTCAGGAATTACTCAACACGGTTTACGAACCTCTAAATTTAAAAGAACTTGTTCTCAATTTAGATAAATTTGAATATTTAACAGATGATTACATAATAAACAGAGTGATCATCGAATTTGATAGACTCGTTGAAAGAAAATCGAAAACCATGAAGGACAAATCTGAAACAGTCAAAGAGAAACTCTTATCCGGCGAGGTTACTGATCTCACAAAAGCTGAATTATTCATAGTTAAAGCATATAGCATTTTAGAAAGAATTTTAAAAAGAGACCTCTGGAAAATGGTCTTGGAACTTCCTTTTACAACGACAGGAATAGATCCATCTGCTGTTGCCGAAAGCGTCGGAGAAAGCGCAATTGAAGAGATCAAAAAACGCATAGAACAAGTGATTAAAAAAAGCGAAGTAAAAAAGAACGATCTGAATACCTTGAAGAGGATACTCAAAAATCTAAGGGACATTTTTAAAATAGATACACCATACAAATTGACACTGTTTCACCCAACGGAGTTTGACTCCACCAAGGTTTTTCTGTATAACAGTAAAAATGGCAAAGTTTACAGATTCTCAGATTTCGAAAATAATTCTCCTTCATATCGCTTAGTATTCAACAATTTGATACAATTAGTGAGAATATATGCAACCGAAGACATTCGACAAATACTTAAAAAGTATTCGTTAATACCTGAAAACGTTACAAATACTACTACGAGATGGTGATGAAATGTTTAAAAAACAGTTTTTCAGGAGAACGATTCTTTTCTTGATTGACTTTGGAATAACCTTTTTTTCTGCTGTACTTTCCCTTTTTGTTAGATTTGGATTTGACTTCGAAAGTATAAAAGGATTCCTATCTGCATCGTTGATACAGGTAATAATAATGTCAGCAAGCTATATGATTAACTTTTTCTATACCGTTGTATGGAGGTACACAAGTTTAAAAGAACTTCTTGTGATATTTCGTGGAACATTCGTAGGCTACCTTGGCACTCTTGGTTTTTTCTACTTTTATAGAGGGCTTGTACTTCCAAGATCAGTTGGTTTTTTAACTTTCTTAGCTTCATTAGTCCTCATAAGTGCCAGCAGGTTATTTTTAGCATGGTTGAACAGCACAAATTTTAAGAAAATCCAGAGTCCCGAAAAAAGAATTGCAATTCTGGGTGCAAATAATGAAGGAGTAGCGTTACTTGATGAAATAAATCGAAGACCTGATTTAGGTAAGGTAATCTGCTTTGTGGATGACGATACAAAAAACATAGGAAGGAAAATAAGAGGCATTTCCGTTGAAGGACCGGTCGGTAAGCTAAATAGTATTTTAAGAGAAAAAAATATAGATGAATTGATAATTGCCTTGCCAAATGCCTCTTCAAAATATATAAGGGAAATCGTGAATAACATAAGAGATTTAAATGTACAAATAAAAGTTCTACCTGGGATATACGAATTAACCGACAATAAACTCAAAATAGTCCAATTGCGCCAGTTAAATGTCGAGGATATCATAGGACGTCAAGCTATAAAAATAAACTTCGCTGAGGTGGAAGAGTATATCAGAAACAAAAAAGTTCTTGTTACAGGTGCGGGTGGTTCTATAGGAAGTGAGATCTGTAGGCAGGTTATCAAACTCAGTCCAAAAGAACTTTTACTTCTTGGAAGAGGGGAGAACAGTATATACGAAATATACGAGGAACTACGAGAAGATTTTCCTGAAATCCCCTTGAAGCGATTAATCGGTGATATAGCAGATTCTAAGAGAATGGAAATGATATTCGAAGAATTCAGGCCTGACATTGTCTTCCACGCTGCTGCTCATAAACATGTGGATATAATGCAGGAAAATCCTGTGGAAGCTTTCAGAGTAAATTCTTTCGGTACCAAAATTATGGCGGACCTTTCAGAGAAATTCGGTGTAGATAGATTCATTTTTATCTCTACGGACAAAGCCGTCAATCCAACTTCAATTATGGGTTTATCAAAAAGATTGGGAGAAATTTACATAAGATCGATTGGCAAAAACAGTAGAACTAAATTCGGAATTGTCAGATTTGGTAACGTGTTTGGTAGCAGAGGCAGTGTTCCACTAAAATTCAAAAAACAAATAGAATCGGGAGGGCCTGTGACTATAACCGATCCAAGGATGAAAAGATTTTTCATGACAATACCAGAAGCTGTTGCTTTGGTTTTACAGACGGGTGCTTATGCTCAAAATGGAAATTTATTCGTTTTAGATATGGGAGAACAAATTTTAATAGAAGACCTCGCACGTGAAATGATACTCATGGCAGGGCTTGTTCCAGATCAAGACATAAAAATAGTTTACACGGGAATGAGACCAGGAGAAAAACTATACGAAGAACTATTTTTAGAAAATGAAAAAGCTGTCAATACTTCACATCCCAAAATACTTTTAGTAGAAGGAAAAAATAGTTTTTCCAGAGAAGAAATTAGTGAGATTCTATTGAAGGTACTTGAACTGGGTTACCAGAAAAAATTAAAAGATATAATAGCTTTGCTTTCAACTTATGTGCCTGACATGTCGATAAATCCGGATGATTCGGGAGGTTAAAATTTTTGACATTTTACACACTTATGAGTTTTTTATCATTTGTAATAGCCGCTTTTATAAGTGCTAACTTAGTAAAATTATCTCCAAACGGAAAGGTGTTTGTTGATATCCCAAATCATAGGAAAGTTCATGAGAAAGAAATAGCGAGAAACGGTGGTTTAGCAATGTTTATGGCTATTTTCAGCGTATGGATCATTTCAATTGCGTTCAACAGATATATATTTTCATATCAGTTGATGCTTGCTATTTCACTTGTTTTTGTTACAGGACTTTTAGACGATGCATTTGAACTGAATTTCAAAATAAAATTTTTAATGCAATTTATCGCTGCAACTATCTGTATTCAAAATGGCCTCTTGATGAAAAATATACCATTGACACCCTTTGGTGAGATAGAAAACATAGGTGTGAGGATCTTCTTAACTTATCTTTGGATAATCGGTGTAACCAACGCTATAAATTTGATAGATGGAATAGATGGACTGGCTTCACTCGTAGTTGTTAGCTCCAGTGCATTTCTATTTCTAAAATTCAAAGATCCCTTGACATTGATTTTGATAGCAACCTGTGCAGGGTTTCTTATATATAACTGGAATCCTGCAAAGATTTTTATGGGTGACTCTGGAAGCTATTTACTGGGGTTCATTATCTCTTTGTTGACACTTCAAAATTTCACGACAAATGGAAAAACGTGGTTAATCGGTATGGGAATATTTTTGGGCTATCCAGTCCTTGAGACTTTGTATTCATTTTTACGAAGATTGCTACAAAAAAAGAACCCCTTTTCAGCGGACCAAGAGCATTTTCATCATCAATTGCTTAAAAAAGGACTGTCACAAAAAATAGTACTATTCAATCTTTTGAGTTTATCATTGTTGTTCAATTTCCTTGGCCTTCTCTTCTACAGAAACGGTTTGATAGGTTTTATCATCTATATTCTGGTCGGTGTTTTCTTCTACTTCTACATCAGATTTCCAGTTGAGGCCAAGAGAAGCCTTTAAAGCTATCAACGCTACTTCAAGCTGATCATCCGATGGCTCGCGAGTTGTAAGTTTCTGAAGCAATAAGCCAGGTAAGGCTATTATTCTAACCAAAGGATTCTTGATGTATTTAGCTGTGAACCTTTGAAATTCAAAGGCGATTCCAGCTATAACAGGAATCAGAAGTATTCTGCTAAGAAATCTTTCCAGAAAATTCAACTGACCGAACACACCCAGAAAACTGAAAACAATTATTGCAGCTACCATGGTTATCATTAAAAAACTAGTGCCACACCTTGGATGTAAGGTTGAATATTTACGGGCATTTTCAACGGTCAACTCATCACCAGCTTCATAAGTATATACACTCTTATGTTCTGCACCATGATACTGAAAAACTCTCTTTATATCAGGAATGAATCCTATAATCCAGACATACATCAATAAAATCACCGTTCTTATAATTCCTTCTATAAGAGAAAACAAAAATTCATCCTCTCTTATGAAAGAAAATATGCTTGCTAAAAGCAAAGGTAAAACAGAAAAAAGAAGTATCCCAAAACCAAAAGCAAGTAGTATGCTGATTATTATATCCTTTTTTGAAAGTTTCACATCATCACCCGCAACCTGCGCTGAAAAACCCAGTACATTGATTCCAGTGTACAAAGCATCCCAGAGGACTACTACTCCCCTCAATATAGGTATCTTGCGCCAACCACTTCCTATTGGAATTGCTGTTGGATAATCTCTTACGACGACTTCGCCATCTTTCTTTCTTACGGCAACCGATATTTTTTTCCCTTTCATCATTACTCCTTCTATAACTGCTTGACCGCCTACTAATAATTTATTTTCTTTCAACTTTCATCACCTCATCGAGAACTTTCTGAGCGTTGCTTTCTAAAAGAATAAATTGATAAAATTTATATGCCATTGTATCCTCAGGGGAATTTCGACTGAAAAAATACTTATTTACCTTCTTTTGAAATAGATCCTTTTCTTCTTGATTCATGGAAGCTATCTCTTTAACTATTTTCAACAAATTTTCATCCTCCAGACAAGCATTGACAATTTCTTTTATGTTCTCTTCCATGAAACCTCTCCCTGGAATTAATTTAGCCTTTTAAATCATTATAACATCATTGAAAAAAATTGTGTATTGTTTCTCTGTGATGGTAAAATCATTTGATAGAAAACGGGGAGGTAATTAAATGAAGGAAATAAATCCTTTGAAAATAACAGAAATGTTGAAAGAAGAACTTGTAAAGGCAAATATTGAAATCAATCCTGAAGTATTGAAGGTTTTAAAATATTATTCTTCAAATGAGTCAATAAAATTATTATTAAAAAATGCTGAAATAGCTGCAAATAAGAATTTACCTCTTTGCCAGGATACAGGTATAGTTGAGTTCTTCGTAGAACTTGGAAGTGAAGTTGTTATATCAGAAAACATAGAATCTGTCTTAAACAGAGTGGTCTCGGAGGTTTATGAACAAAACTACTTTAGATATTCTTTAGTATCTGATCCTCTTTTCGAAAGAAAAAATACATTTTCTAACACTCCCTGTGTAGTAAATATCGAACATGTGCCTGGTAAAGAATTAAAAATAGCTTTTTTAATAAAAGGTGGTGGAAGTGAAAACCTAACAACTTTGAAAATGTTCGAACCTTCCGTATCCCAAGAAGATATAATTGAGTTTGTAGTTGAACATATAAGTAACCATGGAGCCAAAGCCTGTCCACCGTTACAGATTGGAATCGGAATAGGTGGAACAGCAGAGAAAGCCTTAACACTTTCTAAAAAGGCTCTATTAAGATCTTTCAATGAAAGAAACGAAAATATCTTATATAAGGATCTTGAAATCCAGCTTTTAGAAGAACTAAATAAATTGAAAATAGGTTTTCAAGGATTAGGAATTGGACCTTCTGTACTATCTGTGAATATAGAATATTTTCCAACTCATATCGCTACCTTGCCTGTTGCATTATCGGTAAATTGCTATCTATGCAGAAAAGGAGTGATAAAACTTTGAAGTATCTGTGCAATGGTGTGGAAGACGTTATTAAAATCACTGAAAATCTAGAACCAATGGATATGATAATTTTCAACGGAGAACTTCTATTAATGAGAGATGCTGCTCAAAAAAGATTGCTTCAAATTTCAAGTTCTGGAGAACAATTACCGATTGATCTTAAAAACACAATAGTTTTCTACGCAGGACCTTCCAGAACTCCTCCAGAATTTGTTATTGGTTCAATAGGTCCTACAACAAGTGCAAGAATGGACAGATATCTTGAATTTTTGTACTCAAACGGTGTAGTTGCAACCGTTGGTAAAGGGCCGAGGTCTCAGAATGCAGTCGAATTAACCAAAAAATACAAGAAGATTTATTTTATAACTCTCAGTGGTGCTGCCGCTCTGCTTTCTAACTTGGTAACTGATTACAGGATGCTTGCTTTTCCTGAGTTAGGGCCGGAAGCTATCGCCAAAATATTGGTAATTGACTTTCCTCTGATTGTTGCGACAAGTCCTATTGGAAAAAACCTCTTCGAATGATATACTAATTGTTAGTACATCTAATCTTTTTCAGGGGAGATGATACGCAAGTGTCGTTGAAGTACAACTTGCTGAAGAATTATTTATCGCACGAGGAAGCCTTAGATATAAGAAAATCACTTTTGATAATAGCACTTCCTGCTATAGGTGAAAATGTTCTCCAAATGATTTTTGGAATAGTTGACACAGCGTTTCTCGGACATTATGATTGGCGAGCGATGACGGCAGCAGGAATGGCGAATCAAATAATCTTTATACTTCAAGCCGTGGCAATGGCTGTTGCAATGGGTGTAACAGTTTTAATAGCAAACTCCATCGGGGCTAAAAACAAAAAACAAGTAGAGCTAACCACATGGCATGCATTTTATCTGAGTGCCGCGCTCGGTGTGGGATTGAGCATTCTCAGCCTTTATTCTAAAAATCTTATGATACTTTTTCCTGGTGCTCAAAAGGATTTGATAGATCTTTCTGCAGACTATCTTAGAATAATATTTACCGCTGGTCCTGCCTTTACAATGATGTTCGTGCTGGCTGGTGTGCTAAGGGGAGCTGGAAATACCAGAGCTCCTATGATTGCAACAGGAATAGCTAATTCTATAAATGTATTTTTGGATTACTGTATGGTGTTTGGAAAGCTTGGTTTTCCAGAAATGGGGGTTAAAGGAGCGGCTCTGGCTACAGCGATATCTCGAACAATAGGTGTAATGTTCTTGATAATCTCAATAATCAGAAGTGATACAATCGGAATAAAACTCTCTAAACCGCCTAAGTGGCATTCAAAGACTGTTCTGAACATATTCAAAATAGGTACCCCAACTGCCATGGAAAACTTTATGTTTTCAACAGGGGTACTTGTTTTTGCCAACATTCTTTTTATGGTTGGTCCTCAAGCTTATGCAGCTCACAGGGTTGGAATACAAATTGAATCCCTTTCTTTCATGCCTGGTTGGGGAATTGCAGTTGCTATAACTGCTCTGGCAGGACAATTCAATGGAGCTGGACAAATCAAAAAGATTGTCGGAACAGTTAGACAGGGGTGGCTACTTGGAATACTTTTTCAGGTAAGTGTTGGAATATTCATGTTTCTGTTCCCAAGATACTTGATATTGATATTCACAGACGATCCAGTTATAATGGCCTATGCTTATTTACCTGTAAGAATCATAGGCCTATTTCAAATATTTTTGGCAACTGATGCTGCGCTTACCGGTGGATTAAGAGGTGTTGGAGACACAAAATTCCCAATGTATGTGATGATGTTATCAACATGGCTTGTAAGAATACCGATAGGATTCATAATGGTTAAGTTTTTCAGTTTAGGTCTTCTTGGAGCTTGGATTGGAATGATGGCAGACATGGCAATAAGAGCCATAGCTAAATATATAAGATTTTCAAGTGGAAAATGGGAAAGTACAGCCTTAAAAACAAGGTTAGCAGTTAATCAGGCCATACCTTCCCACCAACAAGGACTGACAGTCGAAGAAGTAGATGTCAAAGATTAATGTCCGTCACTTCTATGTTTTCAAAACCTTTAAAACTCCTAGTTTCAAAAAACGGCAACGAATTTTTTGATGCTTCTACTATTTTCATTAGATTATTCAAACCTTTATATCTTAAGTGGTCTTCCATTTTTTCCTGCTCCAGTACAAAGTTTACACACTCTTTCCAAATAGCTCGACCAGCGAGAAAACCGGAAGCACCGTTTTCACAGCAAATATTCAATGTTTTGGCAAATTCTTTTGAACCTACCCCGCCACTTAAGACAACCCACGGAATACCATTCAGTGACCCATTAAATTCTGTAAATAAATTCTGTAAATCTTTCTCAGTGAATAAAACTCCTATGTCATAGTAATTCACAGGTGCTTCAAGTTTGAAAAGGTCCACTTTAAATTCCGGGACGCTGAAGGTACTAACTGCATCGATTATATTAAATGGAAGCTGCTTTTTGTATTCCTGACTTTTCTTATCATATTTGTTGTTATAAGTGAGTACTTCAAGTATGAAAGTCAAATCGTTTTCATAACACTCTTCCCCTACTTTCCTTACTAAATTTACCTGATGATTTTTGCATTCATCTGACGCTTCCTTATTCCAGTAGATCAAAAGCTTTATTGCATCAACACCCCATCTTTTTGCTTTTGAAACTATATCTTCTTCCAAAAGATGACTGTATCTATCTTCTCCAGAAATTTCATAACCAGTTTTTTCCACGGATAATATCACACCTGTGTCTTTCGGTATATATTTCAAAGTCGGGAAAAAACCATATTCAGGATCAACTAAAACTGCAGATACATAAGGACTCAAAGATTTGATAATGGCTTTTTTCACTTTTATTAAATCAGCTGGTTCAGCTTTTTCCTTCACACTTTTTATCATTTTTTCAAGCGAACCCCGCTGATCAAGTGCAAGCATTTTGAATCTCCCAGTTGAATCACTTATTCTAATTAAACCTCGAAGTTTACCAGGTGAAATACTCATGTTTATCTCCCCTTAAAAGAATTATTCAAAATACCCAAGATATTTTTTATGAGCTTCAAACAATTCATCAACCATTTCAATTATCTTTTCAGGTTTCATAACCGCTTTTGCAAGAGGATCAAGCAGAGCGGCATAATAAACGTATTCTTTTCTTCTTTCTAAAACTGCTCTTACTGTGAGATCTTGAACATTTATCTGTGTTCTATTGAGTCCCGCAAGTTGTGGTGGAAGTTCTCCAACGTAAGTTGGCTGGATACCATTTTTGTCCACCATACATGGAACTTCAACACAGGCTCCATTTGGTAAATTAGTTATAAGGCCTGTATTTTCAACGTTACCGTGAATACATCTTCTGTAACCTGTTTCCATGGAATGGATTATTCCTGATGCGTATTCGTGACTCTTTTTCAACTCACCAATAGGTTCCTGACCAAGGGCTATTCTTTTATTCCGTTGATATTCTTTATCTCCCTCGATGCATCTTCTAACATACTCCCTTATGGGTATATTTAATTCCTTGATTTTTTCTTCATAAGGAATGAAATATGGAACATATTCTGCCATATGTTCGGATGATTCTGATACGAAATAACCAAACAGATCCATCATAGAGAACCTGACAGGATCTTTTTTGAATATTTCAGGATTCTTTCGGGCTTCTCTAAGAAGTGGATAAGCATCTTTTTTATCAACTTCAAGCTCTAAGAACCAGCACATATGGTTTATACCAGCCGCCTTGTATCTCAACTTTTCGTATGGAACACCTATGTAACTTGCTATTTGACGTGCTGTTCCTTGAATGCTGTGACAAAGTCCAACGACTTTAATATTGGATATTTTATACACTGCCCAAACATTCATTGCCATTGGATTAGAGTAATTTATCATCAATGCTTTAGGGCATAATTCTTCCATATCACTCGCCATTTCCAAAAGAACAGGTATGGTTCTGAGCGCTCTGAATATTCCCCCGATACCATGGGTATCAGCAATTGTTTGCTTCAAACCATATTTTTCTGGGATATCAAAATCTATCAATGTGGCTTCAAACCCACCAACTTGTATGGTGTTTATAACATAATCTGCATCTTTCAATGCCTCTCTTCTGTTCAAAGTTTTTCTTATTGTTGGTTTTACTTTCAATCCCTCAGCTATTTTACTTATCAAACCAAAAGCTGTGTTGAGACGATCCTCATCAATATCCATAAGATGAATTTCGCTGTTCTGAAGTTCTGGAAACATCAAAATATCAGTCACTAAATTCTTCGTGAAAACAACACTTCCAGCACCAATTATAGCTAT
>JARRBB010000029.1 GCA_029981435.1 Thermotogaceae bacterium | reverse complement strand
CCCATCTTAAAGTTAATCTAATATTTAATTTTAGCACCGAAATATTTTTTAAATTTTAAAATCAGGAGAAGATTCGTGAAAGATTCAGCACACTAACACTCAGAAAAAGCATAACCACTACGATATAGAATTGAAAAGATGTGATCCTTACCTATGTCCAAAGTCTCCTATTTTCTTAGATAGCTTTATTAAAAATCTGACAATTCTCATATTTAGAAAATAATTCCATATTTTTATGAATAATTTCTTCTCTTCTCCGTGAATAATTAAACTGATCAAGACAAAAAAACTTATTACCAATAATATAGCCCAATAGTTTATAACAATATAAGAGTATAGATAAAGCCATAAAAAAGCTCCAATTCTGTCTAAAACGTTGAAATCAGGTGATCTCAACTTTATCAACTCATAATTTACACCTTTATTGGAAACATTCACCTTGATGTAATGGTAAAAATAATGCTCAGGATTCGTTCCAAAGAGCTCAGCTCCAGCACCACCTGTTATTATGTATGGGACTTTTTCCCAATAACCTCTAAAATAGCCATGTATATGACCTGCAAAGATCATTGTCACATTGTAATTTTCAATTAAGGAGAGAAGCTTCTTGGCGTTTTCTAAATTTTTCATGGAGTGTCCAGGTTGCTGATCATATTTTAACCTGGGATCATAAATTGGGACGTGCATAAGTAAAAAACAATATTTATAAGCTTGGGATTTCTCTAATTCTTCTTCAAGCCACCACATTTGATAAGAATCTATTTTCTCTTCATTAGAATTGTTTAAAATTATGAAATAAGCATCTCCAAATTGGAATGAATAGTATAAAGGCCCAAATATCTCAATATAATTTTCCGTTCCGTGATCTTCAACATCATGATTGCCTGGTACAACCAACAAAGGAACTCTAAATCTTTTTATTTGCTTCAAATAGAAGCTATATTTTACAGGGCTTCCATCAAAAACCATATCCCCTGTATTTACTACGAATTTTATACTTGGATCACTATTGATGGAAGTTATGATTTTTTGAAAGGTAGAAACGGAATTCTTGTTGTCACCTATAACTGCGAAGGAGAAATTTTTAGTTGAATCCAATCTTTTCAAAGTAGTGAGGTTATTGTATATCAAATCTTGTTCTTTCTCGTTAAAGAACGGATAAACATACTTAAAGGTTGAGATAATAATGATAATTATCAGTAAAAATAACAGATATGATCTTTTTCTATTTCTATAATTCATCAAACCTTTGCTCCTTTATACACTTTAAAGAAAGATAGAATCTCATAACTAATATTAACAGAAATAATAATCCACAAATAACCAATTTTTAATCGTTCAGAGTAAAAAACGGAGGAAGCTCAAACGACTTCCTCCGTTGTTCAAACAAATATTCAACCATTCAGTTTTTCCAAAATATCCTCGAGCATTTCTTCTGTGAACAAACCTCTGCTGAATATGACAAGATGTCTCAAAGGCATGTACTTGAGAAGAGCCATGAAAAACGTTGGATCGGTCTGACTCATAGCACCCATCGGACTGCTTTTTGAAAATTGTTCCAAGAGATTTGAGAGTATTTCAGAACCAACCGGATCTTCCATCAAGTCACCAAGAGGAGTATTTCTTGTGAATCTCTTTCTGAATTTTTGCGTTGATTCTATCTTTACGGTCTCTTTCAAAACTATATCTCTCGATGATCTTCCGATCAGAATCTCGAAATCTCCGCTTTCTACATACCAATCCTTGATATCGATATTGTAATAAGCGAACGAGCGTTTATCAAGGACAAATGTCACAGTTTTCTCTTCACCTGGTTTCAGTTCAACTTTTTCAAAACCTTTCAACTCTTTTTCTGGTCTTATAACACTGCTTTCAACATCCCTAACATACAGCTGAACGACCTCTTTACCTGCCATGTTACCTACGTTTTTAACTTTCACACTTACAGTGATCGTATCGGTATCTTTTGCCTGTTTCTTATCCACCTTTAGATCACTGTATTCAAACTTCGTGTAACTCAAACCGAATCCGAATGGAAACAATGGTTCTATCTCTTTCTTATCGTAGTATCTGTAACCTACGAATATACCTTCCCTGTATTCAACTTTATCATCTTCACCCGGAAAATATGGATGGGATGGATTGTGAGCAAGTTTTTTTGGGAAAGTTTCAGCGAGCTTTCCACTTGGATTTGCTTTACCAAATAGTAATTCAGCTACTGCGCCGCCAACAGCCTGACCACCGAGATAGGCCTCGAATAGCCCTTTGACTCTATCAATCCAAGGCATTTCAACAGGTGCACCGTTAAAAAGCACAACGACAACGTTTGGTTGAACCTTAGCTACTTCTTCGATCAGCTTGTTGTGACTTTCTGGCATACACATGTTTTCTCTATCGAAACCTTCCGATTCGTAATTTTCAGGAAGACCTGCAAAAATAACTGCGACATCAGAGTTTCTTGCAATTTCTTTTGCTTCGTTTATCAACTCTTCTTTGATTTCTTCACTTTCAAGATCATAGCCATCACAATACAAAACATTTGAAGGATCTTCAACGAGCTTGAGTATCTCATCGTATGGTACATCGAGCTTTGTCGGATTTATATGTGAACTTCCTCCACCCTGATATCTCGCTTTTTTGGCAAAAGAACCTATAACGGCTATTCTGGAATCTGTTTTAAGTGGCAGAATATCGTCTTCATTTTTCAAAAGCACCACACATTCTTTCGCAACTTCTTTTGCAAACTTATGATGTTCGTCCTTGTCAAAGGTTGCATCTTTCTGATTCTCGAACCCACGGAATATTATTTTCAACAATCTTTCAACAGCTTCATCGAGAACTTCCTCAGGCAGGTCTCCATTTTTAACGGCCTCAACTATATTTTTATCTCCGAGACCACCACTTGAAGGCATTTCAAGGTCAAGCCCCGCCTTCAGCGCTTCTGCCCTTTCAATAACATCAACTGCTCCCCAATCTGAAACAACTATTCCTTCAAAACCCCATTCTTTTCTCAGGATATCGGTCAATAAAAATTTGTTTTTGAAACAGTATGTTCCATTCACCTTATTGTAGGCTGCCATTACCGTCCATGGTTTTGCCTTCTTAACAGCTATCTCAAAACCTGCAAGATAGATTTCTCTCAGTGTTCTTTCATCAATTTCTGCACTTACAGACAATCTTCTGTGTTCCTGATTGTTGGCTACAAAATGCTTCAGTGAAGTACCAATTCCTTTGCTTTGAATACCCTCTATTATGCTTGCAGCCATTTCTCCTGATAGATAAGGATCTTCAGAATAATATTCGAAGTTTCTTCCACATAGAGGAGATCTTTTTATATTTGCACCAGGGCCAAGTATTATGGCAACCTTCTCAGCAAGGCATTCCTGTGCTATGGCTTCTCCTACCTTCTTTAAAAGCTCTCTATTCCACGAACTTGCAAGGGCAGAAGCCGTTGGAAAACAGGTTGCAGGTACACTGTCTCCAATTCCCACTTCCTCTCCTTTTGCCTTTCTCAAGCCATGTGGTCCATCGGTCATCATTATCAAAGGTATTCCAAGCCTCTCGACAGGTTTTGTTCTCCAGAAATCCAGCCCGGAACAAAGACTGGCTTTTTCTTCCAGTGTCATTTTTGATACGAGCTCTTTAATATTTCTTTCCATTGAAATCCCCCCTAACTTGATTTAATCAATTAATTCTATAACATTTTTCTGCTTTGACAAAATAAAAAAAATTCTATGATTTTTTTTTATCACTCTGATTTAGTGATATAATAAATTCAGAATCATATATAGGGAGAACAAGTATGATAAAAAGTTTCAAAGATCTGCTCTCAAAACTCACAAAAGAGACTTCTGAAGCCAGAAAAATAGTCCTCGCCGGTGCCGAGGATATAGAAGCTTTAAAGGCTTTAAAATATGCCTATCAGCAGGGTATTTGTAATTTTGTACTTGTTGGGCAGAAAAGTTCAATTGTTAACAACCTTAAAACACTTGAACTCTCACCGGAAGATTTTGAAATAATCGACTCAACTGATGAAGCTGATTGCGCTGAAAAAAGTGTTAAAGCAGTGAATTCGGAGAACGCAACTATGTTGATGAAAGGTCTTATAAAAACTTCAACATTATTGAAAGCGGTTTTGAACGAAAATTGGGGTTTAAGGACCGGGAAACTTCTAAGCCATGTCGCCGTTCTTGAAAGTCCTGCAATTGACAGATTGATATTGTTATCGGATGGTGGTATGATTATAAAACCGACGCTGGAACAGAAGGTTGCTATAATTGAAAACGCGGTACATGTTGCAAGAAAAATGGGAATCGATTTACCAAAGGTTGCATGTATAGCAGCTGTTGAGGTGGTAAATCCATCTATGCCAGAAACGGTAGAAGCTGCTATACTTTCGAAGATGAATCAGAGAGGTCAGATAAAAGATTGTCTTGTAGATGGTCCGCTTGGACTTGATAATGCGCTTGATACAAACGCAGCCAAGGTGAAGAAAGTTTCTGGAGAAGTTGCCGGAAGAGCCGATATATTGATTGTACCAGATATTCACAGTGGAAACTTTCTTGGAAAATCCATAGTTTACATGGCAGGAGGAAATATCGCTGGAATAGTTGTTGGAGCAAAGGTACCGATAGTAATCGTTTCAAGGGCTGATAGTTTTGAAAACAAGTTCAATTCAATTATCCTTGGGTTGATAGCAGGTTAATTTCTCATGTATTCAATTGGAAGGGGGTTTTATATATGAGGAGGATCCTTGTACCAGTTTTTATAGCATTGTTGGTTTTTTCAATAGCATTTGCTGGAAGCATCAAGATCGAACTACCAGAAAACAAAGGTTCGGAGTTCAAGCTCCCACCAACAAAAGTCAAAGGGAACCTTATTCCAGAAGTCTGGACTGATAAAGACATCTACTGTACTGGTGAAGAAGGCTGGATCTACTTTAAGATGAATAAAGATCCTTACGTTGTCGTTTTCGTTCAAAATCCAGATATGACGATTGATGTTGTTTGGCCAACACTCGCATCAGGACTGAACAAACTTGGAAGAATTCCGGGTGAGATAGTATTCACCGCACCCATTGGTAGGCCTTACAAAATGTCATCCACACCGGGGATCGCCAAGGCTTATATAATTGCCTTTAGAGAACCTGAAATACCAGAAAAATTGAGAACGGTTCTTGGGATCAACAGTGATCCTAACGATCCAGCAGTTATAAGAGTAAGCTCAACGTACTGGAAAACCCTGTTATGGACCAATCTTGTTGGCAGACATGATATAGCTTGGAACTGGGCAGTATATGAATTTGAGATAAAAGAATGTCCACCTGAAGAACCTCCACAGGTCTGTGTTTATTTCAGAGATACGTTCTGTGACGAAGGATTGTGGCCATGGAGAGAGACAGGAGAATATTCACAGATGGTCGATGGTGAACTGTTCCCATACGATCCCGTTTATCTCCCGATGTATGCTGATCCAACCTCACACTACAGAATCGAATTTGATTTCAGATTTGAAGATGAAACCGAGGCAGGATTTTACATACTATCAGATAGCTACGATAAAACTGCCAACCTTGATGATTACATACTGTATTCTTTTGCTGTCAAAAATTATGATTGTAAGTGCATAACCTTTGCTGCAGGTGATGGAACCGTTTTGAAAAACTATGCCTTTGACCCGGGAGCAGATTTGCATCATGTAATACTGGAACATTACACTGACAAAGATGGAAGTCTGAAATGGCGCGTTGTGGTTGATAATGAAGAGTTCATCCTCGACGATATAACACCCGAAGAGTGGATAGGTTATTTCGCATTCTCTGGAAAGGCATATTTTGACAACTTCAAATTCTTTGTGTTCACAAAATAACGACTTTTAAGTTTCACGAAAGGGTCCTGGTTTCTGATCTGCCAGGACCCTTTTAAATTTTGTTAAAGGAGGAACGAGGTATGAAAAAGACAGCCGTTGTTGCAATAGGTGGTAACGCCATTCAAAAAAAAGGCGAAAAACCGACATCTGAAACTATGCTTAAGAACCTTGAAACAACTTCAAAGTACCTTGTAGAATTTTTGGCCGATGAATACAAGCTTGTCATAACTCACGGAAACGGGCCACAGGTTGGTAATTTACTGTTGCAACAAGAATGTGCTAAAGATTTCATACCTCCGTTTCCAATCGATGTTAACGATGCTCAGACGCAGGGAAGTATTGGCTACATGATTTCACAGAGCCTTATCAATGCTTTTATTAGAAACGGAAAGCGTAAATCTGTATGTACTGTCATAACTCAGATATTAGTTGACCCAAATGATCAGGCATTTCAAAATCCAACTAAACCGATCGGTCCTTTTTATGAAAAAGAAGAAGCAGAAAAACTTGCAAAAGAAAAAGGGTGGAAAATGTTTGAAGATGCTGGACGTGGTTACAGAAGAGTTGTACCTTCTCCTAAGCCTCTTGACATAGTTGAAATAGAAGCTATAAAAGCTCTTCTGGCTACGGATACAGTGGTCATAGCAGCAGGTGGAGGTGGAATACCAGTTTTTCGTACTTCAGATAATGTTCTAAAAGGTGTGGAAGCAGTTATAGACAAAGATAGAGCTTCTGCACTTTTAGCTAAACTTTTGAATGCTGATATACTGTTGATTCTTACCGCTGTTGAAAAAGTTTTTCTGAATTTCGGAAAGCCGGAACAGAAACCGCTCGATATTTTGACAACAAAAGATGCCAAAAAATATTTAAACGAAGGTCATTTTCCAAAAGGAAGCATGGGGCCAAAAATAGAAGCAGCCATTGATTTTGTTGAAGCTACCGGAAGAGAGTGTATAATAACATCGATAGAAAAAGTTAAGGAAGCTTTGATAGGAAATACTGGTACCAGAATAATACCCTGAGGTATAGGTGAGAGTTTTGGACAGTATAAAATTACTGATAGATAACACCATTTCAAAAGAAATATTGAATAAAATCCTGAAAAGTGTTCCAAAGTCTGTTTTTTTTACATTGAGTGATAATATTTTAGAGATCGCAAGAGAAGAAACCTGGAATTTTGTGATCACAAGAATAAAGTTTGAAGACTTCAGAAATCTTCTTGAAGTTTTTCCTTTTGTAAGAGCATTCATATTTTTTTTAGATTCAAATACTCAACCTAACATCTTTTGGAAAGAGGTAAACAGTTTCAATGGAACTTCTGATATTTTTATTGACGTCAACCCGGAGATTTTAGAACTGTCCCTGAAAAATGCTATCAGATTCGTCGAAAAATATAACCTTCTTGAAGATTTGATTTCCGAAAACAACTTTTTCAATCTTTTCTCTAACCTTCAGGGGCCGGTGATAAGAAAATTTTTGCTGGATTTGAAGAATTTATTCAATGTCTATGATGATATAGCACTGATTTCGGAAAAAGGGTGCAGAAGGGAAGACTTCTGTAATTATATTTCAAATGGGAAGTTTCTGTTATTCGATCTGGAAAAGATACCTGAAACTTCGGTTTACAGTAAACTTTTTGCGAACGCAGAAAAAGTGTTTTTTCAGATTGGTGATGGGGTAATCTTCCTTGAAAATTTTGACAATTCAAGTCACGAATTTCAGAAAAAAGTTTATAAATTGATGTTGAAGAGATATCATAAAAAAGGTGATAAAAAAATAAACTTTTTTGGTAAAATTTTATTGGGGGTAAACGAAGAAACTTGGGAAAATGCTATCTTAGGAGATATAAAGAATTTTCTGGGTAATGCTGTTTTGAGAATTCCACCACTTCGTGAAAGAGCAGAAGATATACCCTATATGCTTGATCATATGATTTCAGTGTATAGTAATAAACTAAAAAAAACAGTAGCATATCCTTCGAACGATATTATAGATTTTCTCAAAGATTACAACTGGCCAGGTAATTTTGAAGAATTCCAGCAACTTGTTAATGACTTCATTATATCTGGTGATGAAAAAAAACTACTGGATTACGCTATGAAGAGATTAATTGTCACTCCAAATAATGTGGAAAAAGATTTTCCAAGATTACCTGACACGACAAAGAAGTTAGTTTCAAAAATAGAAAAAGACCTTATAATAAGGGCGCTTGAAGTATCATCAAAAAATAAGAAAAAGGCTTCCAAACTTTTAGGAATAAGTTATAAAACTCTTGTTCAAAAGATGAAAAAATATGGTATAAAGTAAATAAAAAAATAAACATAAGAAGGGGGCATTTTCTTTGAGAGACTACGATTACAAAAATATAGAACAAATATGGCAGAAGAAATGGCAAGACAGCAAACTTTTCGAGATAACTAACGAAATTGATAAGCCAAAATACTACGCATTGGTTATGTTTCCATACCCATCTGGAACTCTTCACGTTGGACATGTTAAAAATTATGTTATAGGTGATTTAGTCGCAAGGTACAAGCGAATGAAAGGTTACAAAGTTTTACATCCTTTCGGTTATGATGCATTCGGTCTTCCCGCAGAAAATGCAGCTATAGAGAACAAAATACATCCTGAAATCTGGACACGGAAAAATATAGATACGATAAGAAAGCAAATTAAAAAACTCGGTATAAGTTATGATTGGTCAAGAGAGATCGCAACATGTGATGAAGAATATTACAAATGGACTCAGTGGCTATTTTTGAAGCTTTACGAAAAAGGCCTGGCATACAAGAAAAAGGGTGCTGTTAACTGGTGTCCTAAATGTATGACCGTGCTGGCAAATGAGCAGGTTGTTGACGGCAAATGTGAACGCTGTGGAACAGAAGTAACTCTGAAGCTTTTGGAGCAATGGTATTTCAAGATAACGGATTACGCTGAAAGACTTCTGAATGACCTTGAAAAACTGGAAGGCTGGCCAGAACACGTTAAAACAATGCAGAGAAACTGGATTGGCAAGAGTGAAGGTGCTGAAGTTGATTTCAAAATATATGATAGTGATGAAACACTCAGAGTGTTCACCACACGTCCAGATACTCTATGGGGCGTTACTTTTATGGCACTGGCACCTGAATCTCCTCTTGTTGAAAAACTCACAAAGTCTGAAAACAAAGAAGAGGTTGAGGAGTTTTTGAAAAGAGTCAGCTTACAGGATAAATTCAAAAGAACGGCAACTGAGGCGGAAAAAGAAGGGGTTTTCACAGGCACTTACGCGATAAATCCTGTCAACGGTGAAAAAATCCCGATATTCGTTGCCAATTATATACTACTGGAATACGGTACAGGTGCGATAATGGGTGTGCCTGCTCATGATCAGAGAGACTTTGAATTTGCTCGGAAATACGGAATACCTGTAAGAGTTGTTATAGACAATCCAGACTCTCCTTTGAATCCCGAAGAAATGACAGAGGCTTATGCGGAACCTGGGATTATGGTTAACTCTGGTCCTTTCAACGGTATGAAGAGTGATGAAGCTATAAATAAAGTGATTGAATTCCTTGAAGAAAAAAGAATTGGAAAACGCTCAGTGCAGTACAAACTAAGAGACTGGCTCATATCCCGCCAGAGATACTGGGGTGCTCCGATACCGATAATATACTGTGAGAAATGTGGTGTAGTCCCTGTACCTGAAAAAGACTTGCCTGTAAAATTGCCAAGAGATGTTGAATTCAACCCAACAGGCCAATCTCCTTTACTTTATCACGATGAATTCAAACACACCAAGTGTCCAAAATGTGGCTCTGATGCTTTAAGAGAAACCGACACAATGGATACATTCGTCGATTCTTCATGGTACTATTTGAGATATGTTAATCCCCACGATGATTCGAAACCTTTCGATACCGAAGATGTAAACAAGTGGTTACCAGTTGACCAATACATCGGTGGTGTTGAACATGCGATACTGCATCTTCTATATTCGAGGTTCATAACCAAGGTTCTTTATGACCTCGGCTATGTAGATTTTGAAGAGCCGTTCTCCAATCTCTTCACACAGGGAATGATATACAAAGATGGTGCGAAGATGTCAAAATCCAAAGGCAACGTTGTTTCACCAGATGATATGATAGAAAAATACGGAGCAGATACTCTAAGGATGTACATTCTGTTCATGGGGCCACCTGAAAAAGATGCAGAATGGAACGACCAAGGAATTGAAGGAGTGAACAGGTTTATAAGAAGAATCTGGAATATTTATCAGATGATCCTTGGAAAAATAAAAGACGTAAAAGTTGGAGATGAAGTAGAGGTTGAAAGTGATCAAGAGTATGAAATAAGAAAACTCATAAATCTGACAATTCAGAAAGTTACAAGTGACATAGAAGGTGATTTCCACTTCAACACTGCTATAAGTAGAATGATGGAACTCTCGAACGAATTGAACAAATATTTAACAACCGTCCCTGAAGATAAATGGAATATCGAATTGTTAAGATACGTAGCAGAAAGATTTCTGAGAATCCTTTCACCATTTGCTCCTCATATGGCTGACGAACTTTGGAAAGAACTTGGAAAAGAAGGATTCGTAATTCAGCAACCTTGGCCTACTTTTAACGAGGATTACATGAAAGAAAAATCTATAGAACTGGCAATACAGATAAACGGTAAGATAAGAGACAGAATTTCTGTTTCGCCTGATATCGACGATGAAAATTTGAAACAGCTGGTTCTGAAAAGAGAAAAAGTGAAACAATATACCGATAAAAAAGAAATAAAAAAGATACTCATCGTTAAAGGGAGACTCGTGAATATAATAGTAAAATGAACAAGGAGGGACAGTGTTGAACAAAATACCCAAAACGGTATCGCGTAGGCTCGGGCTGTATCATAGGTGTTTAAAAAATCTTACTTCGAGCGGCAAAAGAAATGTATCCTCCAAAGAGCTCGCTGAAAAGTTGGGAATAAAGTCAAGTCAGGTAAGAAAGGATTTATCATACTTTGGTGCTTTCGGTAAGAGGGGTGTTGGATACGATACCAATTATCTGCTGGAAATGGTAGAAAGGATATTAGGAGTCAATAAAAGTTGGAGCGTCGTAATAATAGGTGCCGGAAATCTTGGACATGCACTTGCCAATTACGATGTACTGGAAAAAAACGGATTCTACATCGTCGGAATCTTTGATAACGATCCTGAAAAAATAGGACAGAAAATTGGAAATTTGACTATAAAAGATATAAAAGAGTTCCGTGAATTCGTTAAAAAAAACAACGTTGAAATAGCCGTCATAGCAGTCCCAGCAACATCTGCTCAGGAAGTTGCAGATATTATAGTTGAAAGTGGAATAAAAGGAATAATCAATTTCTCACCAATGACCATAAACGTTCCCAAAGGAATCATCATTGAAGAAATTGACATATCCATTCCATTCAAAAACCTCACATTTAAGTTGACAGGTAACGAGTTCAGAAGCGCTTAAATACTATATATTGTATACTTTTGATTTTTTGTACTTTATATGGTATAATCCCCCTTGGATGAAAGGGGGATTTTTTATGGAGAGTATCAGAGTGGTGGAAAGATGGATCGATGTTGAACCTTCACCAAATGCCAAAAAAATTTTAAGTGAAAGGTATCTCTGGAAAGATACCAAAGGAAATTATCTTGAAAAAAGTTGGAAAGATATCTGCAGAAGAGTAGCAAGGGTTGTTGCTACTGCTGAACTTTATAATAATCCATCGTTGAAAGAATTAGATGATGTCGAAAAATTGGAAAAAGTAAAATTCTGGGAAAACGAATTTTATAAATTGCTTGTATCAAGGGTTTTCATTCCAAACAGCCCAACTCTCTTTAACGCTGGAATAGGTGCTGATTTTGAGCTTCTTCATAAGCCAATAGAAGATATGGAATTAGAAGATTACAGGAAAATTTTCGCTTCAAGAAATCATCTCCACATGCTGAGCGCCTGTTTTGTTGTTCCCGTTCCTGACAGCATAGATGGAATTTTTGAGGCTGTCAAAAACTACGCGCTTATAACCAAAGTAGGTGGTGGAATAGGATCTAATTTTTCAAGCCTGCGTCCAAAGGGTAGTTTTGTTGCTGGTACAAGTGGAAAGGCTTCAGGTCCCATCAGTTTCATGCATGTTTTCAACACAGCAATAGCCGTTGTTGAACAGGGATACAAAAGGCGTGGTGCACTTATGGGGATACTTGATATCGACCATCCAGACATTGAAGAATTCATAAATGCAAAAAAGGACAACGACGGCGAAAAAGTGCTGAAATATTTCAACATATCAGTTGGAATATGGAACAAAGAAAAAATTCTTGAGGCCTATGAGTCGGATGATGAAATTGTTCTTTCACATCCTCGCTCTTCTGTAAAATCATCCGTTAAAGTCAGAGAAATTCTGAGAAAAATAGCTGAAAATGCCTGGAAAACCGGAGATCCTGGAATTGTATTTCTTGATGAAATGAACAAGTACTCCCCTATATACCCTGAAAAGATAATCAGATCAACCAATCCATGTGGAGAAATAGGATTGACTGATTACGAAGCCTGTAATCTTGGATCTATAGACATTGCAAAGTTTTACGATGAAAAAATAGGAGATATAGATTACCAGTCGCTTGCTCAAGTGGTAAAGATAGCCGTGAGATTTCTTGATGATGTTATAGATGTAAACGTATTTCCACTCAAGGAAATAGATGAGGCCGTAAAATCTTTGAGAAGACTTGGATTGGGAATAATGGGTTTCGCAGATACCTTGTATCTTAAAGAAATACCTTACAACTCCGAAGAAGGTAGGAAATTTGCAGCCGATCTAATGGCATTTATAGCCCTGCACGCGTACGAAGAATCGAGTATACTCGGTGAAGAAAAAGGAGATTTCCCGCTTTTTGAGAAGAGCAGATGGAAAGACGAGAATTTCTATCCATTTGCCATGGGAATATCAAAACTCGATGATGATCTGAAGAATCTCCTGGACAAGACTCGAAACCATAGAAGAAACATAGCGGTACTTTCCATAGCTCCTACAGGTTCAATTTCAAATATTGCTGATACTTCCAGTGGTCTTGAACCGAATTTCCTGCTTGCATACACACGCTTTATGACAAAATCAGATGGCGAAAGAGAAGCTTTGATTTACATAAATAAGTATCTTGAAGATAAACTTGGAAGTCTACTGACCGATGAATTGAAACAAAAAATAGTGGAAGAAGGAAGACTCACGAATATAGAGAATATACCTGAAAATATAAAAAAAATATTCGTTACAAGCCACGACATATCCCCCGATGATCATCTTTTGATGCAGGATGCTTTCCAGAGGTATGTCGATAACAATATATCGAAAACCATAAATATGCCAAACAACACCACTGTTGATGATATCCTGGATATATATATTAAAGCGATGAAACTCAACGTCAGGGGATTGACTGTTTACAGAGACGGTAGCCTCCAGACCCAGGTTCTCACTTCCACCAAAAACCTTAAAACGAGTGAGGCACCAAAGGTTAAATTCTTCGTACTTGACAATGAACATAAATTGAGAGCAAGGCCACGAAAAGATAGCTTGAGGAGCGTTACAAGAAAGTACAAAAGGGAAGATGGTACAACTTACATTACTGTCAGTTTTGATGATAACGGTGAGGCTGTAGAAATATTTGTAAGTAATGGAGAAGAAAAAGCCGAGATAATCGGCAGACTTTCCTCAATAGCTTTAAGGGCTGGGGTTTCCCTCGAGGAAATCCTCGAACAATTGAAAAAAGTTAAAGGAAATTATGCTCCCGGAGTAGCTGAAGAAATAAGAAAAGCTGTTATGGACTTTGCAAAACTCTGGGGTGAAACTATTTCAAAAACTCCTGAATCGGAAGAAATAGAGACGATAACCATAGACGGCTCCGCCAAAGATCCAGATGAAGTTGAAAAATTTGTCAGAGCCAACGATTTGAAATGGAAAGATGGTTATTACATAGACGCAGATGGAAACACCTATTGTCCGATATGTCTTAGCAAAAATTCACTAACCATGCAAGAAGGCTGTGTCACCTGTATGAGTTGTAATTGGTCTAAATGCTCTGTTTCGTAAATTCATAATCTCTCCTGCTCTTGCAGGAGAGATTGATTTTTTAAATTCTTGAGAGGTGAGATGATGAAAAAGATCTCTTCAGATAAAGTGATTTACACCTTTAAACCAAAGATGGAAGAAGTAGAAAAGGTATTACCTGATGAAATTTTTCAGGTTGAGACCAACGATTGTTTTTATGGTCAGATAAAAAAAGAAGAACAACTCGTAACTGAGGTCGATTTTTCAAGGATAAATCCGGCCACAGGACCCATATACGTAGAAAATGCGGAACCTGGTGATATATTGAAGGTAGAGATTCTGGATATAGAACTCCCTGAAAAAGGTGTCATTGTAACTGTCCCGGGTGAAGGTATACTCGGTGAAATGGTCGAAAGAGCGAAGACAAATATAATCGAGATAGACGGTGATTTTTGCTATTTCAACGGATTGAAAATCCCTGTAACTCCTATGATTGGAGTAATTGGAGTTGCACCTTCAGACGAAACTGGTGAGTATCCAACCGGAAGTCCCTGGAAACACGGTGGAAACATGGATACCAAAGATATAACAGTCGGTTCGATTGTTTATTTCCCTGTTAATCAACCTGGTGCACTTTTAGCACTTGGAGATTGTCATGCAGTTATGGGTGATGGAGAAGTGTGTGTGGCAGGTTGTGAGATAAATTCAAAAGTTACTCTGAAGGTAAATCTGATAAAACGGAAGAAGATAGAGTGGCCCATAGTGGAAACAAAAGATTCTTGGATGATAGTGGCTTCTGGTAAGAATCTTGAAGAAGCTTCAAAAGAAGCGGTCAAATATGCTGTGAAATACCTGGAAACTGGTTTGAAAATAAGCTGGGATGATGCCTACATGTTATCAAGTATGATTCTTGATCTAAAAATAAGCCAGGTCGTTGATCCAAATAAAACCGTGAGGGCAGTGATCCCAAAAAGTATTTTGAGTCTGAGAAATTTGTTTGAAAAACTTTAAGTTTCTAATCTCTCTGTTCTCATTATCATGTAAAGGTCGCCTTTTTTTCTTTTCAAAACGACATACCTTTTTCGAACAATTTCAAAGACGAATTCTTCTGAAAAGCTTTTGGATAAAAATCTCCTGACTTTAAGGGGAGAGAATTTTAATAGTATTGCCGTACTTTCAGGACCTTTTAAAAGAGGAACTTTAAAAGAGTAGTAGAAACTTTCTCCTTTGGAACTCAATTCCATATTCTCTTTTGTGATAGAGCAGTTGATCAATACTGATTCTCTTTTTACAAAACTGCATAGTTTTGTTATAGCCTTTCTGAAATCAGAGGTTTTGATCAGAATCTTTTCATCAGAAGTTTCTGATATTATTCTTGTTCCAAATTCCACAAGTTTAAGATGAAATGGTTCTGGCGTTCTGTAACATAACATGAGCCGCGCTTTTCCCAGAGTGATGTTTATGCCACTGTCAGAAATGAATAGACTGATATTCTCCGTTTTTAAGCCTTCTGATGCTTTCACAATATGTCTTGCAGAAACATAGGGAATACATCCACTGAAATTATTGATAGAAGTTTTGCACATCGAAATTCCTGCAGCTATATGTCTTCCATCACTTCCCAAGCAGACGATTCTATCTTTTTCAATATTTAAAGTTACGTAATCTTCTTCTCTGCAAACTATACTTCCTATATCCAGAAGCTTCACGAGCTCTGAAAGTTTCCATTCAAAAATCTCAGTATTTTTACGAGAGTTCTCCCAGCGGTTGACTTTGTCTGGGGTTGGAAGCGCAAGCGTTTGATTTCCAAAATTTACAACTACCTGCTTTTCCTTCAATTCAAACTTCACAAACTCACTTTTTTCATCTTTCAAAATCAACTTCAAAGGTTCCAATGGGATTATAAAATCATACGGTAAACCCATCAGATTTATGACCGGTGTTTCAAACTTTATACATCCATCAGTGACGAATGCTTTCAAATTACCATTATCATGGTAAAAATTTATTTTTTTAAAAGAGGGATCGATGTTACCTATTAGTTTTTCAGCCACTTTCAGAAATCTGTTCAGCCAGTCACTACTGATCTTGAAGACCAATTCAATTACCCGCTTTCACCTTTTGAAAATTCGTGTAGAGTGTATTCCAGAATCTTCTCTATATCCTCCTTATTATATTCTTCCTTATTTTCCAGCTCTTTTATCTTATCGGTCAATTCTTCCGGTAAGTCTTCCATGCTTTTCCATTCTGAATTCTGTGAGCTGTTTCCAAGTTCCTTTATCAATTTTTCAGCCTTTGTTTTTATTTGACTGTAATCGTAAAAATAGAAAGTACTTTCTTCTGTTGATTCTTCAGACCCTCTCAGATCAGTTTCCACATTGTTTTGAAATACTGAGAGTATGGCTTCTCTTGGTTCCGGTTCGGATGAGACTTCCGTTTCATCATGATTTTCCTCAGCCGTTTCTACAATATACTCTTTAATATCAGGTTTTCCCATATTTTCGACTTCTTTTAGTAACTTCTCAGTATCTTCAATATCCTTTTTTGAATATTCTTCTATGTCTATATTGTTGAAAATTTGAACACTCGAATCGTCCGTCATTGTCTGAGCAGTTCCAATATCAGCATCTTTATTATTTTCTATTTCTTTAGAAGGTTTTTTAAACAAGTTGACCAAATTTTCGACAGATCTACTCAGGATCTTAAATCTCAATTCTATGAAAATCAAAGACAAAAACGGTACCAAAAAAGCTATTAGCCCTATGAAGAAAAGTTTTAAAACAGCGTTTGAAGAATTGGAAGTTTCCGTTGACATCGAAAGGTTTTGATTTACAGTTTTCGATTGAACATCCGTTGATGTTTGTGATGTATTAAGAAAACTCATATCTTCTATCGATTTTTCATCGATATTTTCTGGAATCTTACTGAGAAGTTCTTGTGCAATAGGATTTTCTTTGAAAAGTTCCAGATAAGTTTTTGATTTCTCATATTGGCCGTTGTAAAACGAAGCGATCCCAAGTATAAGCTTTATATTTTTTGCTTTTGATTCTATATCTGGATAAATTGTTAATGCCTGTTCGAGAAGTTCCTGGGCTTTTTTATACTCACCATTCTGGAAAGCATCCATGCCTGCTATATAAAGTTGCATACCCTTTTCCTGAAAGTTCTGTGAAAAGCTACTGGTTTGAAATATTGAAAATATTATTATAAACAAAAGAAAGATAATTTTTTTCATACAAGTCCCCTCTTATCAGAAAATACCTCTATTATAAATTTTATCACTTTATCATTTTTTTTGCGAAGAAGACTCCATACCTTCTATAATGCTTGGCAGTTCACTCTTCCATCACCAACCACCAGAGCTATTCTATTGATAATGATATAATCTTAATACAAAGAAAGCAGGGGGGATATAAATGTATGTTATAGGTATTGACCTTGGAACAAGCGGTGTAAAAGCTCTCTTAATATCAGAAAATGGAGATATAGTTTCCAGAGCTTTTGAAGAGTATCCTCTTTACACCCCGTTTCCTGGATGGTCTGAACAGAAACCGGAAGAATGGTGGGAAGCGGTCAAAAAAGTTATAAAAGTTGTTTCAGCGAGCGTAAGGCCCGAGGAGATTGTTGCAATATCCTTCAGTGGACAAATGCATGGTGCCGTTTTTCTTGACAAGGATGGCGAAGTTATAAGGCCCGCAATACTATGGAACGATACGAGGACTTTCAATGAAAGGGCGTGGATCACACAGAAAGCAGGTGGCGAATCGAATTTAATTCAGATGGTTGGTAACCCACCTCTTGAAGGTTTCACACTTCCAAAGATAATATGGCTTCGAAACAACGAACCTGAGAATTTTTCGAAGCTTCACAAAGTTTTGCTTCCGAAAGATTACATAGTTTACAAATTAACTGGAAGAATGGTTAGTGAAGTTTCTGATGCGGCAGGAACGGCCATATACGACGTGAAAAACAGAAAATGGTCTGAAGAATTGGCGAAGATACTTGAGCTTGATATTTCGATCTTTCCAGAGGTAATAGAATCTTTCGACGTTGCAGGAAAAGTATCTAAAAAAATGGCAGATGAAATCGGGTTGTCACCGAATACTCTTGTTATTCCCGGTGGTGCAGACAATGCTTGTGGTGCCGTTGGAAACGGAATTATAAAAGAAGGTCTGTTTCTTGGAAGTGTTGGTACTTCAGGTGTCGTACTGTCGCCCACTTCTCAACCCAAATTTGATCCTGAAGGTAGGATACACTTTTTCAATCACTCCGTGCCCAACATGTGGTACAACATGGGAGTGATTCTCTCAGCTGGTTTTTCACTGAGCTGGTTTAAAAACAACTTTGCAAAACTGGAAGGAATGGTTCAAGAAATATCTGGAATCAGTGCGTATGAAATCATAAACGCTGAAGTAGAAAAAGTCCCTATAGGAAGCGAAGCATTGATTTTTCTGCCATATCTTAACGGCGAAAGAACACCGCATAAAGATGCAAAAGTGAGAGGTGCATTCATCGGAATTTCAGCAAGACACACCAAAGCGCATTTTGCAAGGGCTGTTATGGAAGGTGTTACTTATGCACTACGCGATTCACTCGAGATCATGAAAAGCCTTGGAATACTTCCTGTAGAAGTCAGAATAACCGGTGGAGGAGCCAAGAGTAAAGTCTGGCAACAAATAATGGCGGATATTTTCAAAGTCGAAGTCAAAACGATACAGGTTGATGAGGGACCTGCGTTTGGTGCAGCAATAATAGCAGCGGTTGGAAGCAAACTGTTCAATTCTTTCGATGAAGCGGCTGAAAAATTCGTTAAACTCGGTAAAACGATAGAACCAATAGAGAAAAATTCAAGAATTTACGATGAACTCTACGAAATATTCCGCTCTCTTTACCCGGCGTTGAAAGATAAGTATGAAAAGCTCTTTAATATTGCCGTAAAAACTTCAAAGGGTGATGAGAATGAATAAGAAAGTGATGTGTGCCGGTGAAGCTTTGATAGACTTGATTGCAGAAGAACCAGGAGATCTTGTGAGTGTTGAAAGATTTTACAAAAGGCCTGGTGGATCAATTCTGAACACTGCAGTCGGTTTAAGAAGACTGGGCTTAAAGGTTTCGTTTGTTGGAAAACTCGGAGGCGATCAGTTTGCAAAACAGCTTCTGAACCTGATCGAAAGTGAAGGAATATCGACTGAAAATATCGTGATTTCCGGTGAACATAAGACTACTCTTGCTTTTGCTGCCTTGTCTGAAGAAAAAGTTCCGGATTTTCAATTTTATCGTGACAATCCCGCAGATTTACTGATTTATCCGGAAGATTTCAAAGACATAGATTTTTCAGATACAGCAGTCTTTCATTTTGGTTCTATTTCAATTTTATACGACCCTGCGAGAAGCACGTTTTTAAAGTTGTTCGAACTTGCAGTTGAAAATTCGATCATAACTTCTTTTGATCCCAACATGAGACCAAATTTGATAAAGGATAAAAGCAGGGTTCTTGAAGATTTTCTGAGTATAAGCTCAAGAGTGGATATCTTGAAAATGAGTGATGACGATTTGAAATATCTCTTTCCTGAAAAAAATATTGATGAAGCATTAAATTTAATTCCGAGAAAGCAAAATCGACCAACTTTTATCACCTTGGGAGGAAAAGGTGCACTTGTATTTCTAAATGGAAAAATTGAAGAAGTAAGAGGTTACAAAGTGGATGTCGCGGACACTACAGGTTGTGGAGATGCCTTCAACGCAGGATTGATTTACTATTTTTGTCGAACAGATTTTGACTTCTGTTTTCAAAATGCTGTGAACGCAGCAGAATTTGCCAACAAAGTTGCTGCACTGACCGCTACTAAAATAGGTGCGATAAACGCATTTCCAAATATTGAAGAGGTTAATGAATTTTTTAAACGATCTTGAATACATGTTAAATATACCTTTATGGTAAAATAAATATAGATTTTTTTCAAAAGGGGGAGATAGAATGCGTAAAATGACAGAACAATTCTTAAAAGAGGCTTTTGCAGGCGAATCACAGGCTCATATGAAATATGCGATATTTGCGGAAGAAGCTGAGAAAAAAGGTTTAAAGAATCTTGCCAATCTTTTCAGGGCTATTTCTTATGCAGAATATGTTCACGCGAAAAATCATTTCAACGTTTTGAGATTACTTGGAGCGATGCCTGACAACATTCAGCAATGTATAGATGGAGAAAACTTCGAGGTTCAGGAAATGTATCCAGTTTACAATGAAACTGCAAAGTTACAGGGCGAAAAAGATGCAGAACGTTCTACAAGATACGCCCTGGAAGCAGAAAAAATTCATGAAGAGATGTACAAAAAAGCCAAACAACTTGTTGAGGAAGGAAAAGATTATCCCGCTAAAAAAATTTCCATATGCAGTGTCTGTGGCCATACAGTCGAAGGCGATGCACCCGATAAATGCCCTGTTTGCGGTGCAAGCAAAAGTGCCTTTAAAGATTTTGAAGTTTAACGCAATTGAATTCCCTTCCTGTAAATGAAAACAGGAAGGGAATTTTCGTTTTTTTTTGTCTTTATAATCCCCTGGGAGGCGAAAAAATGAGATCAATAGGCATGAAGATAATATTGATTGTCACAGTCATACTTCTAGTATCAACCTTTTTAAATTTATCGTTTTTTGCAAAAAAGACTTCATCTTCTGTAAGATGGAGATGAATTTGTATTTTTTTACTTACAATACGATATAATATTTAGTGTTAATATATAATAGGAAGTTGAAATAATTGATTCTTGAATCTAATAACCATTCAGTATTTAAAT
>JARRBB010000028.1 GCA_029981435.1 Thermotogaceae bacterium | reverse complement strand
CAACTCCTCTTTGAACCTCAAAACCATTTTCTTCAAGAAATTTTGCAAGTTCTTCAGATGATTTGAACTCTTCATAACCGACTTCTGAATAATCAAAAATTTTAGAAGCTATCTCCTTCAGCCTTTTTGAAAAAGAGTCGATCAAATTTGAAATTTTATCTTTCAAAGTATTTCCCTCCTTATTTTAAAGGATATTTTTTTCGATTTTGCCGTCTTTTATTACGAGCTTTATATTCTCAGCTTTTCTCAAAATCGTTATATCCTTGACAGGATCACCTTCAACAACGATGATATCTGCTAATTTATTTGGTTCAATAGTTCCAATTTTATCATCCATCATTATTGCTTCAGCACTTATTTTGGTTGCTGCAACTATAGCTTCAAGCGGTGTAAACCCTTCCTGTTTAACAAGCAGCTCAAGTTCCATCGAATTTTCTCCGAGTGGAAACAAAGGTTTACTACTAAAGTCTGTCCCCACTGCTATTTTAACTCCCCTGGCTTTTGCCTTTTTTATGTAGTCACCATGCAGCTCCTGAAGCATTTTCAGTTTTTTAATTCCCCATTCAGGGATCCCATATTTTTCACCTTTAGAACTTATCTGTTCTTTAATAGAAAGAGTCGGTATCAAAAAGGCACCTTTTTCAGCCATCATTTCTATACCTTCATCATCTATTAAATCACCGTGTTCTATTGTTCTTACTCCTGCAATCAAGGCATTTTTAATTCCTTGCGTTCCTTCTGCATGGGCTGCCACATAAGAACCAACACTTTTAGCTTCTTCAACCATTGCTTTTATCTCATCAAGATTGAACTGTGAAGAGGTTGGAAGGTCTCTTTGTGAAAGCACACCACCAGTTGTACAGATCTTTATAAAGTCAGCATCTTCTCTAAATTGCTCTCTAACAGCTTTTATACATTCACTTACTCCATCGCATAATCTTGTAAAATCTCCTTCTTTTGCCCACTCGAGCGGTAAAGAATGAAAATCGCCATGTCCCCCCGTTTGGGAGAGAAGCTTACCTGCCGCAAGTATCCTCGGACCTTTTATCTCACCTTCTTCAATCACCTTTTTTAAATATATCCCTAATCCTCCTACATCCCTGACTGTAGTGAAGCCGGCATCAATAAGTTGGGCAAGGTCTCCAACAAGTCTTGCTGCTTTAGCTGCTACAGGTTCAAGAGAAGCTTTTAGAAAATCAAGGGTTCTTGAACCAGTTAAGTGAACATGACAATCAATTAACCCAGGTAAAATTGTTCCATTTTCGATTTTTATTATTTCTGCATTTTCAACACTTAATGTTTTCAGTTCCTCTTCTTTACTTACCTGCACTATTTTTTTATCTTCAATAACAACGAAACCATTGAAAGGTTCTCTACCAGTTCCATCAACTATGCGACCTACAACAACAAGTTTTCCCATAAAAGCACCCCTCCCGAATAGATTAAGAACTTTCCTCAACATCGTGATATAGATAACAAGCAACATAATGCTCATTTCCAACATTTCTTAAAGCAGGAGTCGTTCTTTCACATATTGCTTTTTTATATTCACATCTATTAACGAAAGGACAGCCGGGTTTTACATTAGTCAACGAAGGCAACTCACCTAAATCTATCATAAATTGCGCTTTTACATTCGGGTCAGGAATAGGTATTGAATCAAAAAGAAGTTTTGTATATGGGTGCAATCTATTGTTGAAAATTTCATCTTTGGAGGCTTGTTCAACGATTCTTCCAAGATACATGACAGCTATCTTATCGCTTATGAATTTCACGACAGACAGGTCATGAGATATAAATAAATAGGTCAACCTCAATTCTTCTTTTAAAGATATCAATAAATTCATTATTTGAGCTTGAACTGACACATCCAGAGCTGAAGTTGGTTCATCAAGGACTACAAATCTTGGATTTGTTATGATAGCTCGTGCTATTGCTACTCTCTGCCTTTGACCTCCTGAAAATTCGTGTGGATATCTATTAACATGTTCTTCTTTTAAGCCAACTTCTTCAAGTGTTTTTAAGATCAATTCTCTTTCCTGATCGAGATTACTGGTGAGGTTGAAAATTCTCAAAGGTCTTCTAAGAATTTGATATACGGTCATTCGAGGATTTAAAGAGGAAAATGGGTCTTGAAATACTATTTGAATGTCTCGTCGATACTTTTTGAATTCCTTTTCTTTCATATTTGTTATATCAACACCATCAAAAATTATCTTCCCAGAGCTTGCTTGGAGCAATTTAACGATCAATCTTCCTGTTGTTGTCTTACCGCATCCGGATTCCCCAACAAGTCCAAGCGCTTCTCCTTCACGTACTTCAAAAGATATATTATTCACAGGCGTTATAAACCTTTTCGGTTTGAAAAAACCGTCCGAAACTTTGAAAATTTTGGTTAGCTTTTCTATCTTTAAAATAGGATTTTTACCCATTTTCTCAGTTCACTCCCCTTTTGTTGAGAGGGTTAAAACAAGCTACGAAATGTTCATCATCTTCTTTAAATTCTTCAAGTCGTGGCACCTCAACATCACACAACCCTTTTTCAAAGTAATCACACCTTGGATGAAATCTACAACCTGTTGGTGGATGTATAAGATCTGGAACTTGTCCTTTTATAACTCTCAATCTCTTTGTTTCACCTTTTATTGGCGGAATCGCACTTAATAAACCTTGAGTGTAAGGATGTAAGGGGTTAGAGAATATCTGATTTATTGTCCCATATTCAACAACATATCCAGCATACATGACTGCAACGTGATCACACACCTGAGCAACTATACCTAAATCATGAGTTATAAGCAAAACGCTCAGCCCATAATTCTTTTGAGCCTCTTTTAAAAGTCCAAGAATCTGATTCTGAATCGTGACATCGAGTGCTGTGGTTGGTTCATCGGCAATTAGAAGAGATGGGTTGCATGAAAGAGCCATTGCTATCATTATTCGTTGCCTCATTCCACCAGAAAGCTGATGAGGATATTTTTTCAAAACTATATCAGGATCTTGCAATCTTACCTTATTCAGTGCATCTATGATCTTTTCTTTTGCCTGCACTTTCGTCAGTCCATTGTGAGCAAGTAGGATATCCATCATTTGTTGTTCAACAGTGAAAACAGGATTGAGCGATGTCATAGGTTCCTGAAATATCATGGCAATTTTTGTTCCGCGTATTTCGCGTAATTCTCTTTTTGTTTTTTTTAACAAATCTTCTCCTTCAAAAATTATCTGACCATCCAGTATTCTTCCTGGTGGTTGAGGTATCAATCCCATAATTGCTTGCGATGATATGGATTTTCCAGAACCAGTCTCACCAACCAATCCTAATACTTCTCCTTTGTGTAAGGAATAAGAAACGTCCTCAAGCGCTTTGACTACACCAGCTTCTGTATCAAAATATATTTTTAAATTCTTAACTTCCAGAATTTTTTCTTTCTTTTCCTGCATTAACATCACCTGTCTTTTAATCTTGGATTCAATGCGTCGTTCAGTCCATCACCAAGATAATTGAACCCCATAACTACCAAAAATATTGCAAGGCCCGGGAAAATACCAAGATGAGGTGCAACATAAAGATATGTCAGAGCAAGGCTTAGATCAGTTCCCCACTCTGGAGTTGGAGGTTTGACGCCAAGGCCAAGAAAACCTAAACCAGATATACCAAGTATTGCGGTTGCCATTCTCATAGAAGCCTGAACAAGTATGGGGGCAAAAGAGTTTGGAATAACATATCTGAACAGTATTGACCAGGGACTTTCTCCGATGGCTTTTGCAGCATCAACGTATTCATTTTGCTTTACAGATAAAACGGACGATCTTGCTATTCTTGCAAACTGTGGAATAGAATACACTGCAAGAGCTATTATAAGGTTTGTATCACCTGCTCCAAGAATGGTCATTATAGCGATTGCAAGAAGTATCGATGGAAAGGCTAATAAGATATCAAAGAATCTCATAATTATCTCATCAATGACTCTCCCAAAAAAACCCGCGATAGATCCAAGAAGACTTCCAATTATCAGCGAAATAGAAACGGCTATGGATGCTATTTTTAAAGATGTCCTTGCACCGTATATCACCCTACTGAAAACATCCCTGCCGTATATATCAGTTCCAAAAAAATGTTTCAAGGATGGTCCCTGCAAACTATCTTCAAAACGTTGTTCAGTAGGATCATAAGGTGCTATCACTGGGGCAAATATTGCAATAATTATGAAAAAGACCGTTATATATGCACCAACCTGCGCCATCCTGTTCTTTTTTATTCTGCGCCAGATTACATTTGTCACTTCTAAGCTTGCTGTTTTCATTTCAGATCACCCCTGGCCATATCTTATCCTTGGATCCAGTATCGCGTAAGTAAAATCCACGATGAGGTTTACAAGAACAAATATCAGTGCTACAAACATCACACCAACCTGTATTAGAGTATAATCGCGAGTAAAGATTGATTCTGCAATTAATCTACCAACCCCAGGCCAACCAAAAACACTTTCAGTTAATACTGCACCTCCAAGTAAATAACCGAATTGAAGACCAACTATCGTTACAACTGGTATCAATGCATTTTTAAGAACGTATTTGTATATTATTTTTCTTTCAGATATACCAAAAGCATATGCAGTTCTTATGTAATCTTGATGAAAAACTTGAAGTATATTTGCACGGGTCATTCTCGCTATAATGGCTGAAGTTGCCATTCCAAGAGTTATGGCTGGCAATATCATATGTTTCCACGTTCCTTTACCACCAGCAGGAAGCCAGCCGAGTTTGACAGCGAACAGAAGCATCAACAATATGCCAAGCCAAAATACGGGCATCGAAACACCGAAAAGCGAGAAGCCCATAACCAGATTATCTATCCAAGTGTTTCTTTTGACCCCTGCAATTATTCCAAAGAAAATCCCCATAGAAGCAGAAATAATTATACTTAAAATTGAAAGTTGCAATGTATTTAAAAATCTTGGAATTATTTCCTCCATGACATTTTTTTCGGTTCTTAATGATTTCACTTCACCAGAAATAAGAGCTTTCATGAACATGAAATATTGAACAGTCAAAGGTTTATCGAGGCCAAATCTTTCTCTTATAGCCAGAACATCTTCCGGAGTTGCATTTTGACCCGCAAGTATTCTTGCGGGATCACCTGGTATAAAATGAACCATCAGAAAGGTTACAATTGAAACACCTATTAAAATAGGAATCAAGAGCAACAATCTTCTGATTATAAAATTAAGCATGCTACCATCACCTCATAAACTCGAAAATAGGGGGAGAGAACCACTATTCTCCCCCTTTCATATGAATTAAAGGCTGATTATTTATCCCACCATGCTTTTCTTAAATCAAGAAATTCATAAGGATGCCATTCCAAACCCTTGAGGCCTTTTCTATAGAGGATTAATTCCTGAACATTGTGAAGAAAGACCCACGCAGCATCATCCATGATGATTTTTTGGGCTTCTGCAAGGTATTCATTTCTCTTTTCATCATTAACTTCTCTCAGTATTTTTGCTATCAATTCATCAACTTTTGGATTTGAATAAAACCCTATATTTTCTCCGAGTGGTGGAACGTTTGTAGAGCTGAAAAGCCTATCTATTACATTTGAAGCGAGAGTATCACCCCAACCTAACAGGTATATGTCGTATTTTGCATTTTCTCTACCAGTGAAAAGATAGTTTACGTACTCACCCCATTCCATAGGACGCACATCCACTTCAACACCAACTTCTTTCAACATTCCTTGAACCGCCAGTGCTGTCTGATAGTCCATCAAATATCTTCCTTTTGGAGTTGCAAGTTCAAGCTTCAATTTATTTTTCTCATCAAAGCCAGCTTCTTTCAACAATTCTTTCGCTTTTTTGGGATCGTATGGATAAGCACCCACAGGATAATGACCCGGAAGCATTTCGCTGACAGGTGACTTCAGTGGAAACCCCATTCCTTGAAGAACAACCTTACATATTTTTTCTTTATCTATTGCATAGTTCAATGCTTTTCTAACTCTTACATCATCGAGAGGTTTCTTGATTGTGTTAATTCCCAAGAAAATAACCCTCGTCTCTGGAACTTTTTCTACAACAACTCTTGGGTCTTTTTGAAGGGCTGCATACATGACAGGTGGAATTCTTGTAGATACATGAGCATCTCCTGATTGTATCTGAAGAGCTCTTGTTACATCTTCGGGTGTTACACGAAAATCAATTTCATCAAGATATGGTCTTCCGTTCCAGTAATTCTCGTTTGCTTTTAGCAAAATTCTTTCGCCTGGTTTCCACTCTACAAAAACAAAAGGACCTGTACCAACAGGATTCTTTCCAAATTCTCCATAATCATTTCCGTACTTTTCGATTGCTTTTGGTGAAAGAATAGCAGCATTCGAAGAAGCAAGCTGATTTAAAAAATCTCCGAATGTTGCATTCAAACGGAAACGAACAGTGTAATCATCAACAACTTCTACTTCTTTTATCCTTTCTTTATATATACTGGTTCTTCTAAGTTTACCGTTGATTATAAAATCAAAAGTTTTCTTAACTGCTTGAGCATTGAAATCTGAGCCGTCATGGAATTTAACGCCTTTCTTGAGATAAAAAGTGTAAGTCAGCCCATCATCACTTATTTCCCATTTTTCAGCAAGTAAAGGTTTGATTTTCATCTTCGAATCATACTCAACCAACCCTTCAAAAATGTGTCGAACAACCTGAGTTGATGGGCTATCGTTGATGTGTGGTGGTAACAAGGTTTTAGCATCAGTACCCATAGTGTAAATGACTTTTCCACCATACTTAGGAGTTTCAGAAGCAAAAACTAACATAGATGAAACTAAAAGAAGTAATACCATTAACCATACATGATTACGCATATTTGCACACCCCCAACAAAAATTTTTGGATATATACTTTCTTTGAAAAAATCTTTTATATTGTCAGAAATTTTATCAGAAGATCGATTCAAAAATCAAGCTTTCATAATATCTTAAATCCCATGAAATTTATTAGCAATCTTTAATATTTTTGTGGAAATTGACAAAAAAAGGTTTTGCTGATAAAATATCAAAAAATCAATTGGAGGTTCTTATAAGTTGAACAGATTAAAAGTGTTCTCAGTTTATGAAAAATACTTTATCGTAGAAAATTCAAATATTCGTAGACGTTTGAAAGGCCGGTGGGTACCGATTGGTACTTAGGCTTTTTGTTACTTTTTTACCCACACGGCCATATCCATTGTGATATGGCCGTTTTTTTTTTTAAAACTATTCTGTTGGGGGGTGTTTTAAATGAGTAGAAAGGTTGTTCTTGCTTACAGCGGAGGATTGGACACATCTGTTATATTGAAGTGGCTCTCTGAGAAGGGGTTCGAAGTTATAGCATTTATCGCAAATGTTGGTCAACGTGAAGACTTTAAAGAACTTGAAGAGAAAGCTTTGAAAACAGGTGCTTCAAGGGTGTATGTTGAAGACCTCAGAAAAGAGTTTGTAACAGATTACATCTTTATCGCCCTCATGGGAAATGCACTGTATGAAGGAAGATATCTTCTTGGAACAGCTCTTGCAAGACCACTCATAGCTAAGAAACAGGTTGAGATTGCTGAAATTGAAGGTGCCGAGTATGTTGCACATGGTGCTACTGGTAAAGGGAACGACCAGGTAAGGTTTGAGCTATGTTATTCTGCGTTGAACCCTCATCTGAAAATAATATCTCCATGGAAAGACATTGAATTTCTTGAAAAGTTTAAGGGTAGAACAGATCTGATAAATTATGCGAAAGCAAAAGACATACCCATAAAAGCGAGTGTTGAAAAACCTTACAGTGAGGATGAAAATCTTATGCATATATCCCATGAAGCTGGGAAATTAGAAGATCCAACTTATTCACCTGATGAATCTGTTTTCAGTCTCACACAGTCTCCAAAACATGCTCCAGATAAGGAAACTTTTCTTGAAATTCATTTTAAAAATGGAATGCCTGTAAAGGTCGTTAATTTAAATGACAATACCATAAAAACCGATCCACTTGAACTTTTCGAATATTTGAATCACATTGGTTCCTTGAACGGTATTGGAAGAGTAGATATGATTGAAAATCGATTTATAGGAATAAAATCAAGGGGTGTGTATGAAACTCCTGGTGCTACGATCCTCTGGATAGCACATCGAGACCTTGAAGGGATCGCAATGGATAAAGAAGTTATGCATCTTAGAGATATGTTAACCCCGAAGTTTTCTGAACTCATCTATAATGGTTTCTGGTTCTCGCCAGAAATGGATTTCTTGCTTGCAGCTTTCAAAAAATCACAGGAAGCGATCGATGGGAAAGTCGTGGTTTCAATTTATAAAGGGAATGTATTACCGGTTGCAAGGTATTCTCCAACATCTTTATATGATCAATCATTATCGAGTATGGATATTGAAGGTGGTTTCAACGCCATTGATTCGAAAGGGTTTATAAATATCCACTCACTCAGACTAAAAGCCCACAATCTGGTACTTGGAGGTAAAGATCCATTTGCCTGGCGAGAGGGGATAACGAATGTCTGAAAAACTCTGGGAAAAAGGATATAAAGTGAACGAATTGGTAGAAAAATTCACCGTTGGAGAAGACTACCAAACGGACATGAAACTCATTAGTTATGATATAGAGGCTTCATTGGTTCATGCTGAGATGTTGAAAAAAATGGGATACTTGACAGATGAAGAATTTGAAAAGATAAAAAAAGGACTTGAAAAGTTATCCAAGCTGCTTAAAACAGGAGAATTTGCAATAAAACCTGAAGATGAAGACAGTCACACAGCTATTGAGAATTTTTTAATCTCTGAAATAGGCGAAACGGGGAAAAAAATTCATACAGCTCGATCAAGAAACGATCAAATTCTAACAGCTTTAAGACTTTTTTACAAATCAAAACTTAAGAATATAGAAAATCTAATCAGAAGGCTTCAAAATAGAGTTAGAAAATTCTCCGAGAAATACGGAAACGTAGAATTTGCGGCTTTTACCCATACCAGAAAGGCAATGTCAACAACTTTCAAAACATGGTGTTATGCTTTGATAGACGCCTTAGACGATGATCTTAAACTACTAAAGACTACATACGAAATCATTGATCAATCACCTCTTGGAACAGGTGCAGGTTATGGAATACCAATCGACATAGACCGCAAATTCACTGCTAAGAAATTGGGATTTTCAAGGATTCAACATAATCCCATTTATTCCCAAAACAGTAGAGGTAAATTTGATTATCTGATAATCCATTCTCTATCACAGATAAGTTATGATTTGAATAGATTCGCAAGTGATATAATTTTTTTCTCAATACCGGACATAGGCTATCTTATAATTCCAAGGGAATTATGTACAGGAAGCTCAATAATGCCTCACAAGTTAAATCCTGACCCTCTTGAATTAGTAAGAGCTTACCACCATAGAATAGTTTCAAATCTTCTTGAATGCGTTATGACTTCATCGAACTTGATCTCCGGTTACCACAGAGATTTTCAACTGAACAAGAAAAAAGCGATTGAAAGTTTCGAAATAATTGAACAAATTCTTGTGATAATGGAACTTGTATTCGAAAAACTTGAAGTTGATGAAAGAAAATGTCACGCGAGTTTAAGTGAAGAGGTGCTTTCGACGAGAAAGGTTTATGAACTTGTTAAAAGGGGAATACCTTTTAGGGATGCTTACAAGCAGATAGCGACAGAGTTTATGAGAGGTGAAAAAAATTGATAAGAGCCGGGATAATTGGTGTTACTGGTTACACAGGTCTGGAATTGTTAAGGATTCTCAAAATCCATCCGGAAGTTGAACTAACAATGCTAATATCAGGAAAATCTGCAGGGAGATTTATGAACGAAATCCTACCTTACAGTCTTGACGATAGGAAAATAGAAGAATTTGAACCACAAGAAATAGAGGATAACTGCGATGTAGTATTCACAGCATTGCCTTCGGGAATTTCTTACGAACTCGCCAAAAAGTTGAGAAATGTGAGAATAATTGATTTGAGCGCTGATTTTAGATTTGATGATCCTGAAACTTATAAAAAATGGTATTCAAAAGGACTTGATGAATATTCTACTTTCGAAAGGGTTTATGGGCTATCAGAAATTTATAGGGCCAAAATCAAAACTTCGAAAATCATCGGAAATCCTGGTTGTTATCCAACAAGTGTTTTACTGGCTCTTGCACCACTTCTGAAAAGTAATTTATTGATCGACGATGTGATCTTTGTAGACTCAAAATCTGGCGTTTCAGGAGCTGGAAAAAAAGAAACTCTGGAATATTCTTTCGCTGAGATTGATCAAGGGTTAAAACCTTATAGTGCTGTTAGTCACAGACATGTCCCAGAAATGGAACAAGAGATACAAAAATTATCCGGTCGAAATTTGAAAGTCGTTTTTACACCTCATTTGATCCCCATGATAAGAGGTATTCTATCAACGATCTATATCAAAACTGATCTATCTCTAAATGAAGCATACAAATTATACAGAGATTTTTATAACAATGAAAAATTCGTTCATATTCTTGAACCAGGAATTTACCCATCGACCAAATGGACTTATGGTTCCAATCATGTTTTTATATCACTTGCCAAAGATGAAAGAAGCAATACCCTCGTTTTAATGTCTGTTCTGGATAATCTTGTTAAAGGGGCAGCAGGACAGGCGGTTCAAAACATGAACATAATGTTTTCAATTACCGAATGGATGGGACTCGATTTCAATCCGATTTATCCGTAAAAGGAGGGAAAGGATGAAATACCACATTCCAAAAGGATTCAAATTCGCAGGTGTGCATTGTGGAATAAAAAGAAAGAGAAAAGATCTTGGGATAATATATTCTTTAAGTTCATGTAATGCAGCAGGTGTCTTTACCAAAAATATTGTGAAGGCAGCACCGCTGATATACAACATGAAAATACTTGAAAGAAACCCGAATGACATCAGAGCGATAATCGTGAACAGTGGAATAGCAAATGCATGTACAGGGAAAAAAGGCTTGGAAAATACCTTCGAGATGGCAAATGAAACCGCGCTGAATCTCAAGGTATCTGCTGAAAATGTTTTGGTTGCATCAACAGGCGTGATAGGTACTCAACTCCCTATGCAAAAAATTAAAGCTGGTATTATGAAAGCAATCGATTCTTTAGAAGAAAATCCATCAAATTTTGCATTTTCGATAATGACAACTGATAAAATACCAAAAATAAGTTCTACAAAAATTGAATTAGGCGAGAAAGTAATAAACCTTCTTGGTATTGCCAAAGGTTCTGGAATGATACATCCAAATATGGCAACAATGTTATCTTTCATTCTAACGGATGCAAATATTTCTCCGGAAAATTTGAAGAAACTTTTAAAAAAATCTGTTGATGAAACTTACAACATGATTGACGTTGACGGAGATACAAGCACCAACGATATGGTTATAATTCTTGCCAATGGTTCATCAGAAACTCCAGAAATTCTTCCTGGAACAGAACTTTATAATGAATTTTTCGAAGCTTTAAATCACATTAATGCTGAACTCGCAAAAACAATTGTCAAAGATGGTGAAGGAGCAACGAAATTGATAGAAGCAAAAGTTATCAATGCACCAACTAAAGAAGATGCAAAGAAGATAGTTCGAACAGTTGTATCATCTAATCTGGTAAAGACAGCCATATACGGTGGAGATGCAAATTGGGGTCGAATAGTTGCAGCTGCTGGTTATTCTGGTGCCAATTTTGATTACGAAAAAATGGCACTTTATATTGGAAATATTGAAGAAGCTATAAAGGTATTTGATAATGGAACAGAATGTCCTTTCGATGAAGAGCATGCAAAAAAAATTCTATCCAATGATTGTATTTCATTGCTACTTGATCTTAAACAAGGAGAAGCTTCAGCAAGAGCTTGGGGAAGTGACTTAACAGAAAAATATGTTGAGATAAATGGGAGGTACAGAACGTGAATAAAGCAACAATTTTACTCGAAGCTTTACCATACATAAAAAAATTTTACGGGAAAATTTTTGTGATCAAAATAGGTGGAAACGCTTTGAAAAACAGTGAAATTAAGAAAACCATTATGAAGGACATCGCACTTTTGAAATACACTGGGATAAACCCCGTTGTGGTACATGGTGGTGGTTCAGAAATCAGTGAATTGATGACTAAAATTGGAATAAAACCTGAGTTCAGGAACGGTCACAGAGTTACAGATAAAAACGTAATGGAAATAGTTGAAATGGTTCTGGCAGGAAAAATCAACAAAGACATTGCTATGAATTTGAATCTACTTGGTGTGAAATCAATAGGTTTGTGTGGAAAAGATTCAAACTTACTTTATTCTGAGAAAGAAACAAAATTCGGTGATATAGGTCTGGTTGGAAAAATCAAGAAGGTAAATGTAGAGCTGATTTGTAATTTGTTGGAAAATGGTTATACCCCAGTAATAGCACCCATTGGAATTGACGATAAGGGTACCACATACAATATTAACGCTGATACAGCTGCTGCTGAAATTTCAGTAGCATTAAAAGCTGAAAAGTTAGTTCTGATGACAGATGTTGATGGAGTTTTGAAAGACGGGAAATTGATTTCGACACTTGCGTTAAAGGAAGCACATGATTTGATCAAAATGGAGGTTGTTAAAGGAGGAATGGTCCCAAAGCTTTACTGTGCAATCACAGCTGTCGAAAATGGAGTTAAAGCTGTTCATATCATAAATTCAGCTATTGAACACTCGCTATTGATTGAGATTTTTAGTGATGAGGGAATTGGAACAATAATAAAAGGAGGGATAGAAAGTGTTTGATGGTAACGATTATCTGATGAATACATACAATAGATATCCCGTAATTCTCGAAAAAGGTAAAGGTGCAAAAATCTGGGATATAAGTGGAAAGGAATATCTCGATTTTGCATCTGGAATAGCGGTTAATACTCTTGGACATTCACATCCAAAAATTGTTGATGCAATTAAGACACAGTCTGAAAAATTGATCCACTGCTCAAACCTGTACTGGAATGAACCGCAAATTGAACTTGCTAAAATCATATCTGAAAAATCCATAGGGGGTAAAGTATTTTTTGTCAACAGTGGTACAGAAGCAAATGAGACTGCTATAAAAATAGCTCGAAAATTTGGGAAGAAACAAAATACTTCTAAATTCAAAATTTTGTCAGCCATAGATTCGTTTCATGGCAGGACACTTGGTTCTTTAAGCGCAACAGGGCAACCAAAATATCAAGAATCGTTTAAACCACTTGTTGAGGGATTTGAGTATTTTGAATTCAACAATATTGAAGATATATCTAAAAAAATTAGCGAGGAGGTTTGCGCAGTTATCCTTGAACCCATACAAGGTGAAAGTGGAATCATACCTGCAGAAAAAGATTTTCTTGAATCCGTTCGTGAATTGTGTAACAAATACAATGCACTGCTTATCTTTGATGAAGTTCAGTGCGGTATAGGAAGAACCGGTGAACTTTTCGCGTATCAGGCTTATATGGTAGAACCAGATGTAATAACTCTTGCTAAAGGTTTAGGTGGAGGAATTCCAATAGGGGCTGTGGTTGCCAATAAAAAAGCAGACGTTCTCGAACCAGGCGACCATGGCTCAACTTTTGGGGGAAATCCTTTTGCTTGCAGTGTTGCAGTAACTGTTTTGAATGAAATTTCTAATGAATTTTTTCTAAAAGGAGTGAAAGCTGCTGGCGAATATCTCAAGAGTAATTTGGAAATACTTATCCAAAAGTTTTCACAGGTTCTAAAAGAAGTTAGGGGATTGGGTTTAATGATTGGTGTCGAATTTAAGGAAAATTTCTCTGCAAAAGATTTTTCGAAGAAATGTTTGGAAAATGGATTACTTTTAGTTCCTGCCGGTAACAATACTCTGAGGTTTTTACCACCTTTGAATGTTAGGAAAAATGAATTAGAATCAGCTTTGGAGATTTTCGAAAGTTGTTTGAAGGAAATCACAAAAGAGGTGTCCTGAAGACACCTCTTTTTTTAATAAATTTAATAAAAAGTTTAAGGAGGATAAAAGATGTCTGAAAAAGCTCTACTCGCGCTTGAGGATGGTACTTATTTCTTTGGCAAGAGTCTGGGAATAAAAGGTGAAACTTTTGGGGAATTGGTTTTCAACACGAGTGTGACTGGGTACCAAGAAGTTCTCACCGATCCATCTTACACAGGCCAAATAGTTGTTATGACTTATCCTGAAATTGGGATATATGGTGTCAATGAAGAAGATATAGAATCTAACGGGATAAAAGTTGCTGGATTTGTCGTATATAGAAGTGTAGAAGGAATATTTAATTATAGAGGAACCATGAGTTTTCAAAGATATCTGTTCGAAAACAATATAGTAGCTATCGAAAATATCGACACACGGACTTTAACTAAAAAGATAAGAACATATGGTACTTTAAAAGCAGCAATATCAACTTTAGATCTTGAACCAAGGTCCCTTATCAGCAGAGTTAGAAAATCTAAAAATATCTCAGAAATGAATCTTGTTGAGGTGGTTTCACCTTCAACAATTTCAAGTATTAAGGCAAACCATGCGAAATACAATGTAGTTGTTATTGATTCGGGAATTAAATATGGAATTTTGAGAGAGCTTAGCAACGTAGGAGCTAATATCATAAGAGTGCCTTACAACATCGATGTTGAAAGTATTAAGTCTCTTTCTCCAGATGGGATACTTATTTCAAATGGTCCTGGAGATCCCAGTGTTCTTAAAAATTCAATAGAAACGATCGCCAAAATAATAAAACTTCAAATACCACTTGCTGGAATATGTTTAGGGCACCAACTTATTGCTCTTGCAATTGGGGGTAAAACTTACAAGATGAAGTTTGGACATAGAGGTATAAACCATCCGGTAAAAGATCTGAGAAATTCAAGGATTTCAATTACCACTCATAACCATGGGTTTGCGGTTGAACCTGAAAGCCTTGAAATACCAAGATTAAGCGATGAATCTCAAAGTGCTGATATTCTCACAGAAAATTTGAAAAAGATAGAAAAACTTTCTGGGAAAAGTCCACAGGGATTTGGTGAAGTGGAAGTTACTCATATATCTCTTAATGATGGAACTATAGAAGGATTAAGACTGAAAGATTATCCAGTCTTATCAGTTCAGTTTCATCCTGAAGCTTCGCCAGGTCCCCACGATGCCAGAGATTTTTTCAAAGAATTTGTTCAGTTGATTGAGGTGATGAGTTAATGCCTAAAAGAGAGGACATAAGAAAAATACTTGTGATAGGTTCTGGACCAATAACTATAGGTCAGGCAGCAGAGTTTGATTATTCAGGCACCCAAGCTTTGAAAGCACTCAAAAGTGTAGGGTACGAAGTTGTAGTTGTGAATTCTAATTCTGCAACCATAATGACAGATCCAGAGTTTTCGGATGCGGTCTACATAGAACCTTTAACAGTTGAATTCCTCGAAAAAGTAATCGAAATAGAAAAACCAGATTCCATTCTACCAACCATTGGTGGACAAACTGCTCTAAATTTAGCTATGGAATTACATGAAAAAGGGATTTTGGAAAAATATGGAGTAAAACTGATAGGTGCCAGAGCTGAAACAATAAAAAAAGCAGAAGATAGAGAACTCTTCAAAGAAGCAATGAGAAAAGCAGGACTTGAGGTTTTAAGAAGTGAATATGTTTCAAAAGTTACTGATGCGTTAGATGTGGCAGCAGAATTTGGGTACCCTGTTATAGTTAGGCCAAGTTTTACACTTGGTGGAAGTGGTGGTGGAATAGCTTTCAACGCCGAAGAACTTGAATTCATAGTAGCGCGAGGTCTTATTGAAAGCCCTGTTCATACTGTTTTAATCGAAGAATCTGTTATAGGTTGGAAAGAATACGAACTTGAAGTTGTAAGAGATGGTGCAGGAAATTTTATAGTAGTTTGTTCAATTGAAAACCTTGATCCGATGGGTATTCATACTGGTGATTCTATTACAATCGCTCCTTCACAGACATTGAGTGATCTGGAATATCAAAAAATGAGAGATGCCGCTGCCAGGGCTATAGAAGCAATAGGAATAGAGACTGGTGGTTCAAATATACAATTTGCAATTGAACCCAGTAATGGCAGAATGGTTGTAATTGAAATGAATCCGAGAGTTTCAAGATCTTCAGCACTTGCATCGAAAGCTACTGGTTATCCTATTGCCAAAATAGCAGCTCTTTTGGCGGTTGGTTTCAGACTCGATGAAATACCAAATTACATAACTGGTAAAACTTTAGCAGCTTTTGAACCGACTATCGACTACGTTGTGGTAAAAATACCGAGATTTCAATTGGAAAAATTCCCAGGTTCTGATCCAAAATTGAATACTCAGATGAAATCTGTGGGCGAAATCATGGCAATTGGGCGAACATTTAAAGAAGCATTAGGAAAAGCCTTGAGATCTCTGGAATTGGATGCTTATCCAAGGCTTGATCTTGAACACATAAGAGAATATCTGGCAATACCAACTCCTGAAAGAATATCTTACATTTTTGCGGCATTCAGAAATGGTATGTCTGTCGATGAGGTAAGTGCATTAACGAAAATAGATAAGTGGTTTTTGTCAGAAATGAAAGGATGCATCGATCTGGAAACAAAAGTCAAAAATAGTGATTTAAATTCAGAAACCTTAAAAACAGCTAAAGAAACAGGTTATTCTGATAGAGAATTATCAGAGTTATTTAAAATTTCAGAAAAAGAGATAAGGAACCTCAGAAAAAAGTACAACATTCATCCTGTGTTCAAAATGGTTGATACCTGCGCTGCTGAATTCGAGGCCAAAACTCCTTACTTTTATTCTACTTACAATGGTACTGAAAATGAAGCTAAACCATCTGGAAAAAGAAAAATTGTGATTTTAGGTTCAGGCCCAAACAGAATTGGGCAGGGGATAGAATTCGATTATGCAAATGTTCACGCAGTCTGGGCATTTCAGGAAGAAGGGTATGAAACTATTATGATCAATTCAAACCCAGAAACCGTTTCAACTGATTACGACACTTCGGATAGACTTTACTTTGAACCATTGACATCTGAAGACGTTCTTGAAGTAGTTAGACTCGAAAACCCAGAGGGAGTTGTGGTTACCTTTGGAGGCCAAACACCTCTAAAAATAGCCAATCAACTCATTGATGAGGGCGTTAAACTTTTGGGAACGAGTATCGAAACAATAGAACTCGCAGAAAATAGAGAAAAATTCGCACGACTTTTAAAAAAAATAAACTTGAAAAGTCCACCTTTTGGAGTAGCTAATTCGGTTGAAGAAGCTATAGAAATAGCAAAAAAGCTTGGTTTTCCTGTACTGGTAAGGCCAAGTTACGTTCTTGGTGGTAGAGCTATGGTTATAGCTGATTCTGTAGAGGACATTACAGAATACGTAAAAGAGGCTGTCCATGTTTCATCAGGCATTCCAATATTGATTGATAAATTTCTTGAAGATGCTATTGAATTCGACGTAGATGTTGTCTCAGATGGTGAATCAGTATGGATAGCTGGATTAATGGAGCAAATTGAAGAAGCTGGTATTCATTCAGGAGATTCAACATGTGTCTTACCACCAGTTAGTCTTTCAGAAAGAATAATTAAAAAGATAGAAAGTACTGTGTATAGACTCATAAAAGAATTGAAAGTAATCGGTTTAGCAAACGTACAGATAGCAGTTAAAAATGATGAAATTTTCATTATAGAAGCTAATCCAAGAGCATCAAGAACCGTACCTTTTGTAAGTAAAGCAATTGGAATACCGGTTGCTAAAATCGCGGCAAAAGTTATGCTTGGAAAATCTCTTAAACAACTTCTTAAAAGTTATTGGCCTTATTCTGTTAGAAGTGGATACAATGAATTCATCAAAAATGGTATATTACCTACTCCATGGCCAAAATTTTACTCCGTCAAAGCACCTGTGATTCCTTTCCATAAATTTCAGGGAACTGATATATTGCTGGGTCCAGAGATGAGATCGACAGGTGAAGTAATGGGAATTGGTAAAGGTTTTCCAGAAGCTTTTATAAAAGCACAGATCGCTGCTAATAATTCATTTTCATTATCTTCAAAAACAATTTTAGCTACAATAGCAGATAAAGACAAAAGAAGTTTTTTACCACTTCTTTCTTATTTATATGATCTCGGATTTGAAATCTATGCAACCTCAGGAACTTCAAATGCTCTCGAATCATTCGGCGTTCCTGCTAAAACAGTACCAAAAGTTGGAGAAGGTAGACCGGACGTTATAGACATAATAGAACAGAAAAAAGTTGATCTTGTGGTTATAACTCAATCCAAAGACTCAAGAAGAAAAGATAAAGTTTCAAAATATGAACCATTAAAAGTCTCGCTAAAATTTGATAGCAAAAGGACCGTAAGTTTTAAGATAAGAACGGCTGCACTGAAACATTCAATCCCTTGTATAACGACGGCTGAAGCCTTAAAGGCTGTTATAATGGCAATAAGAAAGACAAAAAAAGAAGATATAATAAAAGTTAGAAGATTAAACGATTTGTTTAGTTGAATCCCCGTTTTTTTGAAACGGGGATTTTCTTGCTAAAATGTTTGTATCATGAAGTAGTTACTTTATTGCTCGACGCGTATCTTGAATTTCTCCAAATTCCATTCAAGAATTGCTCTTGGTATAAAAGGATTTCCAAACTCACTCCCAAATTCTAAATCTTCGAGATATAATTCGTCAAATGAATTAGAAATAAATGAGTTTTTCTCTAAAATCTCTTTCGCCTTTTTAAAAAACTCCAAAATGGGTAGAGTCACTTCTTCACCATTTATTGGTTCTCTTATTCTGAATGCTATATAATCCCAATCCATTTTTTCATACCAAATTTCCCAATCAAACATTTTTTTCATACCATCAATGCCTATTTGAAGAGAAAATTCTCCCACTTTTTTACCAGCAGGTTTCAGCTTGTTGCTATAAAGCCATATCATAACTTCAACATCTCCACTTTCAGCTTTTGTTGGATATTTCTTCCGCGTAATCCAACTATCCAAAGCCATATTCATAGAAAGCCAATTTGGTGCTAGAATATCGTATTTTATTTCTAATTCAAAATTCGGAAGCATCCTCACTTTCCGTGGTAATGATAATATATCTCCTTGGTTAACACTTATTTGGGACCAAGGTTTGTATCCGTAATAAACTTCCGGATATGCCCATACCCACTTTGTTGGGTCAATTATCATAGGGTTAATTATATTGCATAGAAAACTTATTTTTTCATCCTTATAAATAAGCTTTGCTTCTCCCTGATAATTATTTAAATTCCAAAGACATAATTCCATAATCAATGGAGTTCCGGAAAGATTCACAGATGAATTAGAAAATGGTTTGGTTAAAATTATAAATGGTTTACCTAATGTTGATGAGAAAAACAACGGAAGTATTAAAAAATATATGACCAATTTTTTTACCAAATTGTGTATCCTCCATCAATAATTATATCAGCACCTGTCATATAATCTGATGCTTCACTTGCTAAATATATCGCTATACCCTGTAGATCAGAAATTTCTCCTAACCTTCCCAACGGTATGAGTTTTAACCATTCAGGAACCATTTTACTCACAGGTTCAGAATCTATTAAAGGAGTTCTTATGTATCCAGGACTTATACTATTTACTCTGATACCATATTTAGCCCATTCAGCAGCAAGAGAACGTGTTAAGTGTATGACACCTGCTTTTGATGCGTTATAAGCCGTCTGATTCTGTGGTCTGTTAACTATATGCCCTGACATTGAAGCTATATTTATGATTTTTCCATACCTTTTGGGTATCATAACCTTTGCCTCAGCCTGTGCACATAAAAAAACTCCTTTTAAGTTTACATTAATCACTTTCTGCCATTCTTCTTCTGGATAATTTTCTGCATCAAACCAGTTGCCTATTCCAGCATTATTTATTGCTATATCTAACTTTCCCCATTCGTCAGCTACCTTTTTTACAGCACTATTACAATCTTCTACAATTGTAACATCACCTACATAGACTAAAGATCTTTTTCCAAGATCTTTTATCTCTTTGGCCACTTTGTTCGCTGTTTCTTCATTTAAATCCATTATTGCAACATCTGCTCCCGCTTCCGCTAAAGCAAGAGCAAGCCCCCTTCCAATTCCCTGACCCCCACCTGTAACAAAAGCTGTTTTACCATCGAGTTTGAACCTATCCAAGATGCTCATGATATCCCTCCATTAATTCAGGAATTTGGCATTAGAACCACTTTTATCGATTCTTTCCCTTCATGTACCATTTCGATACCTTTGAAATATTCTTCAAGCGGTAATTTGTGCGTCACTATTGGCTCAGCCTTTATTTTTCCGTTTTCAAGATAATTTATCGCTTTTGGGTAACAGTATGGCCCAAGATGAGAACCAAAAACATTCAATTCTTTAACATCGCCTACAACCGACCAATCCAATGATGTCGGCCCTGGGTAAACTCCAAATATTACAAGGTTTCCACCTTTTCTTATCATTTGAAGGCCTTGTTTTATCGAAGGATTTGCTCCGCTTGATTCTATATAAACATCACAACCATAACCATCAGTAAGTTTCATCACTTCTGATATCACATCGTCATTCGAGGGATTCATAGTTATATCAGCTCCAAGTTCCTTCGCTACTTTTAAACGGTATGGATTTAAATCTAACGCTACTAAAAGTTTTGGGCTTTTCATCTTAGCAACTTGAAGCATAAACAAACCTATTGGCCCCATTCCACCTATAACTACCACATCATTGAGATTTATATTTGCTCTCTCAACCGCGTGAATAGCACAAGCTAAAGGTTCTATGGTTGATGCAAGTTCCGGTTTTATACTTTTCGGGACTTTGTAAACAATCGAATTGGCTGGAAACTTCATATACTGTGCCCAGGAACCCTCTGCCTTATTTTTTTTAAACCCGTATATATGGTGTGGTTCACACAACCAATATCTGCCTTCTTTGCAATGCCTACATTTTCCACATGGAATTATTTGTTCTGAAACAACCATATCACCAATTTCAACATTGTGAATTTTATCGGCATTTTCTCCTAATGCTACAACTTCACCAACGAATTCATGACCTGGAATAACAGGCGTCTCGATGTACGGTGCTATTTCTTCGGATCCCCAGACCCTGAATCCATAGAAAGTTTTCACATCACTTGCACATATTCCTGTAGCAAGAACTTTCACCAAAACTTCACCAGGCCCGATTTTTGGAACAGGTCTTTCCTCAAATCTGTAATCCTTTGGACCGTAAACTACAATAGCTTTCATTTTCTCTGGTAGATTCAAGATAATCCCCCCTTATGATGGTCTTGATTCTGTTAACTAAAAGTATTGAAAACTATCAAAAACTTCATTATTCTTAAAATAGGGGACACCCCCCTACAACATCTTGTAAAGGAGGTATCCCA
>JARRBB010000096.1 GCA_029981435.1 Thermotogaceae bacterium | reverse complement strand
GCTGTTTTTAGCTTGTATTGATAGACACAGAATATTATTCATTTTTCAAAGAGCTATTTCCAACGATAATATCGATGAATAGCTGTTTTGGTGAACTACGTGTCTTGAAAAATGCATTGCTCCTTATTTTGCAAGTTTGAAACATTTTATCACTTCCATTGGATATAGAAATATTGTATCATAACTTACGGCTTGTAAACTCATAAATAAGAATCCTCTTTCTTTTCGTATTTCTTTTGGTACATCTGTAAATCCGCTTTTTTTAACGCTTCTTCAATGCTTTCTTTAGAATCTTTTGACCACTGTGAAAAGCCATAACTCACTGAGATTCTCAGTTCAGGGAAGTTTTCAAATCTAACATGTTTAAGCTTGTTTTGAATTCTTTCAATAATCCGATGAGCTTCTTGAATTTGTAGATCGTGGAATAACACCACAAATTCGTCTCCTCCTATTCTAAATGCAAGGTCTTCTTTTCGTATTCCAGTGCGTAATTTTTCAGATAGCGTTTTCAGCACCATATCCCCCACAGCATGACCATAAGTGTCATTGATCATTTTGAAAGAATCGATATCCAAGAAACATACCACTATATTCGAAGCACTGTTTTGCAAATCTTTAATACATTTCATTAAAAATCTTCTGTTAAAGAGCTGAGTTAACGGATCAAGAAGCGCATCGAATTTGTATTTTTCAATATCTTGTCTTAAATTCTCGTTAGTAAGATACAAATGTATCATTTGATCTCTGATCTGTTTTTCCATTTCTTGAATGGATTCTTGTAACTGAGAAATTTCTTTGACCGATGTTTCGACAGAATTATTTTCAATCTCCTCATCAAATGGTGAATTTTGGAACCTTTCGATATTACCCAATATACCTTTGATTGGTTTTGAAATCTTTCTGAAAACACCAATGCCAAACCAGAAAGTCAAAATAACAGCTGCAGTGACAGCGAGGTTAAGAAACACGATCAGCATCTTTTTCATGAATTCGACTTCAGAGAAATCCAAAATCATTAAAACTCTTAAGGTAAAAAGGGCACTTTTACCACTCAAGTCAATGCCTGTTGAAGTCGTTGGAATCCAGTTTTTGTAAACTTTGAATCGAGAATTTCCTAAATCTTGAATGACAAAATCATTCTCTGCCTACTGCATGCTGAAGTATTGCTTTTCTTCATCATCAACTGGTGGATATTGCCCAAATGGGGCGAAAGAAGCACCATAAAGAGAGATTCTCTCTATATACTCACCTTTTTGAGTTAATTCGTCCACACTCTGCCACAAATCATTTACAATCACCGGATCAAGTGCTAAACCGACTTCAAGTATCCAGCCGTTGGATAATCTCCTGTATCCATATATCCTTGGAAGATTGGTTCTGTATTCAAAACTCAGGCCTTCGATAAAAAGCTCTCCTGTCTTTAATGGTTCAAATCTTGCTTTCCAGTACCTTGGGACAGCCTTTGCGAGATTTAAACCAAGGTCTGTAGCGTAATTTGTTCTTTCTATAACGCCATTTGGATTTATTAGATACCAGTTTGCACGTTCAATGTACTCCGATGAAAGTGTTTCCAATTTATCTGTCAGCAGTTGTGTTATTTGTTCGTCGGAAAGTTCATCAGAAGTTTCCAATTTACTTGCCAGAACATTCAGCAAATCCTTCACAACAGGCTTGTAGGAGGTGTCAAAAGCCTTTACCGTCCGTTGCCACTGGTTTATGTAAGAAGAAACAAAGGTGATGGTGTTTTCAAAAAGTGGTTTGAAAACATACTTTTGATGAAAGTGATTTATCGAAAAAGTCACAACTAAACTTATACCGATTATCATAAATACAGCCGTCAAAAAAAGCCTTACAAAAATAACCCTCAAAAAGGAGGGTTTAGAAACTTTTCTCGAAATTTTTATTCACCTACCCTTAGGTGGTATTCGTCTGTCATTAATATTATATTATCACATCTTTTATCAACTACATTAATTTTTTCTGAAACGAAAGCTTAAAAAATAGGTGGTAAAATGCTCTTTTGTGATAGGATATATTAGAGGTGTTTTACTTGGAAAACGAGGATATTTTGAGAAGTAAAGCACTAAAAATTTCAATATTCGAAGGCATGCTTGCCATTGTTTTCCTTGTAGCCATTCAGGGACATTTCTTCACAAAAACAGTCTTGGAGCTTGGTGGAGATGAATGGATACTCGGCGTGTTAACTTCCATCCAGTTTTTGGGTCAGAGCTTTCAGCTGTTCGTTCCAAAGATCATCGAAAGGATAGGCAGCAGAAAGAAATTCATGCTCTTTGGAAATGGCATTGGAAGAGGTTTGTGGATCATACTTATTCTGTTTCCGTTGTTTGGGTTGAAACTTTCAGCTGGAATATTGATTTTAACGATAGGTTCCAGTTTTATATTGATGAGCATGGCTTCAAATGCCTGGACTTCATGGATGCGCGATCTTGTCCCACAGGAGATAATGGGAAGTTATTTTGGAAAGCGAAATCTTTTTGTCACGCTTACCTCGATGGCAAGTATATATACATTTTCGATGATACTGGATGCCCGGCCTGATATAGTTGGTATTCAAATAATACTGTCTATAGCACTCGCAAGCGCTTTTGCTTCTTTGTGGTTTATTCAAAAGCAGTATGAACCACCACTTAAAGAATCAAGTGCCTGGGGAGAAGTTATAGAGGCTTTCAACAATAGAAATTTCCGAAAACTTTTGACATTTGGTTTTTACTGGAACTTCATCATACTGTTTTCCTCTCCTTACTTTTCTTACCACCTTCTGGAAAACATGAAGTTTCAGTTTAAATACATAGGATATTTTTCTCTGATTTCTTCAACTTTGTCGATGTTGTTTTATTTAATATGGGGAAAATTGGCAGATAAGATAGGACACAAGAATATTTTTCGTATTGGCGCAAGCGGAGCTGTGGTTCTTGCTACCATGTGGGGATTTATGACTCCGAAGACTGTCTGGCAAATTCTTTTTGCTGATAGTGTATTGGCTGCCTTTGCGTGGTCGGCGATAAACATATCTCTTTTCACCATTCCGATACTGGTTTCTGGAAAATCAACGAGTGTTTACATCTCGCTTTTTGCAACTTTCTCAGGAATTGGCGGTTTTCTTGGTTCACTGGTAGGAGGTGCTGTGGCGAAGGCACTTTCAGATGTTCATGTGATTCTTGGTGGCTTGGAATTTTGGGGAGTGCAGTTTATGTTCATAGCAGCGGGAGTTTTGAGAGCGATTTCTATAGTCTGGATGAACAGAGTGAACGTTGTGGGACATGTGAGCCTCAGAAATTACCTGTTCGTCGGTTTCAGTAATATTACAAGAAGAGTTATAAGTGGAATTTCTGAGCAACCACCTGTAACTCGAATGGTAAAATATGTTAGACACATAAGGCAAATTTCGAAAAAAGAGAAGGAAGTTCTATAAGGGGGGAAATTATGCAGTATTCAACCAGAATCTTGAGCTGTAATAAACAAGGAGATTGCTGTCTTGTGGAATTGGAGGAATGCAGGTTCTATCCCGACGGTTCAGGAGGACAGCTCGGAGATAGAGGAAAGATTGGAGATGCAAATGTCTTGGAGGTTTTAAAGTCAGATGAAGCTGTTGTTTTGAAGGTTGACAGAGAACTCGAATTAAACAGAGAATATGTAGTTGAAATAGATGAAAATAGACGTTTTGACATCGCTCAACAGCATACCGCACAGCACATTTTATCAAGGGCTTTCGAGGATCTGTTCGATCTGCACACCGTTGGATTTCACATGGGTGAGGAAGTCAGCACCATAGATTTGGATACTTCGGTGATAGACTGGAACATCATCGAAAAAGCTGAGAATCTTTCTAACAGTATAATATGGCAGGATCTACCTGTTGAAATAATTCTTGAAGATTATGAAAACATCAAAAAGTACAACGTTAGAAAGATAAGTGAGAAGATAAAAGATTACGAAAAAATAAGGCTCGTCAAAATTGGTGATTTCGATACGAATCCATGTGGTGGCTTTCACGTTGATAGAACAGGAAAGATAGGAATGGTTAAGGTCGTTGGTTTTGAAAAAGTCAAAGGTAAATATATGCGTTTAGGATACATCGCTGGTGAAAGGGTTTTGAAGTATATAAGAGATTTTGAAGAGAGAGAAAGAAAGCTTTTTGAACTAACAAAAGCAAGTAAAAATGATTTGATAGCGAAGATTCAGAAGCTATCAGGTGAATCCGCGCAAGCTAAGAAGAAAACCGCGTTTCTTGTTGAAGAGTTGAAGGATAAAGTTGTTGAGGAATTGATAAACAATCCCATTGCTTTTGAAAATTTCAACTTGTACTTTTACTCTGGTATCACCGAACTGATAGAAGTGCTTGCTTCGGTATTTCAAAAAAGAGAAGGGAGCATTTTTATTGGCTTCGATACTTTGAAAAACTCTGTTGTTATAACTTCAACTGTTGAAACAAGTGGTGCTGGTGATATCGCCAGAGAGATTTTGAAAGTTTTTGACGGAAAAGGTGGAGGCTCTAAAAAAAGAGCAAATGTGATTTTGACGAGATTGACCGTTGAAGATGTTGAGAAGATAAAAAACAATGTCGTAGATTTACTTAAATCTGAAAAGATCGATAATTGAAGGAGGAAATTTTTTGAAACTTAAAAAGATACCAGAAACAATTTGAATTAAAATACAGATGTAAGACTGTCAATGTAGTTGGACTTTCCATGGGGTCTTTGCTTGGAATAATACTTGCATCAAAATTTGATGTTCCGAAGCTTGTCCTTGCGGCTCCTGCTTTAAAAGTGTATGATTGGCGTTTGAAACTGACGCCACTGTTTTCTTTTCTTGGATACATCGAACTTTCAAATACCCCAAAGTACGAATACGAGGGATTGAACAAAATAGCAGAGCAATACTGGAATAAACTAAGGATAAAGCCCGCAGCGAATTTTTATCGTTTTTTGCAAAGAAGACTCCATCTTCTGTAAGATGGAGATGAATTTGCATTTTTTTTACTTACAATACGATATAATATTTAGTGTTAATATATAATAGGAAGGTGAAATAATTGATTCTTGAATCTAATAACCATTCAGTATTTAAATT
>JARRBB010000095.1 GCA_029981435.1 Thermotogaceae bacterium | reverse complement strand
TATTTTGGATTTGCTTCAAGTACTATTCTTACATCTCTTATCCATTCTTTGATTCTGTAAGGACCTGATGCCATTGGTGCAAGTGAATAAAAATCATCGGTAGTGTATTGCTTTGGATTAACCGGATACGCTACGGTATAGCCCAAAACCGATAAAAATGCCGAGAAGGGATATTGTAGATATACTCTGAAGACGTATTCATCTACTACCTCTGTCTTTTCAACGATATCTGACAACAAAAATGCCGGATCACCATTCAGTTTGATGACTCTGTCGAACGAATACTTTAGTACTTCAGCAGTTATTGGTGTCCCGTCTTCAAAAACCGCATCTTTTCTGAGATAAAATGTGTAAACTTTTCCATCGGCAGAAATCTCCCATTTTTCTGCCAACCATGGTTTCAAATTTGCTGTACCAACTTCATAATCTACAAGCCCTACAAGAACATTCTGCAGAATATTACTCGAAAAGTAATCATAACAGTTTGCAGGATCGAGAGTCCTTATCTTGTCTGTTGTACCAACGATGATGTAATCTTTCGCACCGAAGACAAAAGAAGTGGTTAAAATCAAGCCAACAATCAAAAGTACCAGAAATTTCTTCATGAAATTCCACCCCCCGTTTTATTTGGTACGCAATTAATGAGAAGTTTTTATTTTTATTTTAACATATTTATTTGTCGAGTTAAAAAATATCCTGATATTTTAGACTAATTAGCTCTTTTAGAAGCAACAAGCAAAGGCAAAAAATTTAAAAGTGCAGAAAACGCTGCGCCTTCTTCCCAGAATTTTATCTGATGTTCCACTTCCATTTCAAAGTTCCCTATCACCAATGAATTGAATCTCTGAAAGATTTGCTCTTTCAAAAGTTCTGCCATCCAGTCCCCAACGACTCCCTCTCCAAATAGGATTACCCTTGCTGGCTTCAAAATGACTATTAAATCTCCCAGAACTAATGCAAGATAATGGAAAGCCTTTTTATAGGCTTCCAAAAGCAAATCATCAGGATTTCGAGCTTTTTCTCTCAACTCTATGAGTGAATTTCTGAAAACCTCTTCTTCTTTCTCTATAAAATATTTGAACGATTTCTTTATCCCCAGATAATGTTTCAAAATAGCATATTCTGATGAATGATACTCAAGACAACCGATCTGACCACAATAGCAATTTCCTTTATTTTCGACTATAACATGACCTATTTCGAAGCTCGATAATCCCCTAACCGGATTAAAAACCCTGCCTTCGTGAATATAACTCGCACCGATACCGATTCCGTAAGACACCAAAAGAGCATCTTTCTCTGGATTCAAAAACGCTTCAAGTGTTGCAAGGGAATCAACGTCATTCAACACTGAAACAGGAAGTTTACCAAAAATGTTTTCAATAATACCTGAAATACTAAAATCTTTCACATTCATAACAGGTGAATAAACTATTCTTCCTTTATGAGAATCAACTGTTCCTGATGCGCATACACCAATTCCCAACAAAGGCATCTTCAAGGATTTAAAGTAGTTTAAAACATCTCTGAGCGCTTTTTCATATCCTGAGTTTGCCCTCATGTTTGAAAATATTGGTCTCGAAAATCTTTCAAGCTCGTTGTTTTTGGAATCAAAGAGCACACCACTGACGGCTTCTCTTCCTATTTTTATTCCAAGTATGTTCCATGCATCTTTTTTCAATCCAACAACCTGTGAAGGTCTTCCAAGGTTGTAGATTCTTCTGCTTTCTTCTATAAATCCTAACTTCATTAATTCTGAAATCAAATAACTGAGGGTTGATGTACCAACTTTAAGTGATTTTTTCAACTCTTCACGTGTTGAATCACTTTTAAAAAGTTCGAGGAGTAATTTTACCAGATTTTCGAGTCTTATATCTTCTGTTTTACGTGGCAATACATCTACCTCCTATTCTTCCCATACTATTTCAGCGACCATCCTACCATTCCTTTTACGTATTGTTTTTGTAAGATTACATACACAGTTAACGGTACCACTAAAACTAGTATAGCACCAGCCGCAAGCAAACCCCAATCTACGTGATACACACCTCTCATCAATGGTATCCTCTGAGTGGCTAAAAGTTTTTCTGGAGAGTACACACTTATCAAAGCGAGAAAAAAATCGCTCCATACCCATGTAAACTGTAAAGCGGCCGCAGAGGCTATACCTGGCAATGCAAGCGGGAAAATTATCCTGAAAAATACCAAAAAATCTGATGCTCCATCTATTCTCGCTGCTTCTTCAATATTTGCTGGAATCGTTGAGAAAAAATTTCTCATAAAAAATGTGATCCACGGGATACCCCATGCACTGTGTATTAAAATCAGTCCAAGGTATCTATCAACGAGTCCGAATGCATTCAGAAGCTGAAAGACTGGAACAGCTATCATTTGCTGTGGTAATGCGAGTGTTATGATTATCAAAATAAAAGTCAACTTCTTTGATGGAAATTTGTATCTCGAAAAACCGTATCCTGCCATAGTTGCTATTAAAAGTGGTATAACAGTGGCCGGAATTGCTACAATCAATGAGTTTTTTGTACCCTGTGCCAAAGATGCGGTTGGATGAGTCAAAGCTTTTGAAAAATTTTCAAAGGTCAGATTGAATTTTTCAAAATTCCACCAACCGTCTAAAATCTCTTCCATAGGCCTGATTGCTGTCATAAAAACTCCGACGAAAGGCAAAATCCATATCAAAGCCACCAACCACATCGTTGCTATTCTTATGTATCTTAAAATTTTTCTCTTCATCATCTTCATCACTCCTGTGTAAGACTCGACTTTATCATAGGAACACTTGCTATCAGAGTAGATAGTGTTATTATAACTGCTACAACAGCTGATTTGTTAAAATCGAATTCTCTGAAAGCGTAACTATACATCTGTAATGCAAGTACGTTCGATGCTCCTCCTGGTCCACCCATGGTGGCAACATATACAATATCGAAAATCTTCAACTCCCAGAGCAATGTCATAGTAACTACAACGGTAGTTATAGGTTTCAAAAGCGGAATCGTTATGGTCAAAAACTGCTTTATTTTTCCAGCCCCATCTATCTGTGCTGCTTCGTAATATTCTTTTGGAATGGTTTCAAGACCTGCTGAATAAAGCACCATACTGAAACCAGTCCACAACCAAATAGAACCGAATATCAAGGAGAATAGGGCACTTTCTGGATAAGCAGTCCAAGTTTTTGGTTCGGCACCAAAAATACTGAGAAACAAATTGACAATACCAACATTTTTATCGAACATGAACCTTATCATTACCCCACCAACTATCATCGGCATAACCATCCCGAGAAATATTATCGATTTTACGAAACTGGACCCCGGCATATTTCGAAGTAAAGTCGCCAGCAACAATCCCAGCATGACACTCAGAGGCAGGTGAATCCCGATCCATATCAAGTTGTGAAGAATTGTTCCAAGTGGAAAACCTTTTTTAAACCCTGTTGGGTTGAAAGTATCACGAGATCCAAGAACCTCTCTGTAACTTTCCAGTGTCAATTTGCCTTCATCGTTAAAAAAACTGAGGTATATGGTTCTTAAGGAAGGATAAACAACAAAAAGAGCAAGCAGAATCACCGCTGGTAACATAAAAAAAGCATAATGTGAAAATCGAGCTCTTCTGTTCAAAAAATCACCCCCATATATGATGTGTAGGGAGGTTGAGAACTCCCTACACATCAATTGAACCAAATTAAATAGACTACTTACTTTTTTCTTTCAATGCTTCTATAACATCATCTAATCTGTAAGGTCTAACCCAGAGAAGTTTGAGTTGATCCCAGAATGCCTGCTGGAATGCACCACCGATACTATCGTCCAGATCTGGCAACAATTCTACACCCATCATCAATTTTGCAACTTCAGCATCCACAACCGGATAACTTTCCAGAGGAACATTTTTAACCGTAGCGATGTGTCCACCTTGAGCTACCTGAAGTTTTTGCCCTTCAGGGCTTGCAAGAAATGCAAGCAACTTTTTAGCTTCTTCTGGATACTTTGTGTATTTTGGAACGAAAGCATAATCCGCACCAAAAACCATTCCACGAGCACCTGGAAGTGAAAATACTCCAAGATCTTCTGGATTGTCAACCATTCCAGTTATCCAACTACCCATGAAATACAGGCCATAATCTCCTCTCCACCATTCCTGAAGTACAGTGGTCCATTCAGTCGGTTCACCAAAATATCCTTTTTTAAGAAGATCTGTAAGTTTTTCAAATGCATATCTCACAGTATGACTATCCCAGCCTACATTACCTTCAATCAAATCTTTTTGAAGTCCTGGACCACCGAAAGTGATTAAGAAGTGTTCTGTTACATCGGACAAAGGCCAACCAACGCCATCTCCACTTGCGATCGGCGCTTTCAAAGAATCCAACATCTTGAGCTTTTCAAGTAAGGCTTCGAAATCTTCCCATGTTTTTGGAGGAACAAATCCATGTTCTTTAAAGAACGATTTCCTGTACCAGAAACCTGGTTTTACTTTCGCAGTGTAAGCTGCGCCAAACAACTTTCCATCTACTGTAACTGCATCAAGGGCGCCAGGTAGATACCAATCTGATTCAACAACATCTGAAAGTTCAAGCATGTGACCTTTCTTACCATATTCTCTTATGAAGCTTGTCCACATGAATATAACATCACCAGGCGCCTTTTTGGCAGCGAACTGCGCAGGTAAAAGATTTGCAAGATCTTCTGCTCTGTAAATTTTGTACTCCACTTTGATACCGGTTTTTTCTTCAAATGCTTTTAAAACTGGTAAGAATTTGTCCTGTTCGGTGCCAGCCCACGGCCCTATAACAGTTAAAGTTACGCCAAGCGTTAAAATCGAGAAAGTGAGTATTAAAGAAACAAGAAACAGCTTTCTCATTTGATTTCACCTCCCATTTTTTCGTATGGCGAAAAAAGTTTATCACATGGAAACTTATTTTTCAAGAGATATAAACTAAAAGTGTTCTTCGGATTATTATTTGAGACTGTGAAATCTTTCTACTTTGACTAAAATTAGTTTGGATAATATTTGATTGAATAAATAAAGAAATGTTATAATAATTTCAATCACATCACAGGGGGGATAGTTATGAG
>JARRBB010000094.1 GCA_029981435.1 Thermotogaceae bacterium | reverse complement strand
CAAAGTTTTCAAGCTATATGATAGCTGGGTTGCCTGTGTTAGTAGATAAGCATGCTCAATGGCCTGCCGAATTGGTAAAAAAATATAAGGTGGGTATTGTTGCAGATAATTTTGAAAAATTGTTATACAAAGCATCAAACATTGATGAAGATAAATATTTAGAGATGAGAAAAAATGCCTTATTCTTAGGCGAGAAAATAAGGAAGGGATATTTCATTAAGAGAGCCCTAAAAGAAGCAATCGGGGAACATTAAAATAAAGAATGACTTTCATTTTTGAAAGGAGTTATAGATAGAGTGAAAAACAAATAAAAATTTATCTTTGCCCTTTCCTGAAAACACCTTTCCGTTCTAACAAGCTTTGGGCTTCAATGTGACGCCTAACCACTTCTATAAACCCATCCCAGACACAAGAGAACTAAAAGATGTTCTCTATTAGAAAGCAAATAAAACAGGTTTATGATTTGCTCATGTGACAGAACATACAAGCCATTTACGAAATGATTTTAATGTGAGTAAAACTGATGGACAATCTTTTTCAACATATCTCCTTATATTCACCTTTGAGACTCCTAGTAGGAATTACTATTAGTATTCATTTTTTCGGCAAGAGTTGTGCAAGTTACAATAACTTAAAACACTCACTATCCCTTGACTTACTACAGTTGCTATCGCGGCTCCTTCTGGTCCATACTGCAGTATTAGGAAATAATTAAGAACAACGTTAAAAAGTGCTGTGAAGCCAGTTATCTTTGTAAAAGTAAGTTCCCTCCCAGTGGCGTTCATATAACTCCCAAAAAGGGAATTCAGGAACATGGAGGGAACTGAAAACGCCAAAATTCTCAAAATGGGGACACTTGGAAGAAATTCTTGACCAAAAACTATCAAAATTCCAAGTCTAGCAAAAATGTAATAGCCAGTTAAACCTCCAACTCCCAGAAGAACGAGCATCTGAAAACTCTTTTTGAATAAGACATTGAGAGTTTCCCTATCCTCCTTCCAAAGTCTCGCCATTGATGGCATCGCAGTTGAGACGACAATACCCGGAATAAAGAGGGAGACTTCTATCAGTGTATATGCAGCTCTATAAATTCCCGTCTCGTAGTCTTCCCTAAGAAGGCTTAGCATTACCATGTCTGTGCGATAGTAGATTAAGGTAAATAATCCAATTAGCCAGAATGGGTAGGATTTCTTCAGAAGGCTTTTCCAAATCTCGGGCTTGAAACGGATTTTAAGTTCGCCAACAAACTGGGCCCCCCATTTTACCCTTAGGAGTTCTCTTATGGTGTAGCCCACTAAAAGTGCTATGATAAAAGGCGAGAGTGATTTGAATGCGTAGAGAACCATTCCTCCAACAAAAAATGCCCAAAACCGTTCAACAGCTCTCGCAATGGCTTCATATTTAGTTACCTCGTGAGCATATGTAATATTCACAAAAACCCATGAAATCCACATAAGCATCGCCTCAGCTCCAACCAAAATAATAATGGCCTTCATCCAATCAGGCTTCGGGAGGAAGAAAGTTATCCCAACAATAACCAAGAAATTAAAAATCGCCAGAATTATTTTAAAGCCGAGAACGTCCGGAAGTAACTCGTTGAGCTTTTTCTTATCTCTAGCAACTTCTCGCATAAGATAATAGCTAACACCAAAATCTGCGAATATTCCAAGGAGGCTTACATAATAAAATATGAACGAGTACTGCCCCAGCCCTTCCGGACCGAGCGTTCTGCTTAAAATAACTATCACACCATAACCCAAGAGTTTTGAAACGACCTCAGCACTGAAAAGCCAGCCTGCGTTTTTGATCAGCCTTAATTTTAAGCTCTCCGTCATAATCATCAAAACCTAATAGAAGGAGAGTATAAAAATCTAATCCTCTTTCTAAAATTTAGGTAATATCCTCCAAAGATTAAAAATCACTGTCCAAACAATGCCGTTCATAAAGATACTCACCAAGGTATCTGAAATTAAAGCATTAACCTTCAAGGGTTTTTCTCCCGACAAACAGCAATTTCTCTTGTGAGGGAGACTCCGTTCTGGATTTTTACGTTGTTGCCTATTTCAACTCCCATGTCGATGTGATATTCTGGTTCCCTCTCCGATTTCAACATCCTCTTCAACAACAGCCAAAGGATGAACAAAATACTTTTGAGTCATTGAAGACACCAATTTATAAAAAGTGGGGCAGAGATTAAAAAAGTATCGGGTGAAAAAATGGAACTTCCATTTGTCTCTGTTATAATCCCTGCTTACAACGAGGAAAAATACATTGGCAAATGTCTTGAGGAATGGGTTAATCAGGACTATCCAAAGGATCGTTATGAAATTCTCGTGTACGATGGAATGAGCACAGACAGAACCGCGGAGATTGTGAAAGATTTTGAGCGTAAATATCCAGAACTTGTGAAATACCGAAAAAATCCGAAGAGGAGACAGGTTTACGCCTTTAACATGGGGATCCGAGAGGCGAGAGGAGACTTCTTCATTATCTTTGGTGCTCACGCTTACCCCGAAAGGGATTTTTTAAGAAAAAGTGTTGAGACATTTTTTGAAATTAAGGTAAAAGAGCCGAAACTTGCCGGTGTCGGAGGTAAAATAATCAAACTCTATGAGACTCGGTTGGCCAAGTTTGTCGCCTTAATATACTCCTCACCTCTTTCTGGTGCAAGTACTTTTTGGTATGAAGAAAACCCACATTTTGCCAAAACAGTTGCTTTTGCACTCTACGATAAAAAAATCGCTGAAGAAATCGGAGGTTTCGACGAGGACATGATAATAGGGAATGATTTCGAATTCAATCTTAGGATAAACAAAAGAGGCTACAAACTATTTTTTAATCCTGGTATTGTGAGCTATTACTTTGCTCGTTCAACGTGGAAAGGATTCTTAAAGCAGAGTTTTAACTATGGCGCAGTTAAAAGTATGGCAATACGAAAAGGCTACTTTTCTCCACTATGGCTGTTCCCTCTAGGTTTTTTGGGATTTGAGATATTGCTCCCTTTGTGGAAAGCCTTGGCATGGCCATTTGTTCTTTACTGGCTTCTGCTCCTTGGCGAAGGTTTCAGGCTATGGCGAAGAACAAAAAACGCTGATGCTCTTGCTCTTCCTCCGGTAATGTGGATCTTCCATAACTTGATAAGCCTTGGATTTGTAGCAGGATTATTGTTTGGGAAGAGGGCCTTTAGGTGATAGAATGAGGATAGTAATGGTCGTTACAAACCCATTCAAACCAGATCCGAGAGTGTACAAAGAAGCTAAGAGCCTGACTAAAGCCGGCCATGAGGTTATTATAGTCGCTTGGAATAGGGAAGGAAAATACCCTAAAGAAGAGAAAGTCGAAGGATTTAAGGTTATTCGCGTTGGTCCTAGAGCCAAGTATGGTCCATCAATGGCTGTAAAGCTTCCTTTATTTTATTTTAATGCATTTAGGGTTATTTCCATGTTAAAACCTGATGTGATCCATACCCATGATTTTGATACTGCTATTTTAGGCCTTATTTTTAAAAAGCTCAGAGGCACAAAGTGGGTTTATGATATACATGATTTGTATGAAAGCTTAGTCAAAGAGGCTTCTCCAATTTTTTCTTCAAATGTTGTAGGAGTAATAGATGCATTTTTCCAAAAAAATGCGGATGTTATATTAACAGCCAGTCATAGGGTAAGTGAGATAATATTTAGAAGAAATAGAAACGTTTACACTGTTTTAAACACTGTACCGCCAATTCCATATGAGAAAGAGTCCAGATCAAAAATGTTTACGGTTTTTTATGGAGGAGTTATCTCCGGGCATAGATTCCTCCTTGAGATGGCAAAGATATCCAAAAAATTGGGGATCAAGTATAGAGTGGCTGGGAAAGGTTGGGAGAAAATTGAACAAGAGTTGAAAAAGCAATTAGATCATGATTATCTTGGGTTTATCCCACATAAAGAGGTATTGAAGGAACTCTCTAAGGCAGATATAACATTTGCAATATATGACCCTCAATTTGAAAACAACAGGCTGAGCATACCTAACAAACTTTTCGAAGCAGCTAGTGTTAAAACCCCTATACTCGTATCTCATGGAACAGCATTAGCTGAGCTCGTTGAAACCATGAAAATAGGATGGGCCGTGAAATACGATGAGAAAGACGTCGAAAAGATGTTATCCTTTTTGTTACTGAATCCAAAATATTTAAAAAAATCAGGGCATAAGGGGCATAAAATATACTTAAAGAAGTATACTTGGAATTTTGTCGAGCAAATTATTTTGAGTGTATATTCCAAGGTGGTGAAAAACCATGTTTAAGGCCAAGAAACTTCTTATTTTAACAAATTTGTTTCCTAACAAAGATGGCTCGTTTTATGGGGGCTCTTTCGTTAAAGGGCAAGTTGATGAATTACGGAAATATTTTGAGGAGATAACAGTTATATCTCCCCAACCCATGGGCTATCAACGAAATTTGAAGGATTACTCTTACGAGAATGTCAAAGTGTATTATCCAAGATTTCTTCATGCTCCAGTATCGTTTTTTAGAATGAGACTCGGAGACAACTTCTTTAAAGCTACCTTGAAAGTCATCAAACGTGAGAGGCCAGAGTTCGATTTAATTCATGCTCATTTTACTTGGCCAAGTGGATACGCCGCTGTAAAGTTGGGAAAAGAATATGGATTACCGTCTATAATAACCATACACGAAAATAGGGATTGGTTTTTGAAAGAATATAAGTCAGAAAATGAAAAAATATATTGGACATGGAAAAATGCTGATGCGTTGATAAGGGTTAATCAAAAAGACATTCCTCTCCTTAAGGAGTTCAATCATAATGTGTTCTACGTCCCCAATGGTTTTGATCCAAAAAGGTTGCCATTTATGAATAAGGAAGAAGCAAGAACAATCTTAAGATTTCCTTCTAGCAATAAGATGGTGTTTGGTCTCGGCAATCTAATCGAGAGGAAAGGTTTTCAGTATCTCATTGATGCAATGTCATTAGTTGTCAGGGAGAGAAACGATGTTGCCTGTTATATAGGGGGTAATGGCCCTCTCAGGGACAAACTTCAAAAGCAAATCAATAAACTTGGTCTTCAAGAATATGTCAAATTGCTCGGTTCCATCCCGGACGAACAACTTAAGTATTGGATGAATGCTGC
>JARRBB010000093.1 GCA_029981435.1 Thermotogaceae bacterium | reverse complement strand
CTTGGGATGACAATTTCATGATGTCATTCCGAGGAACGAAGTGACGAGGAATCTTACTTTAAATGATCTGTGTTTTCAATCACTTTCGCCGCTAAAAGTTAGCAGCATTGATAATTTTGACAAAGTCCGGATTTAGATACTCTTTGAAAGAGATTGATAATTGATATATAGGTTTTTAACGATTAGAAATTGATTAATAAAATTGAAAGTGTCAAGCAGTTACTTATATTGAGGAAAGATATCACTACTTAAGAATGGTTGAGAAGTGTCTCGAATCAGTGAGTCATATCTTCTATATGGCGTGTTAGTTCATGAAAATAGTTAACCGCGGTTTGCTTTAGCCGTTATATGCTCTATTGAAATACGAACTATACCTGTTTGTTTTAAAGTTGATGAGATGCATTCTTCACCCAAACTTTCATAATCGGGTGCAAACTTTTTTACAAGATTACGCAGAATTCTCTTCTTCTCCTCTTCATCGGTTATTAGCTCTGCTTTTCCGAAAGCGATGACGCTCTCATATCTTGTGGAAAGTTCACGAGGATTGATGATGCTCTTTGTTACCACACTAAAACTTACCAAGGGATAATTTTTTATGTTTTCAATCTTATGTCCCTCCAAAGCTGTATGAAAATATATACTTCCATCTAAAAATATGTAATTCACAGGAACACAATATGGATATCTACCATTCCAGGTTGAAAGTGTTCCGTAATCTCCTTTTTCTAATATTCTAAGAGCTTCTTCTTTAGAAAGTTGTCTTTCAGATCTTCTCATAGCTTTAAACATTTGATTCCCTCCTGTTGTCTTTCAAAAACCATTTATCAGCTTCAAAGTTTGGGATAAAAAATAGCATTCGTGATGACAGACAGGTCTGGTCAAACGATCAAAACTATTATTCTTTCAAGAACACCTTACCTTTTTTATCATTTTTTATGTCTTTCAAGATATCTCCATTAACTTCCAATCCTGCGTTTATTCCTTTACCAGAAAAAACTATTTCATTTCCTTTTCTAAAAATTATTCTTATCTCAGAATCGAGACTTTCATTTATTCTTCCCACCATGTTTCCGTTTTTAGGTGCCAGAAGTATGTTCCCTTTTCCTTTGATTATCTCAACTTCAAGATGGTATTTTTTTCTTGACGCCTTGAAGGATATCTTATTATTTTCGATATAAAGTTCATGAATCTTCGCACCGTTGTAAGTGGTGAACTGATAAATCTTACCATTTAAATAAAGTCCCAATATGAATCCAACAAAATAACTTCTTCCAAAAGGTACATTTGCAATTGAAACTGTGAATGATGCGTCGCTGTTCTCAAAGTCGTTTGAAGCTGACCATATCCAGGATTTTGGAAATGATCTTCCCCAATCTTTTTCTATATAACCCTTTCCTTTTTTAAAATCCTTTTCTTTACCTCTTACAACAACTGTTCCCTTTACTGTATGATTGAAACTCAAAATCCCATGATAACATTCCAGAAAGTTCAAAAATCCGTATGGTCCCATAGCTCCAGGCTTGAATAAAGTAACAGGCCATGGTTTTATATTTTCAAAAAATAGTTCAGCTGAGATATCTTCAAGATTCAAAACGATTTTTTTCAGGGAAAAATAATTATTTCTTATGGATACACTGAAAGGATTGTTCGAGGATTTAAAATCGTCAAAGTCAAATCTGTAATATTTTGAGAAACCATCGTTGTCTATTATCTGAATGAACGAATGAGAGTCATCCCCAATTGACACACCTGGAATAACAGCAAAAACGTATTTTTGCTGAGAATCAGAGTTTTTAAAGTACCAGCCTTCGAAAAAATTTTTCTTATTTTTTCCATGATAGTTTTCAGGATGATAAATGTTCATGTTCTTGAACCCTCTTTATTATAGTGTCATCACTTTATCTTTATCACAAGAACTCTTGCTAAATTTGAAGAATTATTAGCAACGGAATGAATCTGTCCGGGATAAAATTCAATGAGTTCGCTTTCTGATAAAGTATACACTCTATTCTCTATTTCAACTTCGACCTGACCGTAAACAACATAAAGAAGTGCAAATTCATCTGAGCTGTGTTTTTGAAGTTTCGAACCTGGTTCAAGAGTAATCTGTGCGATAATTGCTTTGTCTGATTCATAAAATCTTCTTGCATCAATCCCTTTTTCTTCAATTAGGTTCGGAGAATCTGAAGCTTTGTACAACATAGAAATCCCTCCTTCTATCTTTAGCTGATGTATCAATTAGAGTATACTTCAAAATTCAAAAAACTCCGTAACATTGGTTACATTCAGAGAGGTTTATTTATACCTTTTCATTCCGAGGAGTCAGATTTTTTCATAATTTGACTGTTTGTTAGCTTTAATATATATTCTATGTGATATTAAACTCATCATGAGGTGAAATTATGAAAAGAAAAATAAGAATGTCTCAGAAAAAAGGCTTGCCACCAGGTACTCTCGTTTATACAGGTGATGAAACAAAAGATTTTGAAATAACCGTTATCGATTATGATTCAAATGGATATAGAGAATTTGAGGTAAAAAATGTTGAAGAATGCTTTCCCTTCAGGGATTATCCAACTGTTACATGGATAAATGTAGTTGGACTGCATAGGGTGGATATCATCGAAAAAATAGGTCAGCACTATGACCTACATCCACTTGTACTTGAGGATATCCTTAACGTTCATCAGCGACCTAAAGTTGAATATTTCGAAAACTATATTTTTGTTGTACTGAAGATGCTGACATACAATGAAGAATCTCATTATATAGAATCAGAGCAGGTCAGCATAATATTAGGAAAAAATTTTATTTTCACTTTTCAGGAAAGAAAGGGTGATGTTTTCGAACCTGTAAGAGACAGAATTAGAAATAACAAGGGTATTATTAAAAAAAATGGTGCAGACTATCTACTTTACGCTTTGATAGATATCATCGTTGATAACTATTTTGTAATACTTGAAAAGCTGGGGGATGGAGTTGAAGATCTTGAAGATAAGGTTATATTAGATCCATCACCCGAAATTGTTCAGGTAATTCACAGGTTAAAGAGAAACCTTATTGAATTGAGAAAAACAATATGGCCGTTAAGAGAGATTCTAAATACACTTCACAAAGAGGATTCACCTTTGATGGAAAAGAAAACATCAATTTATCTTAGAGATGTATACGACCATACTATACAAATTATCGATACAGTTGAAACATTGAGGGATGTAGTAAGTGGATTACTGGATGTGTATTTATCAAGTGTAAGCAATAGAATGAATGAAATTATGAAAGTCTTGACAATTATAGCTACGGTATTTATTCCATTAACTTTTATTGCTGGAATTTATGGGATGAATTTCAAATACATGCCAGAACTTGAGTGGAAGTTTGGTTATCCATTAGTTTTGCTGGTGATGCTTTCTATTGGAATAGGAATGTGGATATACTTCAAGAAGAAAAAGTGGTTATGAGGGATTGATCATGGTATTTAGTTTTGAAACAGAATGATTTTGGTATTCTCTTTAGTACAGTATCTATTGAGGTGACAGTATGTCAAGCTTATACGTTGGTATCACTGATAACGATTGGTTTAAATTTCTAAAAGAATTAAACAAGAAAAAAGGGTCTTTAGAAGAGGTAAACTTTTGGATACCGAGTGGCAGAAACTTTGTTGCTCTGAAACCTGGTGAGCTTTTTCTATTCAAACTTCACAGTCCTATTCACAAAATCGCTGGAGGTGGATTTTTTGTAAGGTTTTTAAGATTACCTCTTTCGTATGCTTGGTATTCTTTTGGTGAAATGAATGGAGTACCAAATTTATTGTTATTTAGAAAAAGAATTTCAGGATATCGTAATAATCCAGTCGGAGATAAAGATCCTATTATTGGATGCGTAATTTTGCACTCCCCGTTCTTCTTAAATGAGTCAGATTACATTGATGTACCAGAAGACTGGAAAAGGGGTATTCAGCAAGGTAAAAAATATTCCATTGAAAAAGGTTATGGGAAAGAATTGCTAGAGGCAGTTATGAAAGTATTTCGAGCATCTCAGTTTACTTCAATGAATCAATCACAACAAACTTTAGTAAAAGAGATAGAAGCAAATTATGGTACTCCACAACTCATTTTTCCAAGACTTGGACAATCAGCTTTTAGAGCACTTGTAGCTGATGAGTACAAACAAACATGTGCTATAACAGGTGAAAAACTATTACCTGCACTTGAAGCAGCACATATTAAACCCTTTTCTCTTGGTGGGCCGCATAAAATCAGTAATGGTATATTAATTAGAAGGGATCTTCACGCACTTTTTGATAGAGGATACTTAGCAATAGTTCTTGAAAAAAATCACTCTAATTACAAAGTATTGATAAGTTCAAAAGTTAGTGTTGAATCAGACTACAAAAAATTAAACAATTCAAAATTAATAATTGTTCCAGATAACTATGTTAATAAACCAAATCCTGAATTCCTTACCTGGCATTATGAAAACATTTTTATGAAATAAATATATTTCACCTAGACCAATGTAAAATTAATCGTTGATAAACCTAAAGAGCTTAGGATACAAAACGAGAGTGTCAATCAAAAGATAGTGTACAATAAATGCTATAAAAGTTGGGAGTTGGAAAAAAGTTCCTGTATCCTAAAATAGAAGTAACCAACTTCTAAATAAGGAAAGATACAGGAACCATGAAACTTAAAATGTTATGCTTTAATATCTCGAAGATAACAAGGAAAACCATGAAGGAATTGTTCAGTTTTTTCTAAACAAGATTATACTTGAGGAAGCAAAGATTCAACTCAGAGCCAATGAATACGAGAGAAGCCATTTAAAGAAGGCACATTGTAGTGGTTACAGGTACTGTTCTTTGAAGACAAGATATGGAACGATTGAGTTGAATAAGCCCCAGATAAGAGAATTTTTTTTAAACTCAAGTCTTTGATAAGTATTCAAGAGTTAAGAAAGCGGCGAAGAACTTTGAAAAATACAGATATAGTTTATTCAACTACAGGGTATTTCCTCAATCACATTGGAGAAGAACAAAGACGACGAATGTACTTGAGAAATTGAATAAAGAGTTGAAATGACGTGGAAAAGTAGTAAGAGCATTTCCAAGTGTTGGATCTTTAGTAAGGCTTATAGGTTCAATTTTGATAGATCAAAACGAAGAATGGATTACAGGCAGAAGATATTTGGACATGGGAATGGAAAAAGAAACAGAATAAGTTGAAGAAATGAGTGCTTAAAAATGAGACT
>JARRBB010000092.1 GCA_029981435.1 Thermotogaceae bacterium | reverse complement strand
TCTTAAATCACTCAATCTTGGTCGTCTGTCTTCACGCTGTTCAACCGCTCTTGAAAGCTGTGATACTGCAATAACACTTACATTCAATTCTCTTGCAAGGAGCTTCAGCGAACGAGATATCTCCGAAATTTCTTGTTGCCTGTTTTCGTTTCTTCTTGAGTTATGCATCAGTTGGAGATAATCGATCACTATAACATCCAGTCCATATTCTTTCTTCATACGTCTTGCTTTTGTTCTCAAAGTTCTTGGATCAAGCGACGGTTCGTCGTCAACTATGATCTTGGACTTGTAAAATTTTGAAGCAGCATGAGTCAGTCTCTGCCATTCTTGATCATTCAAATATCCCGATCTGATTTTCGAAAGTTCAACGAAGGCTTCAGCAGACAACAATCTTAAAGCCAGTTGTTCTTTTGACATTTCGAGACTGAATATTCCTATAGTTTTGTCAAATTTTAGAGCCATGTTCCTTGCAACAGAGAGCGCAAAAGCTGTTTTTCCCATTGAAGGTCTTGCAGCAACTATTATCAGATCCGATGGTTGAAATCCCATGGTAAGATTATCGAGTATCCTGTATCCCGTTGGATTACCTGTTACCAGTATCCTTCCTTCAGGAGATTCACCTCTTTTTTTGAGTTTTTCAATATCCTCAAAGACTCCGTGCATTATGGATTCCATGGCCGAGTAACTTTTCGTAATCTGGTCTTCGCTGATACTGAATATGGTTCTTTCGGCTTCGTCAAGTATTGTATCAAGATCATTTTCAGAATATGCTGACTCGACGATCCTGGTACCGGCATTTATCAATTTTCTCAATATAGATTTTTCCTTTACGATTTTGGCATAGTGTAACGCATGTGCCGATGTGGGAACAGCATCAGCAAGCTGTGCGATTTTCAGTTCTCCACCAAGTTTGTCAAGTATCCCTTTGCTTCTCAATTTTTCACATACTGATAATATGTCTATCGGTTCAGACAAATCGTAGAGTTCTTCCATAGCTTCAAATACACTTCTGTGAAAATCAAGATAAAAATCATCATGGGTTATGATTTCCATTATGTCTCCCACAATCTCTGGATCTATCAGTATACTTCCTATAACTGCTTCTTCTGCTTCCAGATTCTGAGGTGGTACTTTCATGTTCATAAGAATAGCACTCCTTTATTTTATGAAAACCTTAACGGCAGGTTTGCCACCATCTCCATATTCAAAAACAGCATCCCATACTTTGTCCCTTATATAATTCAAATCAACACTGTTCCCTTCATAAACAACGACAAGAGTTGTGGAATCATTTGTAGGTTCAGTTCCAGTTGTGAAATCATAAATTGAATAATCTGCCGTATTACCGGAAAGATACCCCGAGTTTTTTAATGTTTGGATATCAGCTATTGAATCATTAACAAGATAGTATATTTGAAGAGCTGTTGATATATTCCTAAGATTAAAAGCAACTTGTGTAGCCTTCGCTCTTTTTAGTGCATTAACAGCCGTTGGAGTAACTATACTCAAAAGGGTAGAAATAATAGCCATTACTATTATAAGCTCTATCAATGTGAAACCTGCTTTCTTCTTTTTCATACAATTTTCACCCTTTCTTGCTTATTCTCTTACATGCGGTTTCAAATATTTTTATTATGAATTCATCGTAGCTGAATCCCTTGGCATTCGCCATTTTAAGAATATCTGAATATACAGGAATCAGCATAGGCATCGAATTAACTTCAAGAAAATAGATTTCGTCGTTCTTAACTCTCAGATCCATACGTGCATAATCTCTTAAATTGAGTATTTTGAATATCTTCATGGCATACTCTTTTATCTTTTCTTCAATTTCCTGATTTATTCTTGCAGGACACACGTAATTAGTTTGTTCACCATATAAATGCTTCACCCTATAAGAATAGAATCTTTCAAGTCCTTCAGGCAACGTTGAAAAATCTATCTCAAGTATCGGAAGAACTTCAAGATCACTTACTGGATTAAAATTTCCAACAAGTCCAACACTTAGTTCCATACCATCTATGAATTCCTCTACAAGAGCAGCCTGTTCGAATTCGGAATGAACTTTTTTGATAGCTTTCGTCATATCTTCTATGTTATCAACGACAGACTTTTCTGTTAATCCCTTTGCACTTCCTTCACGAATAGGTTTAACGATGTATTTTTTACCAACATCTATTTTTTCAGGAAATTCACCAATATCAAAAATCATAAACTCTGGAGTTGGTATCGAATATCTTTGAAGTATTATCTTAGTTGTACCTTTGTTCATACAAACAGAGTGAGTATAAGCAGAAGGACCTGTGTATGGTATTCCAAGATAATCAAGTATAGCTGGAACATGTATCTGTCGCGTTTCTTTTCCACCGTGAGTGGAAAGATTGAATACAAAATCAACATTTCTGATATTCTTTATAAAGTTCTCATCAAACGGTATTGCCACTGCATCATATTTGAGTTTAAGTGCGTTTAAAACCGATATTATCATCTGTTCTTCGTCTTTGGTGGGATTCAGATCATGTACGACAGCAATTCTCATCTTTATAACACCTCCCTACTATTCTGCTTTTATTCTACCATCTATTTTTTTCAGGAGTTATAATTAATTTATCAACTGAAGGAGGTGATTAAAATTATAAAGAAAGTCCTCATGATCGTTTTCATCATAACCGCTTTGATACCATTGGGTGCACCTGTTTTCTTTACAATAATAGAATTAATAGTACATGGAAAATTGTTGTATGACTTCTTTATGCCAGCTGAATTGTTTTTCTTAACTCTGATAGGTGGTACAGGAATTCTGGTTATAGGAATCATTAACTCGCAAGAAACTAGAAGACTCTTTATTTTCCTTGTCCTGACAACGGTAAATCTGTTTGCATCACAGATCTATGCAAATTTATCAGGGCTTGCACATGGCGAAACCGAATTGAATATCTTACACATTATAATATTATCTGTATTTGTATCTTTCTATCATCTATTTCCACTTTTAGTAGTCGTCGAATGTTTTCTTATGTTCAAAAAGATCTCAAGAATATCTAAATTAAAAGAATAATTTTTTCTTACCGACTTTAATTGTCTCAGAGAAAGAATACAACCCAAGAAAACCTCATATATCGCCGACAAGTTCTTTTTTATTTTTATAAAACGCTATCAAAAGACTGCCGATGTAGAAAATTACCAGATACCAATCCTTTATGATAAAAGATTTTATAGTTACATAAATTGCCAATATAAACAATCCCAAAATGTACTTTACAGAGTCTTCTCTGGGCGAAGACTTAGGTTTTAAAAGTGAAAATATTGTTAAAAAAGAACCCAATATTGTGGGGGCTTCCCAACCCGTTAAAACGGTCCACGCGCCGAATGTAGTTGCAACACCTTTTCCACCCTTGAATTTCAACATAGGCGAAAAAGCATGGCCCAATACACCAGATAAGGCTATCAGAGATACAAAGAAACCATTGGATATCTGACCCGTCCAGATGAATATTATTAAAGGAAAAACTCCTTTAAAATAATCCAACAACAAGGCGGGAAGCCCAAATTTCCAACCTGCTGCTCTCCAAAGATTTGTGGAGCCTGGATTACCATCTCTTACTTTTGTTAAGTCGATTTTCAACATTCTGGCTATAATATGCGAATACATAACTGAACCAGACAAAAACTGTATAATCATTGCTATAATCCAGAAATTATCTTTGTACACTTATTTTTCGCCCTTTCCAAGAAACTTGCTTTAAGAAAACAGTTTCAAAAATAGAAAAGATAAACACACTCAGAAAGAACAAAAAATGTACAGGATAGAAGAGGAAGTCATACCATTTGTAATCACCTAAAGGTTTTGAAAGGATAAGGATTATAAAAATGTACGTGATATAAAGTAAAAGATTCCAGAGTGAATCAAAAATCCTGAATATCGAAAGATATATTCCAAACATCCACAAAAAGGCTGCTATAAAATTCCAAAAACCTCCAAAAATCGATCCAGAGGCCATGTTTTTTGTGTAACCTTCGAACAGTTGTTTTATACCCTCAGGATACATTCTGAATTTTATAAGACCATTTCCAAGGTAGTTGTCGATTTTCTTACCGTGAATGAGATACTGTTTGCCAAGCTTTAAATCTTCCAGAATACTTTCTCTTACAGCCTTATGACCGCCTATCTGAATATAATCATCTCTTGAAGTAAAAATAACTGGCCCAAAAAGACCTGCAGGCTTATTTCCCAAGAAAGGAAAATTTTTGCTACTGTATACAATTAGCAGGTTTGCTGCTAAAGTTAAGTGTTCGTAAAGACATTCAAATCTCTGATAAGGCCAGACTGAAATGACATCACCCGATTCATTGTATTTTTGAACTAAAATCTCTATAGCCCTTTCATCAAGTTCAACGTCTGCGTCGAGGAATAAGAGTAAATCTCCCGATGAATTTTTCACTCCGTTCCACAATGCCCAGGATTTCCCAGTCCAACCCTCTGGTGGTTCTTCAAGAAGATTTATTAGTTTTATTTTTCGGCTTTTTTTTGAAAAATGTTCGACGATATTTGCTGTATTATCGCTGGAATTATCATTCACAATTATTATTTCATGAAGTTCAATAGACTGTTTAATTAGTGTTTTTAAAAGTTTTTCTATGTTAGTTTCCTCGTTTCTTGCAGGTATTATTACTGATATCTTCCCGATCAATTTAAAAGGCAAACTTCTGTATTTAGAATACAGCAATCTGGATCTTATAGAGAAAAGATAAAGGATTGAAACTACAAGAGATACTAAAATAATTATTTTTTCAACGATAAAATTCATTTGAAACAGCTTAGCGTATCAAATAACCAACTTTCTGATTATTTTTGAAAACAATACTTTTTTCTTTTTTTGTGAAGCCTTCAGGCACATTCCAAAATACCAGAGTTCCAACTTTTAAAGCTCTTTCAAGTTTTTTAATACCATGCGGCGATCTATTCAATATATCATTTGTTAAATCATTTCCAGCTGTGTGCAGGTTCATGTGTTCGCCATCTCTCCATTCTTTCCATCAAACTTTTTAAGGTTGTTGAGATCTATTACCAGTATTCCTACAGGGTGAACTACCACACCTTACAAAAGGTGTAGTTTCCTGCTTCATCCCATGTTGACTCGTAGACCGGAAAGATTTTCCTTCCGTTCCGCCGTCAGTGCATGGTCCACAGGCTTAATCTCGGACAGTCCCTGCCCTACTGAAAGCATTACATAATTAGCTAAATTCTTAGCAGCATTTACATCTCTAT
>JARRBB010000091.1 GCA_029981435.1 Thermotogaceae bacterium | reverse complement strand
AAGTTGCATATCTCCCTTTTTATTGTTAGCCGCTCTAAAAACATTTCTCATTAGAATAGCTGTTGTGACGCTTCCAACACCACCGGGTACAGGTGTTAACTGGCATATTTCTGAGACATCTTTATTTACATCACCCACTATTTTTCCATCCACTACATTTATTCCCACATCGATCACGATCATTCCTTCTTTTACAAAAGTACTATCAACGAAATTAGCCTTACCTATTGCTGCAACCAAGATGTCTGCTTCTTTGGTTATCTCTTTTAAGTTCTTAGTTTTTGTATGTGTGACCGTGACAGTGGCATCCCTTCCGTGTCTTTGAAGCATTATTGCAGCGGGTTTCCCTACCGTTGTACTTCTTCCAAGGATAACGATATTTTTACCTCTAACGTCAGTTGTATCTTCTATTATTTTCACCACCGCTTCTGCTGTACAAGGTACAAACAATTCTTTTTCGTAAAACATAGAACCGATGTTATGTAAACTTACCCCTTCAACATCTTTTTCTGGATTGATATATTTTGCTATATCTAATTCAGTGTATCCTTTCTTTAAAGGTCTTGCAATAAAGATTGCATCAGTATCATCGTCTTCATTATATTTTCTTAAATCGTTAGTCAAATCATTACTTTCAACAATTTCTAAGTTGATTCCAAATTTTTTTGCATTTCTTTTTTGAGAGTTAAGATAAGATTTGGTAGATTCATCGGGTTCAACAACTAAACTTACTAATTTGGGTTCATAAGGAACTTTTTCTTTAAGTGATGATATTTCTGCCTTTATTTCATCAATAATATTGTCTACTTCAATTAACATAATGTGATACCCCCTAAAAGCAATTTTATCGGCATCCTCATGACAAGCCGGATATGTTTCCTTCATTGTCTATGTCCATATTCACTGCATTGGGAACCTTTGAAAGGCCAGGCATTCTCAATATATCTCCAGCCAACGCAACAATGAACCCTGCGCCCGCCGAAAGTTCAAAATCTCGTATTGTGAAAGTATAGTCCTTTGGAAATCCAAGTTTTTTCGGGTCATCGGATATAGAATACTGGGTTTTTGCTACAATTACAGGGAGATTTTCGTATCCGTATTTTTTCAAAAATTTAATTGTTGATAAGGCCTCCGAAGAATATTCAACCTTGGAAGCACGATAGATATTTTTTGCTAACTTTTCTATTTTCACTTCTAAAGGATCTTTAAAATCGTAAATACTTTTCAATTCGGATTGTTGTTCACTAACTTTTACCACTTTTTCAGCTAAGTCTATAGCACCTTCTGAACCTTTCTCAAATCCTTCGTTGACACTTACTTCTACACCTAATTTATCACAATAATCTTTTACCATATTGATTTCTTCATCCGTATCTGAGTAAAATTTATTTAAAGAAACAACCACAGGAATATTGTACTTTTTTAGGTTTTCAACGTGAACCTGTAAGTTAGGCAATCCTTTTTCTAAACTTTCAAGGTTTGGCGTATTCAAATCCTTTAAGTTTTGTCCCCCATGGTATTTTAAAGCCCGTATTGTAGCTACCAAAACCGTAGCTGATGGTTTTAAGCCAAAAGTTGGAGAAACAAAATCATAGAATTTTTCTCCTCCCAAATCAGAACCAAAACCTGTTTCGGTTACAACGTAATCAGAAAGCTTCAAGGCAAGTTTTGTTGCTAAAATAGAATTGGTTCCATGAGCGATATTTGCAAAAGGTCCACCATGAATAAAGGCAGGTGTATTTTCTATTGTTTGAACTAAGTTAGGATTAATTGCATCTTTTAACAGTACAGAAAGAGCCCCAGTGATTTCTAAATCTTTTACAGTTACTGGTTCTCCCTTTTTATTTTTAGCAACTACTATATTAGATAATTTTTTCTTTAAGTCTTCCAGATTTTCTATCAAACATAATATTGCCATTATTTCTGAGGCAGCGGTGATTATAAAACCGTCTTGTCTTGGATAACCGTTTTGCTTCCCGCCCAACGCAACTATTATTTCTCTCAAAGCCCTATCGTTCATGTCCATAGTTCGAGGCCAAGAGACTTGGGTTGAATCTATATCACATTTATTGTACTTTATGTAATCATCTAAAATTGCGGATATTAGGTTATGGGCTGAGGAAACGGCGTGAATGTCTCCTGTGAAATGTAAGTTTATGTCTTCCATAGGGAGGACTTGAGAGTAGCCTCCACCTGCTGCTCCCCCTTTTATACCCATTACTGGACCCAAAGAAGGCTCTCTTAGAGTTACTATTGACCTTTTGTGGATTTTGTTTAAAGCCATGGATAGTGAAATACTTGTTGTAGTTTTTCCTTCACCAACAGGCGTTGGAGTAATAGCAGTGACCATTACTAAATTACCGTCATTTTTGAAGTTAAGTTCATTCAAATATTTGTGGGAAACTTTGGCAATGTTCTTTCCGTAAAGATTGTAGTACTCCTCTGGAATATCCAGCTCGTTTGCGATTAAATCAATTTTTTTTAGCTTTGCAGATCTTGCAATTTCGATATCAGAAAGCATTGTAAAACTCCTCCTTTTTAATTATTTTGAAATACAGTCTTCTATGATATTTGATAATACAATATATGCATAAACAAACAACTATTTTCTTTTAAAATAAGTGGGTGGTAGAACGCCAAAATCTTTACGGGAAAAAATACGATCCTAACTATCATTATAAATTACCAAATCAAGAAATGAAAGTTCATAATAAACCTCTATCTTTCATGCTCAAATGTCCCCTTTTCGATATGATTAAATGGTCCAATACTTTAATACCCGAAATTGATACGGCCTCAACAAGTTGCTTTGTCATAAAAATATCTTGATTACTGGGTTCTAAGACCCTAGATGGATGATTGTGGACAAGAATTACGGATGCTGCTCGATCTGTAATTACGTCTGCAAAAACTTCTCTCGGATGTATATAGAAATTTCTGGTCGTGCCTTCTCGGTAAAGCCAAATATATCTACAACTTCCTCCTTGGTAATCACTACTGCTGTTTCGGGGGCATGTGGATTTTGTCGTCTAGAGCACCAAGGATAGAGGCGATTTTTTGTTGCACCAAATACCGTTCCAGTTTCAAGACTCTTCCATTTGCGTTCATAATATTTCATAAGAAAATACAGAAATTCATTGTTACCATTATCCAATCTAAGAGCCGAGACTCCCCTAAACCAATACAACAGTCTTCGATTGCTTCGTTTATTTCGCCTACAGGAGCCCTCACAGTTAAAAGGACATCCCCTTTAATGGCAATTTTCTTTGGATCAGTGCAATAAACACTAACTGTAGGATATTTTCTACCGAAGTCTCTCCTTCCCTGATAAAAAGGCAGCCCATTTCCAACTTCGCTATAAGTTTCTGATTTAGGAGATTGCCCCATATTTATCTGCCTAACCTCCTGAAGTCCTTTAAAATCCCACTTTTCTGGAATCTTTCCAATTTCTGTTTCATTAAATTCTTGCTCAGAACCCATACCCCGCCTCCTCTATCATCTTCTTTCCCTTCTCTGTCAGAACATATTTTCCTGTTTTGGGTGCGCCCTCGAACCTTATAAGATTTACATCTTTTAGCATTGCTATATCTCTTTCAGCAGTGGCTGTTGACACATTAAAGAGCTTTTCTATATCTCTGCGGGTGATAGATTTCCGTGCGTGGATTTCGATCAACTCTTTTGATAATCTCAATTTTACTCCCTCATTTACTCCATCACCTACTCCCTCATTTACTCCATCATAAGCACGTTTCAAGAGCATTTCACTATCTGTAAGTTCTGTTATAACTTGTGGCTTCCTATCGAATATAATTGTGAAGAATGATTTAAACTCAAACCCTGGCTCGCTCAACCCACTGGTCGCCAACAAATCCCTTATACGATTGATACCTGAGCCTGCTTTCTCTACTTCACCCATTCTGTGAAAAAGGTCAGCGATTATCTTGTTTCTGTGGACACTCTTCTTACCGAGGTCCTCGGGGTGCATCCCCGGTGGCAGCCCCCCGGGATCCGAAATCTCTACCCTATCCCTGTATATCTCTACAGTTATCCACGCAGTATCAAAATGGTAATCTCTATGGATAATGGCGTTAAGGATGGCTTCGCGTAGTGCTTCCTCTGGAATTTCTAAAAATTCTTTCCTTTTTAATCCCTTAATCTCATATCTTAAAGGCAAGTGCATTTTTAGGAATATCATTGCCTGCTTCACATTTTCCATGAGATTTCCTTTCAACTCTTTTCTATCGAGGATCTCCACCTTATCAGTACCTGCAAGAAGTATACAATCTACAATGTTGTGTCTCAGAAATCGTATCGGCTCTTTGGCAAAGAATAAAACCCCTGCATTATTGAAGATTAATCGTTCTCTAGTTTTCCTTGCAACACCAATATTTATCAGTAAGTCTTCACTTGACATTCCGGCCGAGGTTATTTTTGCGCTATCCAGAAAGTACCTGAATGCCTCCTCGTCAAAATCATCCGGATAACGAAAATCTTTACATGATTTCTCATCCCACCTCACCTGTCCCACTGAGTAGAGAAACTCCACAATTTCGTCTCTTTTCATCTTCTGGGTGCTAGCGCCGCTTCTAAGAAAGAACCCTGAAGCGCAAGAATAAGGCTTATCCTCACCATCTGGAACTTCAACTTCAAGGATTTCTTTTCCATCTAGTGTATATGAACTGATCTTCAAAGGTATTGGAGGATCACAGTTTCTGGCTATACTCTCCAACCTTGAAATTTGATCATTAACATCAGATATACCAACAACTTTGCCATTATTATCGGCTCCAACTATGATGTGGCCGCCACCTGAATTAGCGAATGCTACTATCTCACGATCAACCGAACTAGAAACAGATCGCTTCAGCTCCACAAATTGCCCCTCCGGATGGGATAGCATGAACCTTAAACTCTTTTCAGAATCCATATGCCAACTCCTCCAGATTTGCTTTTATCTGTTTCTTTAATTTCCTCTGTTTTTCGTCTTTTATTTTATTTATAATGGTAAGATTATGTCCCCAGGGAATTTCTGCCACAGCTTGTGGCAGATTTACACCATCGAGAGCCAGCACAAGTTGGGCGAGGTCCTTAGATGAACTTTCTGGCACAGCCTGTGAGAGTTTTTTAACATCTTCGGTAAAAGCCAAATAGAACGCACGCATCCGCCAGATATTCCTTGAAGAGAAGCCCTTTACATCTGGGAACTCTCGCCGTAGATCTTTAGCCAACTGCTCCACCACACTTTTGCCCCAGCCCATATCCTCTTGTTTCTCAACTATACTTTTGCCGATGTTCCAG
>JARRBB010000027.1 GCA_029981435.1 Thermotogaceae bacterium | reverse complement strand
GCTCTGGCGGCGGAACGGAAGGAAAACTCTTCCGGTCTACGAGTCATCACGGGTTGAAGCGGGAAGCCATGACTTCTATAAGTCATGGTAGTTCACAATTATCTGGAAAGATTGATCGCAAAATCAAGCAAAGAAAGATGGGATTTTTCTCTGATAGTTATTGATCTTGATAATTTCAAGCAGATCAACGATGCTTTCGGTCATCTTTTTGGAGATCTTGTCTTAAAAAAGCTGGCTAAGATAATAAAATCTTCAATCAGAGAGCTTGACAGTGTTTTCAGGTATGGGGGAGACGAATTCGTTGTGGTACTTCCAGGTATCTCTAAAAAAATAGCCAGAGAAATAGCCGAAAGATTACTCAAAAACATAAGAAATGTGGAATTTGAAGATGGTATCCGGATAACCGCAAGTATCGGTATATCTTCCTTTCCTGAAGATGGTGAAACCGCGCAGAGTTTGTTTGAAAGTGCCGATAGAGCTCTTTATATTTCGAAAACACTTGGCAAGAACACGATCACGGCTGCATAAGTGTCTCTTCATTTTTGCTAAATTTTTTCAAATCTTGCCTGCTTTTCTGATATACTTTAAATTGTAAAAAACGAAGTAGAAAACGGGGGTGAAAATACGATAATGCGAAGAAAATTTGCTTTTATTTCTTTAACTGGTATTTTGCTTTTGTTGCTTTCTGGTTGCTTTGTTCTGGATCCTTTCATGACTGTTGGGCCTGAAAGATGGTTTGCTGACGGTGATACAGTTGATGGTAAAGGCTGGGATTTTGAAACAGGAAATTATGGTAAAATAAACATGAAACCCGATTTAGTACTGGCCAAAGAAGGAAATGTATGGTACTTCAAAATAGTTGATAATTCCACGCAATTCATAAGAGATCTTGGAGTGAAACAAATAAGGGATTACTACTGGAAATCAACATCGGACCTTGAAGGACTGAACAATGGGAACGAAAAAGCGGTTCCTTCGAAGGCACATCTTTATCTCATAAAAACAACCGAAGGTAATTATGTTATTATGAAGCTAATAGACGTTCAAGGGGATCCAGTTGTGATTTTCAAGTACGCTTTAAAACAAAAATAAGAGATACTGTGGGGGAAGGCGAGGTTCAATTTGTTCAGGGGGCGCTACGATGAGAAAACTGTTTGTTTTCATTCCACTGTTATTTTTGTTCTCAATGTGTTTTTCTGAAGCGGTTCTATTCGTATATCATGGAAAAGTGGATGCAAATTTGTGGAATGCATCTCACAGATTAGGTCAGCTTTATTTTGCCAAAGCTTTTCCTGAACTTGAAATTAAAGAATTGGGAATTCTAAGCGAAGCAACGGAAGACATTTTCGAACAGCTTGACGATTATGACCTTGTTTTCGTAACTGAATCATCTTTGAAATCTTTTTTTGAAAGGTTCATGAATGAATCATCGAAACTGTGGATTTGTAATGATCATTCGCATGGTTATTTTGTCAAGGATTATCAGGCCACTTTTTTGCTTGGATTGACAGCCGGTCTGTACAAACCCGGGGAAAAAGTTGCTGTTTTGATAGACTCTATCGATAAGAATATGTATTTCAGAATGGTTAATGCTTTGCTTTTGGGACTTAGAGAAGCCGGATACCCGTATGAATTAGATGTTTTTCAAACTTCTACAAGAACTCTTGAGAAACTTTCAAAAGAGCTTAGAGATTATTCAATCGTTGTGAATCTATCAACCAGTTCTGAACTAACCCAATGGCTTGAAGAATTGAAAATAGAAAATCTTGGATTTTTTGTTGATCAGTCTATGAAGGGTAGAGAATACAACCTACTGAATATCATTATAAACTGGGGAGTGGTTTATTCGAAAATTTATCAGAATGAATTTAAAGTATCTGAGAATCCGAAAAATTATTTTGATTTTGGAGATAGGGCACTGGTTTTTTCTCCGATCAGTTTCAAGGTTGATCAAAAGATCTTTGAAATTTTGGAATATTTCAAAAAGAAAATGATTTCGAATGAATACAAAGTGTTCGGTGATCTGGAAGAAGTGAAAGTGCTGGAAATGAATGAATTTTTAGAAGGAGTCGTGATCAAATAATTTGAGAAATCTTCATAGAAGAAGGTACCGCACAACAACGCAAGCCTCTGATCTGGAGGCTATTTTTATTTTATTGATGGCTTTTTTGATAACGGTTTTTTCATTTTTGAGCGATGATTATTTCTTAAACAAGAAGATAGAAATCTATCGAAAAGCCGTGGGGATATATCACGCTGGTCAATCTTTTTTAGATGCTGGAAATGCAATTGAAGTTGACCGAAGATACGTATCTTATGTTATCGAAAAGTATATGGAGTTGAGAAAATCAACTAAAGGGAAAGATTATAAAAAAATAGTCGAATACATAAATAAAAAACTGGAGACGAATCGTACTCTTCCCCCTGAGATAGATAAAGGATATCTTGCAAATAAAATACTGGAAGCAGTTCTTGATGCCACAACTGGAAAAGTGGCTAAAATTTTCAGGATAAAGGATTTGGAGCCCGAGCTTGTAATTGCGATAATCGAAAGAGAATCTTCGTTTAATCCATTCGCTTTCAATCCGAATGGAACTTATCAGATAGTAAAAGACAATAAAAAAATAGTGGATAGATTCCCTGCATACGGTCTAATGCAAATATGGCAGCCAACTTTTTCATGGATAAATGATAAGTATTTTAATTCTCAAAGGAAGGTAGAAGAATTATTCGATATAAGGACAAACATCATCTTCGGTTCCATGCTCTTACAACATATATACAACAAGATCTTTCTGGCGCACCTGGCGGGAATCGAACCCGCAACCTCTGGATCCGGAGTCCAGCGCTCTATCCCTTGAGCTACAGGCGCATTAAATTATTATATCAAATTCTTTCCTTAACTCTTCTGAGATATCCTCTAAATCAGCGAACAGAACTTCTAATTTGTTCTTACTCAGCAAATAAAAGTAATAAGGATCCTTCGTCAAGAAAACTAATCTTTTGGCTTTTTCAACCCAGTTCCCTATCTTGTATCTTTTTGTTACAAGCACATTCTTTCCAGCTATTTTTTCTTCCATCTTTTTTGGTAGTATTATGAATTCAGGATTGAGTTCTTTGGCGATAGAGGGATTTGTAAAAAAGCTTTCTAAAATTAAGGAAGCTGCAAATGCATCCTTAACAGCTTTGAATTTTCTACCGGATGGATTTTGAAGGAACAGATGTTTACCATAACTACTGGTGAATCTTTCGTCTAAAAGAAAAACTCTTTTTTTTAGTATTCTGTGAACTTTTTCGGCAAATTTAATGCTCTTGAAAGTTATACTACTGAATTCACCTTTTAGATTCAGCGGTAATCCAATAACCAGAGTATCAAATTCGTCAGACCTTTTGGAGAGAAAATCTATGAGTTCACTGTTATGAAAAACCCCAACAGGTTCTGAAAAACCAACTCTGGTGTTTAATTTTGCCAGACCAGAGCTCCTTTCTCCGTAATCTATACCGAATACTATCTTGTCCATACTAATCCTCTTTGAAATGAAGAGATATTATATCATCTTCAAGCTCGAGAACTTTCACAGGTTCTCTGCGTAGATCTTTCAAGATCTGAAAAACTCTTTGTGAATCTTCAGACTGTATCAAAAGTAAAAGTGTACAGGCGGGAACAAGCCTTCTGGGAGCTGGGAATAGTCTTACATAAACTCCTTTATCTCTGAGCACTGAAAAAACCTCAAAAAGTTCTATATCATCTCTGAATACCATTCCAATCTTCAGTTTGATGAACACATCACGCATTTTCAACTCAGCGCCCTCCCGAAATGGTAATTATCTTTAACAAATCTCTCGGAGATGATTCTGAGAGCTTTTTGCTGAAACTGTTAACAACGACCTTTTCTAATATTCCTTCTCTGTATCTTTTAGATTTTGGAATTTCAGAAGGGTTTAAATTTTTGATTTTACCATTGTTCAATAATCCGAGCTCTGAAAAAATATTTTGATATATCTTGAAATATGAATCAGATTCTATGATTTTGTCCTTAACGAGCGCCTCTTTTATCTTTTCCCAGCCTTCTTTTTGATATTTCACAGCGTATTCATAAACTTCCATTATCTTTTTCTTGGATGGGAAAATGGAATCCAGAAATTCGAGATTTTTCTCTATGTCCTCTTTACCAAAAGTCATGTGTGTTATTAAGGATCTTTTCCCATCAATTGCATGGATCGGTAACAACATTTCCTGAGGGATTTTTGGAGCATCGTAAAAGATTATGTTAACATTGTCATATTCTATATTCAGATCGGTTATAGAAGAAGTTGAAATTAAGACTCTTATTCTGTTCTTTTTGAGAAGATTCTCAATTTTTTTCATCTGAAATAGTTTTAAAAATTCGTTGTAGAAAACTATCTCACCATTTTTAAATATGTCTATCAGTTCATTACCAAGGTTCTTTACAAGATTCACAGAGTTAGAAGGTGAGGAAGTTATTACAATCACAAAACCATTTTCTCTTATTGTGTTTTTTATATATTTCAGTTTGTCTTTAACATTTCGTGAATCTATCAATCCAAGCTCTTTCTTCTTAACAGCTTCTTTGATAACGAACTGAGGAGAGAAAAGTTTCTCGAAGAATTTTATAGTTTCGTTAGAATACTGCATTCCTAATAGGTACAATTCCTTTCCGTCTTTTAGCCAGCTGTGTAGTAATTCAATAACTTTGCTGACATCTTTACTGCTGTTTTTGAGGCCATAGAAATAATATGGTTCATCAAGAAATATCGTGTCAAAAGTTTTTAGAATATCCGGTTCATCAGAAATATATGTGACTGTGGAGAAAAGAATCTTGCTGTCTTTGGAGATCTCGTTTGGCATTGAATTCAAATAACTCATCCGGTTCTGGAAAAAACGATTTAAAACTTTGAAGGTCTGTGAAAGGTTCGAATTTATTGGAGACAAAATCAATGTTCTCTTGTTTTCAATTAGATTCTTGGAAATCTTGTTTATCATGGTGGTCAATTTGACCTTCGGATTCGAGTAAACAAGAAGAACATTTGGATTTTTCTCAAGGATGGAGTATATTTCTCGATGTTTCATAGACAGATATTTTTGACTCTCCAGAAACACCTCTTCTGAATCTATTTCCTCTGAAGAATCGTCTGTATTTTTTCGCCAGTTTTTAACAAGTTCGAAGACAAAATTTCTGTCTCTTTCGTTGTCTTCAAATATGGGGTCTACATAGAATAGAATGTCTTCAACGGCGATTGAAACATGTGTCATACCATAACTTTCATATTTTTTTATCGAGCCAACCATATCTACTTTCAAAAGAGAAGGTTTGACATATTTGAAGTCTTCAAGTTTAGGTGATAAATTGAATCCAAAAGCTTCAAATTTTTTATCACCTTTTCTTATAATCATTCTCAGGTGTTCCGAAGAATTACCTGAAAATCTTATCTGCTCAACGTGAAGGTTTCTAAAGAGGAATTTTGGTTCTCTGTTGCCCTGACCAAAAGGCCTCATTATGTCTATCATTTCTATTAGCGAATCGTTTATTTCCTCAAATAGGAGTTCAGAATCTATTTCTATTTTCTGTGTAAAAAGATCCTCAGAATACTCCTTGAGTTTCTTGTTGAGCCTTTCACGGAGTTTGGGAATGTTTTCTGCCTTCACAGTGAACCCGGCAGCCATTGGATGACCACCGAATTCTTCAAAAAGGTCCTCTGCACATGAAAGAAGTTCCATAAGATTTATAGATTCAATACTTCTTGCAGAACCTTTCCCCATACCATCGGAATCTATCGATATCAAAAGTGTCGGTTTGTAAAATTTTCCAAGGATTCTTGAAGCAACGATACCTATTACTCCTGGATGCCAGTCTTCTCTGGAAACAACGATAGCTCTGTCATTTTCATAGCCATTCTCTTTTATTATTTTCAGGGCTTCGCTGAAAATCTGATTCTCAATACTCTGTCTCGTTGAATTCTGTTCAACCAGCTGTTTGGCAAGAATTTGAGCTTTATTCTCATCTGTGCAAAGCAGTAGATCGACTGCCGAACCCGCGCTGTCAATCCTTCCCGCAGCGTTGAGTTTGGGAGCCAGTCTGAATCCAACATCATGAGCAGTTATATTTTTGTTGTATATCCCAACAGCCTCTATCAATTTTTTCAATCCAACATTGCTAGTTTTTTGAATTTTTTTGAGCCCTTCTTTAACGATTATTCGGTTTTCATGAAGTAAGGGGACTATATCTGCTATTGTTCCAACTGAGACAATATCGACGTAATCTCTCAAATCAACCGGAAATCCAAGTTTCTGATTGAGAGCATTCAACAGCTTGAAGACCACTCCAACACCGGCAAGATTTTTGAACGGATAAGTATCATCTGAACGCTTAGGATTAACAACAGCGTCTGCAGGGGGTAACACTTCTTTTGGCTCGTGATGATCTGTGATTATCACCTTGAAACCTCTGGTTTTTGCATATTTTACTTCTTCTATTGAAGTTATTCCACAATCCACAGTTATTATGTTTTTGAAACCTCTTTTTTCGATCTCTTTTATCGCATCTATACTTAAGCCATATCCTTCTTCAAACCTGTTGGGAATGTAATAATCTATTTCCCAGCCCAGGTCCTTAAGAATTTTACATAACAAATAAGTACCGGTTACTCCATCTACATCGTAGTCTCCGTATACTACAACCGGTTCTTTCAAGGCGTGAATTTTCAGTAAAACCTCAACAGCCTTTTCCATATCTTTCATTAGAAAAGGATCCAAAAGATACTCATACTTAGGATTCAGAAAAAACCTGACGTCTTCCAGAGTTTTTATACCTCTATTTACGAGAATTCTGGCCATTAACTCTGGTATATTGAATTCATTTATTAACTTTTTTACTTCGCTTTCGTCAGGTTTTTTCACCACCCATTCGCATTTCATTATTAACCCTCTTTCAATTTTGACCTTTCAAATGTTATTATATCATTTAGGAGGAAAAATATCATCATGCTTAGAAACTTTTTAACATTTTTGTTCCTTTGTGCCTTTACGTTGGTCTTTTCCCAGTCTGAAATAGAAGAAATAGAAAAGCTCAGCAAAACGCCTCAAAACTTAGAAAAAGCCGTTGAAAAATTAATCGAATACATCGTCATCAAAGAAGGTCTGTCGGAAAAAGAGGAGACCTTAGCTTGTTCGTTGTACTCAAAAAGGTTCATCTTTCAAAAATACGGTGAAAGTTATCCGGAATTGGTGAACTTGATTGTAAAAGAAGATTGGGAAGGTCTGAGAAGGAAATTACTTGTCATAAATGAACCACTCGATGAAGACTTCAAACTCATCTTCAACATTTTTCCTCAGTTCGAAGAGCAAATAAAAGTAATGATATTGGGTGCTAAAAACAAAGATTATGAAAAATTGAAAGAAGCAATCAAACAGTTGAAATATATCTGGAAAATACCTGGATACGAAACATTTTTCAGAGAAGATACTGGCATTTTACTCTATCCTGTTATGTTAATAGCTTTGAAAGATGCGACCTTTCTGGATACCGATCTCAGAAGATTTTTAATTGGTATTTTCAGCGGTTCTGATTTTCAAACGCTTGAAAAGTTTTTCATCGTCCAGTTTGATAATCTTGAAGAAACTGACTACATAGCAGCTTTAAAACTCTCCGAATTTCTCATAGAAGGTTTGAATCGAACAGGTAAAATCCCCACAAACGAACTTGTGGGACTGTACGCAGAGCTTTCTCTCTATTTTTCTCTCGAGAGATCTCTTTATTCTTTTGCACAGAACTTTGGAAATATTCCTGACGAACTCCTTCCTAAAAAGCTTATAGAACTTGTGAATTATCTGGAAAGTTGGGAGAACCTTAAAGTAAAACGTGAAAGGTTGAAAAATCAAATGATTTCAATGCTCAGTGAATTGACAATCAGAACGCAGTTTATCGAGAAAAACACATTCAGCGGTGCTGAACTTGGAACACTTAGAAATTTGGTTGGGAACATAAATACCCCAGAGTTCGTTTCAAAATTGTCGCTGATACTATCAACGGTTTCAAATGATCTATCTCAGGAGTCTCGAAATCAGAAAAACAAAAGCAGAAATTATGATTTTTCAAGTATTTACAGGGTATCTACCAGAATTTTACCCTTCGGTCTTTTAGTAATAATTTATTTGATCCTTCCTTTAAAATTGAAGGCGAATCTTTTTGGAAAATTTGGGTTCAGAAAAGCAGCTCTGTACTTTTTCAAAAAGATGCTCAGAAAAAATCCTTCATCTCCAATGCTCCATGCAGAAATTGCTGCGATGTATGAAAAGCTTGGGATGATAGATCAAGCGAGAATAGAATACAAAATCGCCATGAGATTACTTGAAAATCTTGAGAATGAAAGAAGGAGGAAATACAGAGATGAAAGTAGTAACCTCTGAACAGATGCGTGAGATTGATAGAAGAACCATAGAAGAGTTCTATATAGATGGCAGAGTATTGATGGAACGGGCAGGTATTAGTGTGGTTCTGGCGCTGGAAGAAGAATTCGAAGATATAAAAAATCTACGCTTTCTTGTATTTTGCGGTGCTGGCAATAACGGTGGGGATGGTTTTGTGGTTGCGAGGACGTTACTCGATTATACGGATGATGTGAAAGTGATCTTGGTTGGAAATGCTGAGAAAATGAGTCAGGAGACTCTAAGTAATTATCTTGCTGCAAAGAAAATTGGGGTAGAGATAATTGAAATAAAATCTGAAGATGATTTGAGAATCGTCGAAAAAGAATTGAAAGATGTCGATGTAGTTATTGATTCGATGCTTGGAATAGGTTTAAGCGGTGCTCTTAGAGGAAACATTCCACAGCTGGTTGAGCTGATAAATTCTCATGGAAAATACGTTGTCGCCGTCGATGTTCCAACAGGTATTGACTCGGATAATGGAAAAATTTATAACACCGCCATAAAGGCAGATTTAACAATAACTTTTGGACTTCCAAAACTTGGCCTTTTCATTCATCCTGCCCGTGGATATGTTGGAAGGTTGAAGATAGCCAGCATCGGTATCCCGTTTTCTTTGAGAAACTCCGAAACTATAAAAAGAGAACTTATAACTAAAAACACCGTGAAGAAATTGCTCCCATTCAGACCTTCCTGGGGACACAAAGGGACTTTCGGAAAAGTTCTTATAGTATCTGGTTCAAAGAAATATACCGGTGCACCTGTACTCGTTTCTTTGGGAGCCCTCAGAAGCGGCTGTGGCCTGGTTTACACAGCTGTCCCTGAACCATACAATACAGTTGTGACAGGTAGAGTACCAGAAGCTGTTTGTTTGCCTGTAAAGACTAAAGCTGGTTTTTTCGATGAAAGTTCAGTCTCCCAGATTTTACAAATCGCCGATAAAGTTGATTCCGTGGTTATAGGTCCGGGAATGTCAACGGAAAGTGAAACGCTTGAATTTTTTAGAATTTTGCTGGAAAAGTTACGTGAAAAACTGGTCGTCCTTGATGCTGACGCGCTGAACATAATTTCGAAAGATAAGAGTATACTGAAAGATCTTCCAAATGCTGTTCTTACACCTCATCTTGGTGAATTTTCAAGATTGATTGGTAAAAATATTTCTGAGATAAATGAAAGAATAGTTGATGAAGCAGAGGGGTTTGCATCTGAAAACGCTGTGGTTCTTGTGCTGAAAGGAAGCACAACGATAATAACAGATGGAAAAAGGACTTTTCTGAACGTCACAGGAAATACAGGGCTTTCAAAAGGTGGAAGTGGAGATGTCTTAAGTGGAATGATTGGTTCTTTCATGGCTCAGGGGCTTTCACCTATTGAAGCTGCCATCTGTGGTGTGTATATACACGGCCTCAGTGCAGAACTTTATTCGACAAATAAATCCGAAAGAACAATGATTGCGGAAGAGATCGCGGAGAATCTTTCAGAAGTTTTCAACTTTATAGAGAAGGAGTAATTTCCATGCAGGATATTATAAATTTTATCCATGAAACAACCGGTATAGACCCAGCAAATCAGCTGAAAATATTGAAATCTATAATCGCAATAGTAATTATAATAGTCATAAGGGCGATAATTTTGAAAATAATTTTTAGAAGAACGATAGATGTAAAAAAGAGGTATTTTCTGGGTAAAATCAGTATATACATTGCGAGTATAGTTGGCACTCTGATAATCCTGAGGATATGGTTCAAAGGGTTTGGTTCAATTGGTACTTTCCTTGGACTTTTATCTGCGGGTCTTGCGATAGCATCCAGAGATATAATAATGGACTTTTTTGGCTGGATATTCATCATCGTAAAAAGACCATTCAAACTTGGAGACAGGATACAGATTGGTGAACTGCGTGGAGATGTTATCGACACGAATATTCTTCAATTCACACTTCTTGAAATTGGGAATTGGGTGGATGCGGAACAGAGCACGGGAAGAGTTGTTTATGTTCCAAATTCAATGGTTTTCAACAATCCAATTGCAAATTACGTTGCAGGTTTTGAATATATATGGAATGAGATACCAGTTTTGATAACTTTCGAGAGCAACTGGAAAAAAGCCAAGGAAATTCTTACGGAAATCGCTCAAAGATATGCAGAAAAAATAACAGAACATGTTAGAAAACAGATAATAGAGGCGAGCAAAAAGTACATGATCTTTTATTCCAAACTGACGCCGATAGTCTATACAAAGGTCGAAAGCAGTGGAATACTTCTGACCATAAGGTATCTTTGTAAACCGAAAAACAGAAGAAATACAGAGCAGGCAATATGGGAAAATATCCTTGAAGAATTCGCAAGACATAAAGATATAGATTTTGCTTATCAAACAATAAGGTATTACAATAATTTGCTCGAAGGAAAGTCAAACAAGCAGAATGTCGAAAAAAAACTTGACACTGGGGGCGAAGAAAATGGAATTTAGGAAAATAAGTACAGATAGTGATTTTGAACAGTTTTCCGAAGTATCTTCCTTTGCATTTGGAATAAAAGCAGATTTCAACCAAAAGATCATCGAACTTCTGAGAAAAGCAGAAGAAAAGGGAAAACTAACTGGATATGGTGCCTTCGAAGGTGAAAAGCTAATCAGCGCTTTGTTGATATTCAACTTCGATATGCATTTCAGAAACAGTCTACTCCCGATGGGTGGTATAGCTTTTGTGTGTTCGAGACCTGAGTACAGAGGAAAAGGCTATATAAGAAATCTTCTGATCAAATCTATCGAAATTATGGACAAAAACGGTCAGGTTGTATCAACTTTGTATCCTTTCAGCATAAATTTCTACAGAAAATATGGCTGGGAACTGTTTGAAGTTGCAAAATCTGTGAGGATATCAGCAGCTTCAATAATGGACTTTGATATGGAAGGTTACACTTTTGAAATCGCAAAAACCGCAGATAGGGATTCTGTGAATTTCTATAATGAGCTCGTGAATTACAAATACAACCTTACCCTTCGTGACGAATGGACTTGGAACAACTGGATATTAAAGAGCTTCAACGTTGGTGATCTTAGAGAAACCGAGATAACGCGTCAATTGTTAAAAGTGTTCAAAAATGAAGAATTAGTTGCATTGGCTCCCTTTTCTTATCTAAGAGATGGTGAAGGCAAAAACAGGATAAGAGTTAGTCATATCGCAACCAGCGATTATGACCACCTAAGGGCTGTTTTAGGTTTTCTAAAAGGACTTTCTCATCAATTTTCAGAATTTGATCTGTTCCTTCCGATGGATTTGAACATCAATATGTTTTTGAAAGAAAGGAGTATAAAACAGGATATAAGAGAACTTGCAATGTTGAGAATCGTGAATCTTGAAAAATTATCGAATTTGAAAATCAAAAGTGCTGATTTTTCTTTCGTAATTAAAATAATCGATAAAAATGCTTCATGGAACGACGACGTATTCGAAGTGTCGTCTAAAGAAAACACTCTGGCTGTCGTTAAAACCGATAAAATTCCGCAGCTTGAAATGGATATAAAAACAGCAGCTGCTGTTTTTTCGGGATTCGTTTCCTTGAAAGAAGCGGTTGATTTGAAACTGGTAAAGAAACTCTCCGATGTTAAAATAGAGGAAGATATGCTTCCTGCTGAAACAACCTTTATGGTTGACTTCTTTTAAAAGGAGCTGTGATGAAAAGTGGTGGAAAATAGAACGCAGAAAAAATACGAAAACCTTAAAGAAAAAATCAAGGATATGAAGAAAGTTGTTGTCGCTTTTTCAGGAGGAGTTGACAGCACTTTTCTTCTTCGGGTTTGTATAGACGTTCTTGGAAAAGATAACGTGGTTGCAGTAACCGTGAAATCACCGATAAGGTTTGAAGAAGATCTTGAAAGCGTCAGGAAGCTTTCAAAAGAACTTGATGTAAAACTTGTAGAGGTGGAAGTCGATGAGCTGACTGATGAAAGATTCATCAAAAATGATGAATTGCGCTGTTATTACTGTAAGTTGCTTGATTTTACAAAGATAAGTGAAGTTGCTCGAGAAATGGGATTTGATATCGTACTCGATGGAACCAACTATGACGATGTTAGAAATGATTACAGGCCAGGTATCAGGGCTTTAAAAGAACTTAAGATAAAAAGTCCTCTCAGGGAAGTAGAACTCACCAAGGAAGAGATTAGAAAACTTTCAAAAGAACTGGGACTACCAACCTGGAATAGACCCCCGATTGGTTGTTGTCTTGCCACAAGGTTTAGATATGGACTGAAGATAAATTATGAAGATCTTGAAAGATTGCGAAAGATAGAAGATTACATTAAAAAACTCAATTTAACCCTTGATCGTGTGAGATATCATGATCGTAACACTGTGAGAATAGAAGTTTTGCCTGAAGAGATGGAAGTGATTATGAAAAGAAGAAAGGAAATAGTTGATTTCATTAAAAAACAGGGATTCAAGTATGTCTCGCTCGATCTGGAAGGTTACCGTACTGGAAGCATGAATGAAGAAATAGGAGGTTGAATATGTTGAGGAATCTGAAAGAGCTCTTGCTGAAAGTTAAAAACGGTGAATTATCCCTTGAAGAAGCCGAGAAAATTCTTGAGAGTATTAAAGACAAAGGTTTTGAGGATCTTGGCTATGCGAAGGTTGATCATCATAGAGCAAAACGCCGTGGATTTCCTGAGGTTGTTTTCTGTCAAGGAAAAACACCGCAACAGGTTGTCGAAATAATGAAAGTTCTTGCCAAGCATCATGGAAACGTTCTTGCAACAAGGGCAAACAGAGAGACGTTTGAAAAGGTGAAAGAAGCGTTCGAAGATGCCAGATACAATGAAATAGGTCGGACGATTGTGGTTGAAAGAAATCCGTTACCAAAAGTTGGTAAGATACTTGTAGTTAGTGCAGGAACATCTGACTTACCGGTTGTGGAAGAAGTGAAGGAAAGCGCTTTGATCATGGGAAACAACGTAGAGGTACTTGTCGATGTTGGGGTTGCTGGAATACACAGGTTGTTCGGAAATCTTGATAAGTTTGAAGGTGCGAGGGTAGTTGTTGTAGTTGCGGGAATGGACGGTGCGCTTCCAAGTGTTGTTGCAGGATTGGTTGATAAACCTGTAATTGCCGTACCTACAAGTGTGGGCTATGGTGCTAATTTCAATGGCCTTGCACCTCTGTTGACCATGCTGAACAACTGTTCTGGTGGTATCGGTGTTGTTAATATAGACAATGGATTTGGAGCGGCGCATCTTGCATCACTTATAAATAAGCTTGAACCTTTGGAAGAAGGATAATTATTTTTTAAGGAGGGATGAAAAAGTGAAGAAACTTTTAGTCTTTGTCATGATTTTAGTATCTGTGGTAGCAGCTTTCAGTGCACAAAAATTGTACATATACAGCTGGGCTGATTACATTCCGGAGGAAGTCATTGAAAAATTTGAAAAGTTGTATGATTGCAAAGTTATATACGACACTTACGATTCGAATGAAACTATGTACGCTAAATTGAAGGCAGGAGCGAGAGGATACGATATTGCTTTTCCGTCTGGAGATTACACACAGATAATGATCAGGGAAGGAATGGTTTTACCTCTTGATAAGTCCAAAATTCCAAACTTCAAGAACATTGATCCCGAAGTTCTCAAAAAAATCGACTATGATCCCGGAAACAAATACAGTGTTCCGTATCAGATGGGTTCAACGGGTATTGCTGTCAACACCAAATATTTGAAAGATTATCCAAAATCATGGAAAATATTTGAAATGCCAGAAATAAGAGGAAGAGCAACCCTTCTGGATGATATGAGGGAAGTCTTCGGGGCTGCGTTAAAATACCTTGGGTATTCAGTTAACACGACAAATATTGAAGAATTAAAACAAGCCAAGGAAGTTATTTTAAAATGGAAAGAAAACATAGCGAAATTCGACAATGAACTCTTTGCAAAAGGAATAATATCAGGTGAGTTCTGGGTTGTGCATGGTTATGGAGAAAACATATTTTATGAGGCAACTGAAGAAGAGGCTGAAAACATAGACTTTTTCATTCCACAAGAGGGTGGAACACTATGGATTGATAACATGGTTATATTAAAAGGTGCAAAGAACATAGATCTCGCTTATAAGTTCATAAATTTCATACTGGAGCCCGAAATTGCTGCTGAGATTTCCGATTATCTTTTGTTACCATGTATTGTTGTTCCTGCGAGAGAACTTCTTCAAGAAGAAAGAATATACACCGTCGAAGATTTGAAAAACTGTGAGATGATAAAAGACCTCGGCGAGAATCTGAAGCTTTACAACGAACTCTGGAATGAGATCAGATTTGGAATGTGGTAGAAGATTCAATGATAGACAACTTTACGGGGTGAGAATTTGCTTCTCACCCTTTTTCTTTTTGTGAGAAATTTTTTCATAAGATGGTAAAATATCAAACCAAACAAGTATCCAAAAAGTATACCCAGTAAACTTCTCAGACTGCTTAAGAACAGTGGAGCTCTTATATGGCAGAAAGTGTTGACCGTGCTTACTATACCGATACTGCCAAGAACCGGTACAAAGAAAGAGTATCTTTTCAAAAATTTTTGATAGTTGAAGGCATGAATCAGAAGGAACGGATAACCAATTAGTTCTTTAAAACGGGGCCTTGTAAAAAAGATGTTTTCAAGCAAATCTCTGAATTTTCTTTCAAAATTCAAGGCAAGTGGTGTGTTGCCACTTCGCAGGATGTAGTACAGAGCTCCCACTCCAACAACAATTGCTACAAAGATATCCAGAGAATTTATTTTCGATTTTATTATCTGATTTTCAGGGTTTAAAATTTCTTTTAAAAAAACAAGCCCTGGAAGAGTTATCAGTGAAAGTTTCACACCTCTGAACAGTAGTACCTGATTTAAAAAAACAGTTTCGGAAAGAAGAGAGTTCACAATGTATCCTGTTAAGATGGCGAAAAAAGCGTAATAGAAGAGTTTTTTGAACGGTTCGTTGATCTTCCTGTTAACCACAGCAAAGAGTGCTACCGGTCCTAAAATTCCAACGTAGCTTGCAAGAAATGCGAAATTTGAATTTGTTGAAATGTTCACCAAGAGAACGAGTATATAAATCAATGTAAACAACGGGCTATAAGAAAGAAACAGCAAAAATCCACAGATTATGGCTATATACAACGATATTCTCAGACCATTATAATGTGTCAGATGTAATTCTGTTCCTATGTACTTTTGAATTTCATTCTTTACAAGTTTAATGTATTCTGGATAAGTGATGTTGAAACTTTCCGGTGGTAGAGTCACGAAGAGTAAATCTATGCTTCTTTCTAAAACGGCTCTTTTCCATCTGTTTAAAGTCATCTTCAGGTCAAGGTTCAAGCTTTCAAATTCCTTGTCTTTTATCCTGTGGACCCTGAAAACCAGATCTTTTCGCTCTCTTTTCTGCGCTACCCAGTTCATGAAGCCGGTCGAATCATCGAATTCAACTATTCCGATAATTATCCTGTTTTTATCGAGGGTCTCTATGAATTTTTTTGTATCTATTGAAGGTGGTTTACCCAGAAAAAAAACTTTCGAATCAGGAAAGCTGATTAAGAATTTTTCTAATTTTTCAAAATCATCGTTTTCAAAATCGAATACGAACACATCGCTTTTATTAGGTGCTTGATTCCCTATTTTCCGAACTGGTAAGGTTATTTTCTGGGTATCAGGAGTCAGACTTTTAAAATAATTTTCGGGGACTCCGATGACCACTTTGAGGTTTTCGATGTCTACAGGATATCTTTCGAGAAAGTGAAAGAAAAGTAGGATGACTCCAAAAAGAATCAGGAGCTTAAGTGAATTTTTTTCCAGCTTTTCACGGTTTATATGGAACTCATTTTTTTTGGTCATCTTCCCCTCCTAAAAAGGGGTGCAACAAAATCAGTTGCTATGTGCATGAAATAACTTGAAGCGGCTACTGTTGCAAGAAAAAAAGCATTCACGCTGTCAAATTGAAGTAGCTTCAACCCCCCGTACACCAATCCCCCGTACAGAACAGCAGAAAACGGTGAATGTAAAAATCCTCTGTGTTTAACGCTTTTACTGAAAACCAATCCTGTTAAAAACCCTACAGATATCGCCATGTAAATCACTGCGGTCTTTAAAATCAATTCAAGCGGCTTTGAAAGATTCAAACCGGCTATAAAATACCTCATCATTAGATAATAGACAATAACCGATACACCTGGAATTAGAAAAAGATTTCTGATGATCCTGTGTATCAGTGAACTGTGCACATCAACATCTGGTAAAATTGTACCAAGACTGTATGTAAAAAGGCTTATAATAACGTTTTCCAATGAAAAAAAGTCTGTGTGACTTTCCCCAAGTAAACTGAACAGTATACTCCATAATAGAAAGATCAACGGATAAAACAAAAGACCTATCGAAAAATGTGTTTGATGCCCTGGCATCTTTTCCTCCAGATTTTTTTCATGCTATTACAACAAGTTCCTGTCCTGTTTCAACGTTATCGCCTTTTCGAACAAGGATGTCTTTTACAACACCGTCGTATTCCGATATAATCGAGTTTTCCATCTTCATAGCCTCGAGAATTAACAGAGTCTGGCCAACAGAAACTTTGTCACCTGGTTTAACATTCACACTTATTATCACTCCTGACATAGGTGCGGAAACGACTTTTTCATTACCATCGGATTGTGAAGTTTCTGTTTTTGGAGTTTCCTTTGGAATTTCCGCTTTTTCAATCACAGAAGGAGTTGCTGATTGAACTGGTTTTGGTTGTTCGACAGGGACACTCTGAACGTTCTCTGATTTTTTAGAGACATTATCAGATAATTCCTCGACTTCCACCTCAAAAATCTTATCGTTTATTTTCACTCTGAATTTTCTTATCATTTTCCCTTAACACCCCTTGACTTTTTATTCTTGGTTTTGTTCCAGTATATCGTCGATTCTCTTATTTTCCAGCCTGTCTTTTTTTGCTTTAACTGTCTGACACTTTTTATGAGTATATCCTCTTTTCTTTTACCTGTGCTTTCAATATATGTTATCACCGATGCAACGATTGCCGCGTATTCGAGTTCATCGATGAATTCTAGGATTGTTTGATTTTCCTTTTCTTTCTTTTCCAGAGTTTCAATACGTTTGATTTCCGGAGTGTGTTTTCTGCTTCTTTCACGGTAGAAAATCTTCGTTTGTATCAACATAACAACATAAAGAATCCCAAGGCCAAGAAAAACTATGGCAATTCCCGTTAAGCTTATTGACCAGGCTCCCACTCTATCACTACCTTTTAAAGTGGTATATTACCATGTTTTTTGTTTGGTCTTCCTTCGTTCTTAGTGATGGAAAGCTCGAGAGATCTCACAATAAAATCACGTGTTTCTCTTGGATCGATAACTTTATCAAGATAACCTCTCGATGCAGCTATATAAGGATTAGCAAACTGAGATTTGTATTCTTCTATCTTCTGCTTTCTTATCTCTTCTTTGTTCTGAGCATTTTCAATTTCTTTTCTGAATATTATGTTGGCCGCACCTTCAGGTCCCATAACTGCTATTTCTGCAAAAGGCCAGGCTGCCACAAAATCTGCCCCGAGATGTTTGCTACCCATAGCTATATAAGCTCCTCCATAAGCTTTCCTCAATATTATGGTTATTTTTGGTACGGTGGCTTCACTGTATGCGTAAAGCAGTTTCGCACCATGCCTGATTATTCCACCGTGTTCTTGTGATACACCAGGCAGATATCCTGGAGTGTCAACGAGAGTTATGATCGGTATGTTGAAGCTGTCGAGAAATCTTATGAACCTTGCTGCTTTATCTGAAGAATCTATATCCAGAACACCTGCAAGATAAGATGGTTGATTTGCAATTATCCCAGCTACCATACCACCTATTCTTGCAAAGCCTGTAACTATGTTTCGCGCGAAATGTTCGTGAACTTCGAAAAAACTATCCTTGTCAACGATCATTTTTATAACACTTTTCACATCGTAGGGCTTGTTAGGTTCGATTGGAACTATGTTCAATATTTCTTCAGATATTTCACCTGTGTAATTCCCATCGGCGAAAGGGGGGTCTTCAGCGTTGTTGGATGGAAGATAAGACAGAAGCTTTCTGACTTTTTTCATGGCATCCACATCGTCGCTGGCGACAAAATGTGCCACACCACTTTTTTGATTATGCACCATTGCACTGCCGAGTTCTTCCTGAGAAATGTCCTCACCTGTAACTGCTTTTATAACCTGAGGACCTGTTATGAACATTTTGGAGGTCTTATCTACCATAACCACGAAATCGGTGATTGCAGGTGAATAAACAGCGCCACCAGCGCATGGACCTGCAATAACCGTTATCTGAGGAATCACACCGGAAGCGAGAGTATTTCTGTAAAAAATCTCGCCATAACCATAGAGTGAATCCACACCTTCCTGTATCCTTGCACCGCCAGAATCGTTTATACCCACAACAGGGATTCCCATTTTCATAGCAATATCTAAAAGCTTTGTGATTTTCTTTGCGTGCATCTCACCAAGTGAACCACCCATAACGGTGAAATCCTGAGAAAAAACAGCTACATGTCTTCCATCTATCTTTCCAATTCCAGTTATAACTCCATCGGCAGGTAATTCTAATCTGTCAAGACCAAAATAATTGTTCCTGTGTTTTACGAATTCGTCTATTTCCATGAAACTGCCTTCATCGAGCAAATATTCTAATCTTTCACGGGCAGTTAATTTTCCACTCTGATGTTGTCTCTCTATTTTATCAGTTCCACCACCAAGTTTTATTTTTTCACGGCGCTCGTGAAAATCCCTGAGTACTTCATTCAAATCCTTATCCATTTCTCTCACTCCTTTTTATGTTTCTTCAACTTTCAACAAGTTCTATAAGAACGCCACCAGTGGTTTTCGGGTGAAGAAACGCAACTTTCTTTCCTTCCGCTCCTTTTTGTATCCCTGCGATCACTTTGAAACCGTTTTTTTCACAATCTTCAACTGTTTTCTCTACATCTTTGACCTTGAAAGCTATATGATGTATGCCTTCGCCCTTTTTCTCAAGAAACCTTGATATCTCCGAATTCTCCGATAGAGGTTCCAGAAACTCAAGTCTTGTTTCACCGATTTCAACAAAATAAACCTTCAGACCTCTGTTTTCAAGGCTCTCAACGTTTGAGAATTTTAAACCGAGTACATCTCTGTAAAGTTTCAATTTATCTTCTATCGATTCTACCGCTATACCTATATGATCTATTTTTTCAGTGTTCAAACGTTATCCCTCCCGCTTTCTAAAATTTGTGAGATCAGAAAATCCTTTGCCTCTTTCAAAGAATTGAAATTCATTATGTTTTCTGAGTTGATAATTTCTTCCAATTTATCGATTAAAAAAAGCTCAGCTTGTTTTAAAAGTGCTTTTTTTCTTTTTTTAGTCAATTTACCTTCCTCAAAAAATTTTCTCCATAGCTCATCAATAATTTTGCATAGCCCGGGTATTCCTTCGCTTGATATGCCTGAAACTCTTACAAGAGGTTTACCTTTATCAAAAATCGGCTGAGATTTTAAAAGATTGAAGAATTTATCGTAACCTGCTGTATCGGATTTGTTAACAGCGTATATATCTGCAACTTCAAGTATTCCGGCTTTTAAAAATTGTACATCGTCCCCATCGCCCGGAGATAAAACCAGCACCAGAACATCGACAAAAAAACTCAAATCGATCTCAGACTGTCCTGTTCCAACACTTTCTATCAGTATATAGTCAAAGCCAGAGGCTTCGAAAACTTTTGAAATACTCGGTACAGCTGGATTAACACCACTTTTAGTGTTCCCGGATATGCTTCGAATGAATACATTGCTATCCAGATAGTGTTTCTGCATCCTTATTCTATCGCCAAAAAAAGCACCCCTACTCAAAGGACTCTTGGGATCTATCGCAAGAATCGCTACTTTTTTGTTCTGGTTTCTTAAAAAATCTGTGATTGAACTTATCAAAGTACTTTTCCCACTTCCAGGACTACCTGTAAAACCTATTATTTTAGAAATTTTGTTTTCTTTGTTTGAAACTAAAAAATCATCCAGTTTCTCTGGATTTCCTTCGATCTGTGTTATTATCTTCGCTAATATTTTATTTTTTTCCACCTGTAGTCACTTCTTCTATCTTTTCTATTATGGATTTCAACGAAGAACCAGGTCCAAAAACTTCTTTTATTCCCATAGCTTTCAATTTCTCGACATCATCAGGTGGGATTATACCTCCCACAAAAACAGGTATCTCTTCAATTTGGTGCTCTTTCATCAGTTTCAGAAGTTTTTCACAGATACTCATATGAGCACCTGAAAGAATGGAAAGGCCTATAGCATCAACGTCTTCCTGAACGGCTGTTGCAACAATCTGTTCTGGGGTTTGTCTCAATCCTGTGTAGATAACTTCCATTCCAGCATCTCTCAAAGCTCTGGCAACTACCTTTGCTCCCCTGTCATGACCATCGAGTCCTGGTTTAGCGATTAGGATTCTCGTTTTTTTCAAATCTATCCCTCCGATTTTTCGGATTTCTTTTTCTTCTCTTCACCTTCTTTTTGAGTTAATAAACGAGCCTTTATTTCCAGAAAACCAAGGGATATAACCGTTGTGAGCAGTCCTGTTATCGAGGCATCAGCACCAACGCTTTTTACAAATAGGCCGATCAAAAAGAACAAAAATCCAATACCTGCTGCAACCCACATGAATATCCATATCACCTTATCTAAATCCAGTTGCATACTTATCCCTCCCGATCTTTTATCAAGATTGTCTCTTTAATCTCACTGTACTTTACCCTTTCCCAATATATGATACCACAGGTTGAAAAAATGGGATATTAAGTGAAACAGCGGAAAGAAATTTTCAGAAAGAAGAATTTCTACCTTTGTATTTCAGAACACTTACTTTCTCTAAAGTAACTATTCCTTCTTTCACTACCTCATCAACGAACTCCAAAAATCCTTTTAAATGTTCTTCTGTGTCTACTATTTCTATAATCACAGGGAGATCTTCAGAAAGTCTGAGAAATTTTGCGAAGCGAAGATGGCTACTCGCACCAAATCCCATTATTCCTCTAAACGCAGTTGCACCAGCTAATCCCATTTCCCTGGCCTTTAAAACAAGCTGTTCATACAATGGCTTGCCTTTATACTTGTCAGACTCTCCTATTATTATTCTTAAAAGAAAGCCATTCTCTAAGTTTCTCATTTTATCACCCCAAGAAAAATTTGAAAAACAGCGCTCCAAGAAAAACGAGTGAAATTCCCAAAATGTTATTTGAAAAGATATTAATTGCTGCTAAAACGTATTCTCCGTCTTTCAAAAGGTTTACAGTTTCAAGTGTGTAACTGGAAAAGGTTGTGAATGCACCTAAGAATCCAATTAAAACCAAAAATCTGAAATTTGAAGGTATGAGACTCTCGATGGACAATTCCCATAAAAATCCAATGAAAAATGAACCGAGCAGGTTCACAAGAAGTGTTCCCCACGGAAAGGTGGAACCGAAAATTCTGTAACCAATGTTAGAAAACAAATATCTGAGAACTGCTCCAGTTGCTCCGCCAAGTGCTATGTAAAAAAACTTCAACATCATAGTACCTCCTTGAAAAAACTTTAAAAATTCAATGCCGGGCTACTAAAGCCCGGCTGTACAATGTTTTGGAGAGTACTTGATTATTACATCTTGAATTTATTTATTTGTTCAACAAGATTTTCAGCAATAGAACTCAATTCCTCGCTCAAACTGCTCACATTCTGACTTGAATCTGCCTGCTGTTTTATCGCTCCAGTCATCTCTTCTACCTGCTGCGCTATGTTCATTATTTCCCTCGATGCCGTGTCCATC
>JARRBB010000026.1 GCA_029981435.1 Thermotogaceae bacterium | reverse complement strand
CGATGGAACTATATATTTTGGTAGCTACGATAACTATATTTACGCATTGAATCCTGATGGAACATTGAAATGGAGATATCAAACAAATGGCGATGTGAGGTCATCACCAGCAATAGGAAATGATGGAACTATATATGTTGGTAGTGACGATGGATATCTTTATGCACTTGATCGAAGCGGAAAACTTGAATGGAAGTTCCAAACAAATGGAAAAATAGTGTCCTCACCAGTCATTGATAATAATGGTGTAATATATTTCGGCAGTACCGATGGGTTTATATACGCAGTACAGAGTGATAGCGATAATCTTATAAATTCACCCTGGCCGATGTTCAGACATGATTTGAAACATACCGGTTCTGTTCAATGAGCTATTCTCAATCTATTGAAGTGAATAAATGGTATATATTTTCTTACTTAATTTCTATAATGTTTTTTCATCTCTTCATTGAATGGTAAATCTAATATCTCATCTATCACAGCCTGTACTTGCTCAAAAGATTTTGTTCTTGGGTCTCTTACCAATACCTCTTCCAGTACTTTCCTATCACCAGTCAAGAATGCTTCAAGCGCCATTTCCATTCTTACCATTCGTGGATAAAGATAGAATTTAACTACTCTTTTTGAAAGCGGAGGATCAATTTTTTCAGGGCGTATACCGTTTTTATCAACTATTACTGGCACTTCAACTACAACATCTTCAGGAATACCTTTTATTATTTCACCCTTGTTCATTATATTTAAAACCAACCTTTGTTCTTCATCGTTGACTATTGCATTTATGAATGGTATGTGCTGTTCTCCACTCATTTCACTCGGATTAACAAATTCAATTGCTTCAGAAAGCATTTCCTTTGGAAGACCATACTTCTCGAACAACCTCTCATACGTTTCAATAGAGAGTATTTTCAAGTTCGGATCTGCTGCTATATCTGCTATGATACTTGTCATAATCTTCAAATTTTCGTTGTACCATGCCCAACCAAGTTCTGAATCCGCTCCTCCCCATGGTTCTCCAAACCATTTTTTCTTTGTTTCCAGATCGTAATGATACTTCCAGCTGCCGTTTCTTACTGTATCTCCAACAGGTAACATCCCATAGAATCTGTACATGTCTATCGCCGCAGGACTCAACTGATCATCAAACGGATTGGTAGGTCTCCAGTTTGAAGCGTTCTCTTCTATCCATTTATCAAGCAACGGATATGCGTTTTCACCTCTATATTTAAACCTGTTCAACCAGATAGCATGATTAAAGCCTGCAACCTGCCAATCAACATCTTTAGGATCTATCCCAAGAGCCTTTACAAGTCGAATCACTCCATGATGTCCATGACAAAATCCTGCAACTTTTATATTGGTTTCTCTTGCGATCAAGGTCGTACCTTCAAACACAGGATTGGCAGTTTGAAGTAACCATGCATTGGGTGCCACTTTCTCGATCAATCTGGCTACATCAAGAAAGAATTTGAGCTGGTAGTAATTTGTAAAAGTGTTATAATCAGAAACCATGTTGAATTCCTGTGTATCGATTCCTCTGTAATAACCGTGTTTCTCACCAGCTTTTCTGTTTTCTTCCATCCATCTGTGACCACCCACAAGAGCGGTGTTTATAACAAAATCTGAATCCATTACGGATCTTTCCAAATCAGTTGTCTTTTCAAATCTTACATTTCCTCCAACCTCATTGACAAATTTCGTAGCAAGATTGTATATTGCGTTCAATCTGCCCTCATCGATATCCATAAGCGAAATCATACTTCCTTCAAGTTTTTTTGCTTTGCATAAATCACTAACAAGTCTCAATGAAAATGCCGCACTTCCTGCACCTATTATACTTATCTTCACTGCTGACATGTTTCTCCCTCCATCTAATAATTTACGATTTTATTTTACTACTTCAGAAAATTTTATCAAAATTCTGTTAACCCTTCACAGCTCCTTTTGTAAGTCCTGAGACTATATACTTCTGGGCGAAGGCAAAAACTATCATCGTAGGTAGCAATGCTACCACTAACCCAGCGCTCATTATATCCCAGCTTATTCCTGCTTTCGAAATAAAAGAATTCAACGCAACTGGAATCGTCCTTTTTTCATCAGACATTATAAACATAACGGCTAAGAACAATTCATTCCAGATGTTAACAAATGAAAAACTGAATATCGCCGCCATCCCTGGTAAAGAAAGTGGAAAGACTATTTTGAACAGCACCTGCATGGTATTGCAACCATCTATGTAAGCAGCTTCTTCAAGGCTTATTGGAATGTTGTCAAAGAAGCTTTTTGACATTATAGAGCTGAATGCAATTACCATGGTAACATAGAGTATGAATAATGTTGAAAGTTTATCTATCATTTGAAATTTTGAAAGCATTGTAAACAAAGGTGTCATCAAAATAAACGGCGGAATCATTTGAGTAAAATAAAATGCCAGTAAGATTCCATTTTTGAATCTCTTATTTCTGTGCCTTGAAAGAGCATAACCGGCAAGTATAGAAATCACCATTGCTCCAAGAGCGGCTGACAGAGAAACCAACAAACTGTTTCTGAAATAAATCCCAAAATTCGCAAAACTGAAAAGTTGCCTGTAGCTTTCAAAAGTTACCTTAGATGGAAAATATTTTATTGGAAATGTATATATCTCTTTCGGTCCTTTTAGTGACGTTACAAGAACCCAGTAAAAAGGCAAAATCGCTGCTATAAGGTATATACCCAAAACAAAAATTTTCAATACTTTCAAAATAAGTTTCCTCATAGTGTCACTTCCTTACTTGCAGAAATTTTCAAATAAAACAGTGCGTAGATGAAAAGTATTCCCATTATCATTAATCCCAGTGCAGCACCTTGACCATAATCATAGAACTGATAGACTTTGTTTATCAAATGTGTGGCAAGTATATTTGTGCTGTTAGCAGGCCCGCCTCTTGTCATGGCATAGATTATATCCGGGAAATTCATAATCCACATTGTTCTCAAAAGCGTTGTACTGATTATGGTAGGTTTTATGTATGGAATAGTTATTTTGAAAAGTTTCTGAAATCCTGTCGCACCATCTATTTCGGCTGCTTCGTAAAGTTCTTGCGGAATCGACTGCAAAGCTGCAAGTAGCATTATTGCAAAAAATGGTACGCCATACCATATGTTCGCAATTATTACGGATATCATTGCAAATTTTGGATCAGAAAGAAATCCGATGTTCTGACTTATTAAACCTATTCTTCTGAGAAGATCATTCACTATTCCAAACTGTCCGTTGAACATCCAAGACCATACCAGCCCTATTGCAAATCCTGAAACTGCCCATGGATAGAAAACAAGTGCGGAATACAAACCACGCCCTTTAAACGGTTTCCTCATAAGCAATGCGAGTATAAACCCAAGTGTGAACTGAAATAACAGCGATACAAAAACCCAGATAGCAGTATTTAATAGTATCTTCCAGAATTTGAAATTCTTATCAAATATTATAGCTTTGAAATTTTCAAATCCGTTGAAATGAACGTTCGTCAGATTGAACATGTTGTAATACTGAAATGCCATAACGCTGCCACGAAAAATTGGTATATAGGTGAAAAGAATGAGCAATAAAAATGCGGGAATGAGCATATAGAACAACTTTAAACTGTATCTTTTTTCCACTGAAAAACCCCCTTCAACTATGAAATCATACCATCTTTAAAGCGTTGTCCAGATCTGCGATTATTAACTCAGGTGATTCGAGACCAACGTGTATCCTTATAAGATTTATATTTTCTTCTGAACAATTCCTCGTTACTGCACATGGTATAACAAGGCTTTCGTAGCCTCCCCAGCTAACCGCCATTCTGAAAACTTTCAAAGAATTAACAAATTTCTTCACTGTTTCAACACTACTGGTTTTGAGTCTAAAACTTAAAAGTCCAGAGCCACCTCGCATCTGTGATTTTGCAAGTTCATATTGTGGAGATTTTGGGTGCATGGGATAATTCACAACTTCAATTTTTGGATGATCAAAAAGAAAATCGCAAACTTTCAAAGTACTCTCATAATGACGTTTTAACCTAATTTCAAGCGTCCTCAATCCTCTTAAAATTAACCACGCTTCAAAGGGTGCAATAACTCCACCAAGGTTCAGAATCTCCTGACTGAAAATACGACTTATCAATTCTTTTTTTCCCGCTACCACACCAGCAACTACGTCACTATGTCCTGAAAAATACTTGCTTGCAGAATGAAGAGACAGATCTATGCCGAGTTCAATTGGATTTTGAAATATTGGTGTTGCCCATGTATTGTCTATCATGGTTATAATTCCATTTTTTTTCGCAAAATCAGCAACTTTTCTCAAATCTATCACACTGAAAAGCATCGTCGACGGACTTTCAAGATATATGATTTTTGTATTCGGTCTAACGTTACTTATTATTTCATCCGCATCACATGGTACAAAAGTTGTATCCACACCGAATCTTTTCAGATATTCATTGAACATCCTGTGCGTCCACGAATAAGCTTCTTGAACACAAACAACATGATCACCGGATTTTAAAAATGCAAGTATTGCCGATGATATAGCGGCCATGCCGGAAGAACAAAGATGCGCGTCTTCAGTTTTCTCAAGTGCTGCAATTTTTCTTTCAACAACCCTGACGGTTGGATTGTTACCACGAGAATACAGAAAATGTTCCTCCTCAGAACTCAAAGCCTTTGAAAAATCATCGAAGTTTTTAAAATAAAAAATCGAAGTCTCAAATATTGGAAATGCCACTGCATTGTAGGGAGAATCTTCTTCGGCATAACGGGTTAAGATTTCGCTTGTGTCCATTTTACTTTTCCTCCTTTGGGTTGTGTATCATTTTTTTATTTCTCTCAAGTACGAGTAAACAGTGAATTTGGATATCCTCATCTCATTTGCTAAAACTTCGACACTTCCCTTTAACATGAAAAAACCATTGTTATGAAGTATATTTACAATCTTTAATCTTTCTTCTTTTGTGGCAAGTTGCAAGGGTTTTCCGAGTATTTTTCGTGCGTTTTTTAACTCCTCTGCTAACAGATCATCTATTTTCTTTGGAAAACTCTCAGTTTCCTGACTCGGTGGGATGTCTATTTTACTTAAACTCACAAGATGATCTACCATACTTTTCAATATCTCTGCTTTTGTCATGTCGTAATTTATACATAGAAGGCCAACTATTTCTTTTTTCTCGTTTCGTATGAAGATGGTCGTGGATCTGAGTTTTTTTCCATTAACCTCTGTCATATAATTCGCGAGATAATTTGTGTTTTTGAATTTTTTGGAGCTAAGTATATAAAGTCCCAAATCAGTCAAAGGACCGCCGACTTCTCTCCCCGTTATGTGCCCATTTTCTATAGCAATTATTGATTTCTCAGGGGTTGAAACATCGTGAAGAACTATCTCATAATCCGGTCCGAGCATCTCGGCAAGGCCTTTTACAACAAAAGAAAAACTTTTCAAAAGTGGATGAATTTTCTTTCGCATATTTTATCCTCCCATTTTTTTCGAAAATAGTATAAAAAATTTTTTGTATATAGTCAATATTTTTGTAGTATCAATCATCTAAACTGCCATTAAAAGACAATTAAAACCGATAAATATACAAAAAATTTTTTAATCTAAAAAATATTGACATAATATCCTTAAAGGTTTTATAATACAATTACGACTACGACCAAAAATCATGGTCATCGAGTAGAGCAGGGACTGTCCGAATTTAAGCCTGTGGACCATGCTCTGACGGCGGAACGGAAGATAAATTCTTCTGGTCTACGAGTTACTATGGGATGAAGCAGGAAGTCATAACTTCTGTAAGGTTTGGTAGTCCATATTTTGGATGTTCAGTTCACATATTAGGGAGGGATTCATTATGAAGAAGTTGTTGGTTTTAGTTCTAATTTTAGGTCTACTTTTTAGTTCTCTTGCAGTTGCAAAAACAGTTACATTGACCTTTTTTGAAGTGTTAACAAGCCCAGGTAGAACGGCTCTTTTAAAAGAGCTGATATCGAAGTTTGAAGCAGAACATCCAAACATAAAAATTAAGTTAATATCACCACCTTACGAAGAAGCCGATCAGAAATTGACTATGATGTTAAACGCAAATCAGCCTCTTGACATCATAGAGGTTAGAGACTATACGGTAAAACAATTTGTTAACAACGGCAAACTCGAAAACTTAGAACCATATCTTGCAAAATGGGAAGACGCCAAAACACTTCTGCCTGTTGCCTGGGAAGCGGCAAGAACGGTAAACAACACAGCGTATCTTGTTCCGCAGAGTATATTCATAAAAGCGTTGTTTGTCAGAACCGATATTCTGGAAAAGCTTGGAGTAAATTACTATCCAAAAACACTCAGCGAACTTGTAGCAATATGTGAAGAAATAACCGATCCTTCCAAAAACCAATATGGTTTCGGTTTCAGAGGAAAATCCTGGGAGTTCAAGTTCTCCGATCTATTTGCAACCTCATTCCTGAGTGATATTGATCCGAACAACATTTATAAAAAACTCGATGGGAAACCATACTTCGATGACCCAAGGGCTATAGAAGGTTTGAGGATGTACAAAAGGTTATTTGACAATGCAGTTCCAAAAGATGGAATAAACTGGGGATTCAACGAGCAAGTCAATGCTTTCGTATCAGGTATTACTCCATTCCTGATTCAAGATCCTGATACTGTGGCGCTTGTGGACAAAATGCTCGGAAGAGAAAAATACACGGTTATTCCTCTTCCGGTTGGTCCTTCAGGAAAACTTTATCTTGATTTTGGATTCAGTGGACTTGGAATTCCAAGTTATTCGAAACATAAAGAAGAGGCGTGGGAATTCATAAAATTCATGTGCAGTCCGGAAATCAACGCCTATTACAACCAGAAGTATGGTCCGTTACCAGTTCATTCTTCAACATTTGAGAATGATCCATATTTCAGCACAGGTGTTTACAGAGCTTGGGCAGAAGAAATGACAAACACAGATAAATACGTCTTTGCAAAATATCCACTTGATTCTCCAAAATGGCCAGGCTGGCCTGAAATACATCAGCACGATATGCAATCCGTATTGCTTGGCCAGATGAGTATCGAAGAAGCTGCTAAAAAATGGACTGAGTACTGGTCTGAATGATGGATTTCATATTTTTAAATCTAACAAAAAGCTCCCCACAAGGGGAGCTTTTTGTTTTTTAAGAAAATCAGGCAAAAATTCAGGAAAATTTTTCTACCGCTTCTAAACTCTAACAGGATATATTAATTGTAAACAAAACAAGGAGGGTTTGAATTGGAAAAACGAACTCCACTTTTGATCGCAAACATTCTCAGATTTTTAAGTCTATCAACATTTGGAACATTGTTGCAGTTCTACATGAAAGATATTGGAACTTCTTTATTTTTGATCGGATTGTTCTCCTCCATTCAGGGGATTATAACAACTTTCTTTTCGCCTATATGGGGTTCTATATCTGATATACTTCCGAAGAAAAAAATTGCCCTTGCACTTTCAGTTGGTTTAGGAGGTTTTGCTGCAATTTTTTATTACTTTACAAACAGCACACTTGAAATATATCTGGTAGGTATTTTCTTTGCATTTTTCATTTGTGGTTTTGAACCAGTTGCGATGGCTTTGAGTGCAAACACTTCTTTGATAAGAAAAACATCCACATCGAGAGAACTCTCCATTTTCAACATGTCAAATTCTATAGGTGTACTGATAGGTACTGCTTTACTATCAGTCCTTCTGGCGATTACTTCACCCCAAAAATTGTTTTTAATAATGGGTGCGATTTTGATCTCAGCCGTTATTCCAATTTTCATGATAAAAGAAAAAAAGGAATTATCCCAGTATAGAAGAAAACCCAAGAGTTTCTTAGAAACACTTTTACCAATCTTAAAAGATCCTGAACCATTAAAACAAAACGGAATGTGGGCTCTGTACATATCAACTATTTTGAGACAATCAAGTACAGCGGTGATAATAAGTTTGGGAGCTGTTTTTGTTAGAGACATCGTTGGATTAAATGAAAGTCTCACCGTTATAACCTCCGGTGTGAATCCATTGATGCAGATACCCGCAATATATCTTTTTGGAAGGTTAGCAGAAAAAATCCATCCGAAGTACATAACTATAATAGGTATGTCTCTCTCCGTTTTGAATTTGATATTACTTGGAAGTGCACAAAACTACGTACTTGTAGTTCTTGCATATCTAACACTTGGAATAAGTTATGCAGCATTCATAACTGGTTCAACTTCATACGTATCAATGTATTCTCCTATCAACAGAAGAGGTGAAATGCTTGGATTTTTAAGTTCTGCAAGGGCTCTCGGGGGAATTTTGGGCCCACTCTTAGCAGGTTCTGTCAGTATGCTCTCTTTCAGAGCAGCGTTTTTTGTTACTGCTGCTGTAATAAGTGTAAGCATTCCAATAATGCTTAAATTCACCGTGAGCAAATCACCTGAAGACCTCTTAACTGAAGATTAATTTTCTGAACCTCAAACCAAAAATTGAAATTATAAAGGTAGCACCTATCAAAAGAGTAGAAAGGGCATTTATCTCTGGTGAAACACCGAATTTTATCATTGAATATATCTGCAATGGAAGAGTAGTCGAGCCGGGTCCTGCCACAAAGAAAGTTATAACAAAATCATCTATGGACAGTGTTATACTCAACAAAAAGCTGGCGATTATCGCCGGCTTTATCATTGGGATTATAATCTTGAAGAAGATTTGATACCAGCTTGCACCAAGATCCTGAGCTGCTTCTATTATCGAATAATCGAAGTCCTCAAGTCTTGCAATCACTATCAAAATAACGTAAGATATCGAAAAAGTTACGTGAGCAATGAAAATTGTGAAAAGTCCAAGCTGTATTCTCAATGAAACGAAAAACATAAGCATCGAAACACCCATCAATATGTCTGGAACTATGAGTGGTGTGTATATGAGTGCCTGAAAATATCTTTTCAATCTAAAGTTATGCCAGTATATCCCTATAGCCGAGAGTACCCCAATCGCTGTTGCAACTGTAGAAGATGTCAATGCAATTATAACTGTATTCAGAAATGCTCTCCATATCTCATCATCTCTGAAAAGCACCGAATACCATTTCAATGTAAAGCCTGTCCAGATAACCCCCTGACGTGCACTGTTAAACGAAAGAGCAATCAACATCGCTATCGGAAGGTAGAAGAAAATCATTATCAATAAAGTCATTATAAATGAAAAACGTCTCTTTCCCAACACATTGAATTCTTTATCCAATTTTATTCGTTTCCTCCTTAATATAATCCTCGTAGATAACCCTGTTTCTCCTGTTTCTGACTTCTCCAAACTTCAAATACACCAGCAAACCAACAGTAGATATCAGCAAAAATATCATAGAAATTGCAGAAGAAAGTGGCCAGTTTCTTGCTGTAGTGAGTTGTCTGGCTATCAAATTCCCCAGCATTGCACCATCTTTTCCACCAACTAAATCTGGAATAGCATAAGAACCAAGAACAGGTATCAGTACGAGTACTATTCCTGCACTTATTCCACCTTTTATCGAGGGCAGTAAAACACTGAATATTGTTTTCGTCCTGCTTGCCCCAAGGTCCATGGCAGCTTCAAGAAGATGAAAATCGAATTTCTCAATGGAACTGTAAAGGGGTAGTATCATGTAAGGTAGATACATATAAACAATCACAAGTATAACAGACCACTGATTGTACATAAGGCTCACAGGTTTATCTATTATATGAAGGTACATGAGAACCCTATTTATCAATCCGTTGTTTCCAAGTATCACAAGCCAGCCGAATATTCTTACAAGAAAGTTTGTCCAGAAAGGTATTATAACGAGAGATAACAGAAAATTCTTGTATTTCGACGTTGCAATGTAATACGCTACTGGCAATGCAAGCGCAAGACATATACCAGTTGAAATCACCGATATGACAACAGTTCTCATAAAAAGGATCCAGAACCCCTGGTTGGTTATCATCATTTTGTAATACTTAAGCGTAAAAGGAAGATATGCACCACCATAAGGTCCAGGTGTCATGAAACTATAAACAACTATGATGGTTGTTGGTAGCAGAAAAAACAAGGTTAGCCAGATAATTCCTGGAAAAGATAAAACAAAACCCAAAAATCTTTTTGTTCTTTCCATCTCATTTTCTCCTAATCTTTTATCAGATAACTATCATCGGCAAACCACCATACATAAACCTCATCGTTCCAGTCGATTATATTCTCGTCGAGAAGGTACCTTATATGTTGCCTATAAACCTTCATTTGGTAGCCCTGGTCTATGGAAACTATGTAATTAGAATGAGTTCCAAGGTATATCCTTTCACTCACTATACCTTTAAAAACATTTACAAAAGAATTTTTCAAAACTTCTTCGGAAGGCTTCTCTATGGTTATTTTAAGTTTTTCAGGTCTTATTGATACATTTATCTTTTCACCTATCTTAACTTCAAAATCTCTGTAACACCATATTTCACCTAATTTCTCTGTCTTTAACAGTATGTAGTTACCTTCGACTTTCTCAACAATTCCTTGAATAAAATTCGTCTCGCCAATGAAGTTTGCAACAAATAAGTTTGCAGGACTCTCGTAAACCTGAACAGGTGTTCCAACCTGTATTATCTTTCCTTCGTTCATAACTGCAAGATGATCGGATATAGAGAGCGCTTCGCTTTGGTCATGGGTTACGTATATGAAAGTTATACCCACTTCATCGTGTATGTTGTCCAGTTCAATCAACATGTGCTGACGAAGTTTGGCGTCCAGAGCTGCCAGAGGTTCATCGAGCAGAAGAACACTCGGCTCATTTACAAGGGCACGCGCAATCGCAACGCGTTGTTTTTGACCACCAGATAACTGTGATGGTTTTTTGTTTTCATGTCCATTCAATCTCATTAAATCTATCATATCCATGACTTTTTTCTTTATTTCAGCTTCACTTTTTCTCTTTATTCTCAAACTGAACGCAATGTTTTCAAAAACTGTCAAATGTGGAAACAAAGCGTAGTTCTGAAAAACAGTGTTAACTTCTCTTTTGTTTGGTGGGAGATCGTTTATAACTCTCCCATTCAGTATTACCTCACCTTTTGTAGGTTCTTCTAAGCCTGATATCATCCTCAGTATCGTAGTTTTTCCACAGCCTGAAGGACCGAGTAGAGAAAAAAACTCTCCTTTTTCGATCGAAAGATTAACGTTATTCACAGCTACGAAATCACCATCAAATATTTTAGTCACATTCCTCAGCTCTATAGAAATCTCTGCCAACTCATCTTCCTCCCAAAATATGTTCGACGTACAGATGAAATTTTATCATGAAAAACCCCATGCTGGTATAATTAAGTTTTGGGAGGTGATAAAATGCTTTTCAAGGAACTGGGAAAAACCGGAAAACAAATACCAGCGCTTGGACTTGGAACATGGGGAATAGGTGGTTTTGAAGTACCAGACTATTCAAAAGATGAAGAACATGTGGAAATTTTGAAAAAGGCCATAGAAATGGGATACACTCATATAGATACAGCAGAATATTACGCTGCCGGGCATACTGAAGAGCTTGTAGGAAGAGCTATGAAAGAATTTGACCGTTCTGAATTATTTGTAGTTTCAAAAGTCTGGCCAAATCATCTGAAAGAAAAGGATCTTCTCAACTCACTTGAGAAAAGCTTAAAAAGGCTACAGACCGATTATATAGATCTGTATTTGATTCACTGGCCAAATCCAGATGTTCCACTTGAGGAAACGTTATCCGCAATGGCGAAAGCGGTGGATGATGGTTTGATAAAGTACGTTGGAGTTTCCAACTTCAACAAAAGGTTGCTTGAAGAGGCCGTGAACAAATCCAGAGTTCCCATAGTGTGTGATCAGGTGCTGTACAACGTTGAAGAAAGAGAACCCGAAAAAGATGGACTTTTAAATTTTTGCCAGAAAGAAGGAATAACTCTCGTTGCTTATTCTCCGCTGAATCGTGGAGTTCTAAGTGTCAAAACAAAAGAAACGCTGGAAAAAATCGCCAAAAAATATGATGCTACTGTATATCAAATAATGCTGGCGTGGTTGATATCAAAGGACAATGTTGTGGCTATACCAAAAGCTGGGAATATAAAACATCTTAAAGAAAATTTAGAAGCATTGAAAATAAAACTCTCGAAAGACGATTTAGAATTGATAAGTGGTCTAAAATAATCCCAAAGGTGGCAAAAAATGATTATAGTAAGATACGGAGAAATAGCACTCAAGGGGAAAAACAGAAGAAGATTTGAAGAAAAATTGAAAAACGATATTTTGAACGTGCTTAAAAGGAACGGATTTGAAGCTGATTTCAATCTTCTTTGGGGTAGAATTCTCGTTTACGTGCCAGATGAAGCAGCTGAAATCATCAAAAAAGTTCCAGGAATAGTTTCCATATCTATAGCTCAAGAAATGGAATACGATGAAATAAAGCCGTTTCTCTCAAGGGAACTACGAAAATACAATCCAGAAAGTTTCAGGATCACCGCACACAGGGTTGATAAGAAATTTCCAAAGACTTCCATGGATATAGATAAGGAGATAGGTGCTTTTGTGGTTGAAAAATTTGGCTGGAAGGTAGATTTGAAAAAACCGGAGCTGAACATAGGAATCGAAATAATCGATGGCAAGGCTTATGTGTTCTTCGAAAAGATAAGTGGTATCGGTGGATTGCCTTCAGGTTCACAGGGGAAACTCGTCTCGTTGATAAGTGGCGGAATCGATTCACCGGTTGCAACTTTTATGATGTTGAAAAGAGGTGTAGAAGTAATAGCTGTACATTTTTATCAATCACAAAAAGGTAAAGAACAGGTTGAGGAAATCGTGCGGGTTTTGAACAATTATTCTGTAAGGAATATAGAACTTGTAGCAGTTGATCACCACGAAGCCATGGAGCCTATAGTATCAGTTTTAAAGGATATCAACAGGCTTGAATGGACTTGTCTGTTTTGCAAAATCAACATGTTGAAAACCGCAGAAAGAATTGCAAAAAGAAGGGGTGCTCTGGGTATAATAATGGGGGATTCACTCGGTCAGGTTGCTTCTCAAACTCTGGCAAACCTGTACATAGAGAGTTCATGCGTTGATGTACCAATTTACAGGCCTTTAATAGGTCTGGACAAAGAAGAGATAGTACAAATATCTAAAAGAATCGGTACCTTTGATGTGTTCATGAAAAACCCCAACACTAAGTGCACATTTTTACCTGATAGAGTTGTAACCAAGGGAAATCCAAGAGAGTTTGAAAGGATAATGTCTATATTTGAAGAAAAAGGAATATTCGAAAGAAGGTGATTCGTTTGAAATTCACTGATACAACTTTAAGGGATGCCCACCAATCGCTGCTCGCTACAAGAATGAGAACAGAGGACATGTTAGACGCGCTGGAATATATAGATGAAGTTGGATACCATGCGATAGAAATGTGGGGTGGGGCAACCTTCGATGTATGTGTGAGATTTTTGAAGGAAGATCCATGGGAAAGAATCAGAGAGATAAAAAAGAAGGTCAAAAATGTTAAATTACAGATGCTTCTAAGAGGTCAGAATCTCGTAGGTTACAGACATTATGCAGACGATACCGTGGAATTGTTCGTCAAAAAGGTCGTTGAAAATGGAATAGATGTGATAAGAGTGTTCGATGCGCTGAACGACATCAGGAATCTTCAAAAATCGATAGAAACAGCTAAAAGAGAAGGCGCACATGTTCAGGGAGCGATATCTTACACTGAAAGTCCTGTTCATACAATAGAATATTATGTCAACTTCGCCGAAGAACTGGTCAAGCTCGGTGTTGAATCACTGTGCATTAAAGATATGGCAGGTTTACTACATCCAAAAAAATCTTTTGAACTTGTCAGAGAGCTTAAAAAACGTTTTGATGTACCCATTGAACTCCATTCGCACTGTACCACAGGTCTTGCTGAAGCAGCTTATTTTGCTGCAATTGAAGCGGGAGTTGATATACTGGATGTTGCCATAAGCCCCCTGTCAGGTGGAACATCTCAACCGGCCGTCGAGTCGATAGCCTATATGTCGGATGCAACATTAAACAAAGAAGCTTTGAACTGGCTTGCCGAGTATTTTTCAGATATTAGAAAAAAATATTCAGAGCACGATGTGAAGATGCTGCACGTGGATTCGAGAGTCCTGTTTTCTCAGGTCCCCGGTGGGATGTATTCCAATCTGGTGAGACAGCTAAAAGAGCAGAGAATGCTTGACAAATTACCACAGGTTCTTGAAGAGATACCAAAGGTCAGAAAGGATCTTGGGTATCCTCCACTTGTCACTCCAACGAGCCAGATAGTAGGTGTTCAGGCAGTTTTGAACGTTATGATGGGTGAAAGATATGCTAGAATAAGCAACGAGGTGAAGAATTATGTTAAGGGACTGTATGGAAGGCCGCCAGCTCCAATAGAACCTGAGCTCATGAAAAAAATTCTTGGTGATGAAAAGCCAATAGACTGCAGACCAGCGGATATAATCGAACCAGAGATTGAAAAAGCTAAAAAGGAAATAGGAGTTCTTGCTTCGAACGATGAGGAGCTTTTGATATACATAATACTTGGTGAAATTGGAAGAAAGTATCTTGAAGAAAAATATAAAGAGAAGATAGGAGTGGATTTTGATCTGTTGAAACAGCTCAATATTGATCAGGAATTTCCCGTCTATCCTGTTTGAAGGAGAGAGCAGCTTTTGAAAATCAAAACGATTTTTTTCATCACTTTGTTCATAACAATTTCTGCAACCTTTATTTTGTGGCTGTTTTTTCTTGAAATAACCGATATCAATCTCCTCAAAATACTGTTCTCTTCCATGATGCCTGTTGCTTTAAGCATCCTGGCCACTTTTTTAATAACTCCACAGCAACCCTTTTTAACTATTGGTTTATGGTTACTCATATACGGCTCTTCACTGAATATACTTGCACACGGAGAAGATACGCTGAAATATCTGGAGTATATTTTCATGATTTCTGGTGGTTTTTTCTTTTTGATAGCACTTCTCAAATTGATGAAAGAAAACAAGCATTACTCTCTTCTTGCGAATGTTCTGGATAAAATCAACGATGCTGTTCTCGTCTGGGATAAGCATGGAAAGCTTCTATCCATGAACAAAGCAGCCAGTAATTTAACAGGTTATTCGATCGATGAGTTAAAGGATAAGAAGTTCGACATAATAGTTTCGGCGGATGAAATAAAAGATGCTGAAGAAAAGTTCAGACTTATAAACACAGAATCTGTTGAATATCTTCCCATTTACGAACGAAAATTTGTGAATAGAGAAGGCAGAACGATATTCGTGGAAGAAAGTGTAAGTGTGATAAGAGATGAAAAAAGTAATATACTCTATATAATTGAAACTGCAAGAGACATATCGGACAGAAAAAGACTTGAAGAGTTACTTACAAAAGAAAGAGAAAGATTTTACAAATATTTCGATCTTGCGCAGGTGATTATGGTTATTTTGAATCCTGAAGGAAAAATTGAACTCATAAATCAAAAAGGCTGTGAAATTCTCGGATATTCAAAGATAGAACTAATAGGCAGAGACTGGTTCGATTTCATTCCGGAGCATCAGAAAGAAGATGTTAAAAAAGTCTTTGAATCAATAATAAATGGAAAATTGAAGCCCTTTGAAAACTTTGAAAATTTCATCGTTAATGCCCGCGGAGAATATAAACTGATATCTTGGAGAAACACTTATCTAAAAGATGAGAATGGTAATATAACTTCTGTACTTTCCTCAGGAGTTGATATAACCGAAGCCAGAAAAAAACACATCTACACTCAGAAAATGAAAGAAGTCTATGAACTTCTTTTTGATATAACCACCCTTGTCCTTGAAGCAGGTTGGAGCGAAGAATACTATCAGTCGCTTTTGGAAAGACTTATGGAAATTATTCCCGAAGCACAGGCTGGAAGCTGTTTGATAAGAAAAAACGGTGATTTCAAGTTCATAGCGGCCGTTGGATACGATATAGAAGAATTGCAAAAAGTTTCCATTCCTGAAGATATCGTTAGAATTTATTCTGAAGAAGTGGGGATTATAAAAGGACAACTTATATATGATTTAAACAAAGAAAGAAATCTTGAAAAGCTCGATGTGATCTTTCGCGAGATGAACGGGAAAACTCTCATGTCTGTGCTTGTTATACCACTGTATCTCGGTAACTATCTTATGGGAGCGATGTACCTCGATAATTTTGAGAACGAAAATGCCTTCAACGAAGAATTGGAAATTGCTTCAATAATATCCCGTTACCTTCAATTGATTCTCTGGAAGCAGAAAACGGATGAAAGATTAAGACACTTTGCAACCCATGATTCTCTGACGAATGCGTTGAACAGGGCAGCCTTCATGGAAATGGCAGAAAAAGTGATGAGTTTGTCAAAAAGAAATAACAGAAAATTTGCAATCGTTTACATAGATCTGGATGATTTCAAGAAAATCAACGATACACACGGTCATGAGTTTGGTGATGAGTTTTTGAACGAGTTTTCAAAAAAGATCATGAGCATAATCAGGGAAAGCGACTTATTTGCACGTTTTGGAGGTGATGAATTCGTTCTTTTGCTTCCTGAAACAGATGAAAATGGTGCACAAGTTTTCATCAAGAGGTTAAGGGAAATACTTGAAGATGAATTTGAGTTCAGAGGTAAGAAAATCAAATACAAATTCAGTGCTGGAATCGCTGTCTTTCCTGATGACGATGGAAACGATCTTGAAAAATTCATAAACATCGCTGATGAAAGAATGTATTCAGACAAGAGGAAAAGGAAAGGAGGAAAGGAAAGCTATGACCACTAACCAGAACGGTGAAAATAAAATACCAAAATTGAACACCAAAGAGCTCATACTTGTTTTTTTCGAGACCCTCAGTGCGAGATGCTGGGCAAGGTTGGGACTGATACCGGACGAATACGGTGAAATGAAGCAGGATCTTGATGAAGCAAGACTGGCGATAGACGTTCTTGATAAAATAATCGAGGGCATGGACGGAAAGATAGAAGAAAAAATTTTGAAAGAAATGCGTGGAGTTGTTTCAAATCTTAAATTGAATTATGTGAATCAATACGAAAAATCTCAAAAAAGAAGTGAAGATTAATGAAGATAAAGTTCTGTATTGTGATTTTGGTTCTCTTATCTCTTAACTCTTTTTCGAATTATGGACACATCTATCAGGTTGATTCTCAAGAATTTGAACTAACCAGAATAGAATATCTTTTAAATCAAAAGGTGATACCTTTTTCCTACGAGCCGGTTTCTGCTTCACAAATCATGGAACTTTTGAAAAAGATTCCGGGTGTTGATAAAAGATTGAAAAAATCCCTGGAAGAAACCTCAAAAACAAAAGGTTTGAGAATGTTTTTCAATCTATCTCCAACCATAACGTCCAACAATTGGGATTACACACTACCTTCAACTTACGTTGATCTCGAAGAAGCTTACAGATACTATTCTTTGCCTTCCTTCATGGAGCTTGGAGCAGAAGTAAATATTCTTGATAACTTTTATGGCTTGATCGACGCAAACTTTGAGAGAGATTTTGCCAACTTTTATGTTCATGGAAACGAAAGCAACATTCCGCACATAACAACTGACTTAAAACTGGCAATAAACGGCAACATTCCAGACGTTGGTTTTTTTAGTTATCAGAACGAAAAAATCGGATTCAGAATAGGGAGACAGAAACTAAAATGGGGACCTGGAGAACGTGGTTTAGTTTTGAGTGATGCCTCACCTTATTACGATTCTATAGGTTTCAGATTCTCCGTTGATGGAAAAGTTCCAAAGCAGCTGAATTATGCTCTTGAATACATAAACATAGATCCTTATCTGACAGATGATGAAATGGAAATTCAAAGCAGTACAACTGATAGTAAATCTGATAGGATATACAACGACGAGTTCAAAAACTTGATAGCCCACAGGATTGACTTTCTGTTTTTCGATAACTTCAGAATAGGAGTTTCAGAGCTCAATCTGGTCGGTGGAAAAATTCCAGATTTAGCCTGCTTCAGTCCTTTCCTTATTTTTCACAACAATTATTACTTTGGTTTTACAAATGTTATGGGAAGTGTAGATTTTTCGTATTCTCCCCTCAGAAACTTCCAATTGTACGGAGAAGTTGCCATAGACGATTTAAAGCTGTCCATCGAGAAAAACAACCTTCCAACTGCATACGGTCTGTTGTTCGGTGGAGAGTATGTGAACAAACTGTACAGTTTTTATATATCTTTACTCTATGAATTTGCATATACCTCTGATTACATTTACAACAGGAATCTACCATACTTGAAATTCACCAACAGATTTCGAAACATTTCATTGCATTCAAAAACTAATATTATCGACTTTCCGACAGGTTTTTACTCGGGACCAGATTCCGTATCACATTTTGTAAAATTTCAGCTCATAAATCCTCCAAAATTTTCTTCTGAGTTTTCACTCGAATATCTTTCAAAAGGACCTTACACAACTTTCAACGGATTGGAAAAGCTCGACAATGAGATGCGTGAGACCAATTTTAAATTACATGCCGGTCTCAATTTCAACGAACTTTTTTTTAAATGGCTCAGTTTGAATCTGGGTGCTGACATGCAGCTGGTTGGAAACCCAACACATTTTGACAATTACTCCGAACATCAGGAAGTTATGAAAACCACTGAATTACTCTTCGATGTACGGGTAGGTTTGAGTGCCAGATGGAGCTGGTGAACAGAAACACGCAGATTGTTTCGAAACAGCTTGGAAGAAAAATAAAAAACAGATTCTGGGTGGTTAAATACTGCAGATACAATTATCCGATGGTTATAAAGACTGATCCAATAGGTCCAGATGGGCCTTTTCCGACACTTTTCTGGTTAACCTGTCCATTTTTGAAGAAAGAGATAGGAAAACTTGAAAGTCTGGGATACATAAAAAAATATCAGGAACTTTTAAACATGAATCCAGAACTCAGAACAAATTATTTGCTCGCACATCGTAAAACACGTGAACTCAGGTTGAATTTGGTGAAAGAACTTCATCCAGAAGCAGATCTCTCTAAACCCTTTTTCTCCTCACTGTTCAATGGAATAGGTGGCATGCTAAATCTTGAAAGTATAAAATGTTTGCATTTACAAGTCGCCAATTATCTTGGAGGTGTGGAAAATCCAATTGGTAAAGCTGTGTTAGAAGAACTCAAAGAGATACATTGTAATAATAGGTTCTGTGCAAGATATGATTTTGAAGAATGAGCTTAGGATAGTGTTAACTAATAATGCTGATAGTTGATAAATACGATTTAGAGTCGATAAAAGAGAAGATTATTCATTCTAAAAACCAATGTATGTGTCATCCCAAACGAATGTGAGAGATCTTAAGATTCCTCGTCACTTCGTTCCTCGGAATGACATTATGAAACTGTCGTCCCGAGCGAACGCGAAGGATCTTAAAGAACAACTATGGCGCTGTAGGAAAGCTTGAGAACAATCAAGATATTGTGGGGGTGTCCCTTATTTCAAGAACAATGAAGTTTTTGATGTTTTTCAATACTTTTAGTTAACAGAATCGAGTTTAGAAATGGAGGTATAAGCAGTGATAATAGGAATCTCAGGAAACATAGGTGCAGGGAAATCATCGCTGGTAGCAATTTTACATGAAGAGTTGAATTACGATGTGGTGTACGAAATAGTCGATGAAAACCCATATCTGAAGGATTTCTATAAAGACATGAAAAAATGGGCTTTTCATTCTGAACTTTATTTTTTGATAAAAAGATTCGATTTTCTGAAAAACGTTCCAGATTCAAACAGAGTTATACTTCAGGACAGAACCATTTACGAAGATGTATACATATTCACCAGAAATCTGTATTTGATGGGCTACATAGATTCAAGAGACTGGCATACTTACATGGAGCTTTTCAAAACTTTCTGTGATCATCTACCGGTACCTTCAGGACTGATATACATAAAGGCCTCTGTTCAAACACTTGAAAAAAGGATAAAAAAAAGAGGAAGAGAATTCGAGATAGAAAAAGTTGACAGTGAATACTTATCACAGCTTGAAAAACTGTACGACGACTGGTTCAATAGCTGGGATCTGTCTCCTAAGTTGATAATCGATGGTGACAAATACGATTTTATTGAAAGTGTCGAAGATAAGAATGAAGTGATAAAGATGATCAAAAAATTCATTAACACTATAACAAAGTGAGATATGGAAAAGAGACCTTTACTGATAGTATTTTTATCACTTTTTTTGAGCGTTTTAATTCTTGAAATTGCAAGACTCAGCGGAATGTACGGAGCTCTGCTGTTATCATTTTTTTTGATGCTTCTTGTACTGCTGGTTTTAAAAAAATCTTACAGGATTTTCCTGTTCATATTCCTTCCGTTTTTCCTTTCTTTTATGATATTGAACACGTTCAAGACAGACCTAAAAGAGGTTGAAACATCTTTGGTCGCAAGAGTAATACACATAAGAGGAAATTCATTTCTTGTGGATAGAGTGAAAACCCAATCAGGTATTGGAACATGGAAGAAAGTGAACGGCAGAATAAGAATCGTTTTCGATGGAGACGAATACAAAAAGAAAAATTTTGTGAATATAGGAACTTGGATTTTTGCGAAGGGTATTTTGAAAAAGACGCGACAGTATCCTTTTTTCACCGTGTATGTTAACAGCAGCGATATCAGAAGCTATGGATTTGCACCGTATTTTGACGATTTTTCAACAGAGGTTCTGTACAGATTGGGAAGGTTGAGAAAGAACTACGAAGATTTTATCAGAGAAAACTCATCAAACTGGGACATAATATCTGCTGTGATATTCGGTACAGCACCGGGATATGAGAACAAAAACCTGCTCTTAAACTCTGGAATATACCATCTTTTTGTCGTTTCAGGATTACACGTTAATCTGTTGATGTACATTATCTACTTCTTAACAGGTTTTATCTCTACTAATTTCAGAATAAGATGTTTGATGAGTATGACATTTATAACCCTCTACAGTCTAACAATAGGCTATTCTTTTCCAGCCATAAGAGCCATGCTGATGATAAATTTAATACTATTTTTCAAACTCCTCGACTATCCACAGGATAAATTCAACGTACTTGGACTTTGTGGAATTTTAATCTTTCTGCTTGATCCTTTGAGCGTATTATCTGCGAGTTTTCAAATGAGCTTCGCATCGACCTTCATATTCATGATGGTCTTCGATAAAAAACCAGAAAACTTACTTGAATCCTCAAAAGCAACCTTTAATGCAAGTATAAGTCTGATTCCATTAACCATACTTTATTTTGGTAACGTTTATCCTCTGTCAACGATACTGAGCTCTCTTTTACTTCCAACAACAATAATTCCCATGATACTTGGAGGTATCATGGGATTCATATTTCAATCCGTGAAGCTGAATTTTTTGTCTGTAATCTTCATAAAAGGTGTAGAACCGTTTGCAAATTTTATAAAGCTACTCACCCAGTTACTATTAAAAGTGCCATTAGTAAGCCTTAAAGTACCTGAAAACCTCAGAATCGCCTTGTTTTATTTGACACTCTCACTCGCTATTTTCTGGTTGTCATCATTGCGAAGAATCTTTTTGAAGCAGTCAGGACAGATTCCATAGAATTTTACCTGATAGTTCTCTATTCTGTATCCGGTTTCTTTAGAAATAGTTTCCATTAATTCATCTAATTTATCGGATTCAAACTCTACGACCTTTCCACATATTTTACATATCAGGTGATTATGACTTTTTCCATCGAAAGAGGCAAGTTCATATCTTACGATACCATCACCAAACTCTATCTTATTTAAAATACCAAAATCAGCCAAAAGAGCCAATGTCCTGTAAACTGTCGCTTTGCTTATTCTCGAACGTTTTTCAAGAAGCAACCTGTAGATCTCTTCCGCTCCAAAATGGGCATTCTCAGATTCCATGAAAATCTTTAAAATCAATTCCCTCTGATATGTTATCCTCTGTCCTCTTTTTTTAAGTTCCCTTCTTAGAATGTCAAGTGTCATTTCACATACCTCCATTTTTGATGATTGATTGCTCTCAAATTATTTGTTTTCACCTGATAGAGATTATATGATAAAATGAACCTACGGTTCTTATAAATAGTTTAAAAAAAAATTAAGAATTGGAATTAAAAAAGAAATTTATTCAGGTCGATGAGTAGTTATGATAACTTTTTTCATCGAAACAGTCACAATTTTTTGACTTCAATACCCTAAAATTGATATAATTATCGCAGTATTTAAAACATAATGCCTTGAAAGGAGGTGTCCTGGGGCTTAAAAAGGGGCTACCAGGGGTTCTTATGACTTTAAAACGTCTTTTCATTCTTTCAGCCCTGTTTGTTTTGCTCATTTTTCTTCTGACGGCATGTCCTCAAACAGCTGGAGACACACAGCCTCCATCTGTAACAATCGCAGCCATCAGCGATGTAGTTACATCCTCTCTTCCAGTGAGTATAACAGCAGGTGCAACAGTAACTGACAACAGAGGGGTTAGGAAAGTAGAATTTTCACTCTATAAAGATTCAGCACTCGTTGAAGGACCAATTTCAAAAACACAGGCTACGAACGGGAGTTATTACTC
>JARRBB010000090.1 GCA_029981435.1 Thermotogaceae bacterium | reverse complement strand
TTCAAAAGTTTTATTATTTCATAATGAACATTTTTAAAATCCTCTGGTGAATTTATTTCAGGCCTTCTTGTTCCTCTGACAGCTATTGCTTTGAGCTTTTTGCTGGCCCATACGGTACCAAGCCCGCCTCTTCCAAAACCTCTGTCGCCGTCAACCATCACAGAACCATAAAGCACACCATTTTCAGCTGCGGGGCCTATTGAAATAACTGACATTACTTTATGTTTTTCTTTCAACTCTTTTGTTGTTTCGCCTGTACCCTTCCCCCATAAATTTGATGCATCTTCTATCGAAATCTGATCATCATTGATAAGAATGTAAACAGGTTTTTCAGATTTTCCAAGTATTACCATCGCATCTATTCCAGAATATTTGAAAGGTGCCCCAAACATTCCGCCAGCATTCGAATCTAATATGGTTCCAGTCAATGGTGAGCGAGTTGTAGCACTTATTCTCCCAGCAGTTGAAGCAGGAGTTCCTGTTAAAGGTCCCGTTGCTATTATTATTGGATTTTTCTCCGACAGAGGATCTACATCAATTTCAGGAGCATATTTTGTGTAAAGATATGCCCCCAGTCCTCTACCACCAATATACTTTTTAAGAATATCGTACTCGATTTCTTTGAACTCAACTTTTCGATTACTGAGATCAACTTCAGCAATCTTTCCCCAGTACCCTTTCATGAGATCACCCCTTCGAAATGTTTTAAATTAAAAAGGTATCGTGTAAGGCCCTTCAGGGATTACAGCTACTTCAATGTCATTTCTCAAAAAATTATTTATTTGTTCTTGAAGGTCTATAATCCTTTTAGCAAATGTAATTTCCCAATCATCTTCTTTTAAACCATCAGAATAAACGTATACTTCGGCTTTTTTCAATACTTTCACGAGTTCTTCAACTTCCCACTGGTCTATAACAAAATTTTCCATCTTCGAAATATATTCTATATACGAATCGTATGAGTCAAATTCTTTCAATTTCTGCAAACATATTCTGAAGTTTTCACTTCCCAATCCATCACTACATTCTGTTACAATAATGATTTTTCCACCTTCTTTTATAATGTTTAAAGCTCCAACAAGTCCTTTGACTGATTGGTAATAATTCCTGTCTAATGGATAACCAGCATTCGTGGTTATAACTAAATCAAACTTTTTTCCTATTTTTGCTTCCGAATACTTGCGTGCATATTCAACACCTTTTTCAAAAGCAAATTCAAGATCTCCAGCGAAAACAGCCGATATTTTTTTAGCTTCATTTAAAACTACATTGACTATAAAATCAACACCAGCCTTTTTTGCTACATGAGTAGCTTCTATATGAAAAGGATTTTTATCTACTATGCAATTGGTCGCGTAAGGTGACTCAAGAATATGAGGGCTGTGCATATATTTAACAGTTTCCACTGAGCTGATTCCTGGACAAACTGATTTTCTTCCACCAGAGTACCCTGCCATAAAATGAGGTTCTATCAAACCTGTAAGTATCTTTAGATCTGATTTTAAAAAGTGCGAATTTACATATATGGGAAATCCATTAACAGGTGTTTCACCAAGATATGTCATATTTTCAAAATCTAAAGCATCATGATTGATGATCTCATATCGTCCTAAAATTTCTTCTCCAAGTATTTCTTTCAATCCGTTTTCATCCAGAGGATGATGAAGTCCTGTAGCGACTATTATCTTTATTTCTTTAATTCCGGCTCTTTCCAAAATTTCAAGAATGGGCGGCAGTAATATCTTATTAGGAACAGGACGTGTATTGTCTGAAACAACTACACAGGCACTATCTTTCATTTTTGCTATTTCGAAAAGAGGAGGTGCTCCTAAAGGTTCATTCAACGACTTTAAGACAGCTTCAAATGCCTTTCCATCCTCAAGAAAGGGCATCTCCTTTTTTCTTATAACAGTTACAGAATCAGGAAGTTCTATTTCCTTTTTACCTTTGCCGTATAACAATTCAATTTTCATAAATTACCCCCCAAACGGTAAAACCATTATTTCAACCTCATCATTCACAGCTATCAATTCATCATCATCCAGTATGGTTGAATTTTTAACTACCACACATCCCTTATCCCAGATATTCAATTTCTGAAGCAGTTCCTTAGCGGTCATCGAATGATCAAATTCGAGGATTTCATCAACATATTTCACCTTCATCTTCACTCAAACCTCACTATCTTTCCAGGATTTAAAATCAGATTTGGATCGAAGGCTCTTTTTACAGATTTTATTAACTCAATCTGTGCTTTATCAAGGACAAGTTCAACATAGTCGCGTCTTTTTAAGCCTATACCATGTTCTCCACTTATAGTTCCTCCGAGATTTTTTGTAATCGAATAAAGATCTTCCAATGCAGCTTTTAATTTTTTAATCCACACTTCTTCAGAATCTTTCTCATCTTTTAAGAAGGTAACATGCACATTTCCATCTCCTGCGTGACCATAAGATATTGCTTTAACGTTGTGTTTTCTGGAGATTTCATCAACTTCACGCATAAGCTCAGGAATGTTACTTGTTGGAACCACAACATCTTCCAGACAATTAGCAGGATACAATGCGTTAACAGCTTCAGCAATTGATTTTCTTATTCTCCAGATCCTTTCTCTCGTATTTCTGTTATCGGCGACAAAAACTTCAAGGGCTCCGTGTTCAAAACATAGATTTCCTATTCTTTCATAATCATCTTCCACGGCGGATTTGTTATTACCTTCCAATTCTATTATCAACTGTGCTTCCGCATCATCGTATGGGAGTTTAGCATTTAAAAATTGTTCAGTTAAAAGTAGGGAGGGCCTGTCCATAAATTCAATAGAAGTTGGGACTATCTTTCCTTCTCTAACTATTATTGGAACGAAATCTATCGCTTCTTTCATAGTTTTAAATGGGACAAGAAGATCGACAACGTACTTCGGAAGTGGTAAAAGTCTCAAAACGATTTTTGTGACAATTCCAAGCGTTCCTTCTGAACCAATCATAAGCTGAACGAAGTTATATCCAGTCACATCTTTAACTCTTTTTCCACCAAAAAACGTTACTTCACCATTTGGCAAAACTACTTCAAGACCAAGCACATGGCTTCCTGTAGGACCATATTTTATAACTTTGTTTCCTCCAGCATTTTCGGCTACATTACCACCAATAAATGAACTATCTCCACTGCACGGATCACCTGCATAAAGTAATCCATGTCTATTAGCAAATTTTTGAATTTCGCCCGTAACGACTCCTGGTTCAACTGTTATAGTTAAATTCTTCTCATCGAGCTCAAGAATTCTATTCATCTTTTCTAATGAAAGTACGATTCCACGGTACAATGGCACAGCTCCACCAGATAATCCAGTTCCTGCACCTCGAGGCGTCACAGGTATCAACTCTTCATTGGCAAGCTTCATGATCTTCGAAACCTGCTGTGTAGTTTCAGGAAAAACAACAACTTCTGGCATAACTTCAACCCTTGGATGTCCTTCTTCATCGTGGGAATATATCTCAAGTTTTTCAGGATCTGTCGTAACATTTCGCTCACCGACTATCTTTTTCAACCTTCTAATTATTCTTTCATTAACTTTGTTATACTTCATCTTTCTTTCCTCCTGGTTTCTCAATTTCCTGTCTTATGCGTTTTGTCAGCTCGGGGATAACCTCGAACAGATCACCGACTATTCCAAAATCCGCTACTTTGAATATAGGAGCTTCTGAGTCTTTATTTATGGCTACAATATATTCTGAAGTTTGCATACCGGCAATGTGTTGAACTGCCCCTGAAATACCTGCAGCTATATACAACTTGGGAGATACAACTTTTCCACTCAACCCAACCTGATGCGGATAACTTATCCATTTTGCGTCTACAGCAGCTCTTGAAGCACCAACAGCTGCTTTCAAAACATCAGCCAATTCAAGTATGTATTTAACATTTTCTGGTTTTTTAATACCTTTTCCAAAGGCAACAACCACATCTGCATCCTGAATATTTACATTTTGAGTTTCATCTCGTTTGAAACTAATTACTTTAACACGCGAATTGAAAAGTTTTTCATCTGGTTTAAGTTCGATTATCTCGCCTTTTCTATCTTTATTTTCTGGTAAAGGTCTGAAGGTTCTCGGTCTAACCGTTGCCATTTGAGGTTTGTGATTGGGAGTTTTTATGGTTGCCATAACATTTCCACCAATCGCGGGCCTTGTTTGTAAAAGAAGTTTTGTTTCTTCTTCAATATCAAGTCCTGTGCAATCTGCTGTTAGGCCTGTGTTTAATTTAGCAGCAACCGCTGGAAAAAAAGTCCTTCCGGAACTCGTAGCACCTGTTAACATTATATAGGGTTTTCTCTTCAAAGCGACGTCAACGATTATGTTTGTCCATACTTCCTGATTAAAAAGACTGAGTTTATCATTTTTAACGTAGAGGACTCTATCAGCTCCTCTGTATATAAGTTCTTCAAGGCTATCATCACATTCAGAGTAGAGTAACAGAACTTCGACACTACTTTTCAATTTTTCAGCCAGTTCCCTTGCTTTCGAAGTGAGTTCATAGGTAACACTGTGTATCTTTGAATTTCTAACCTCACCAACCACCAGTATATCTAATCCCATATTAACAGCCTCCAATCGTCTGTTCAGATTAAAGCCATTTTTTTAAGTTTTCCAATCAGCTCTTCTAAAGCTTCATCAAGATTTTTTGAGGTATAAATTCTTGTGTTCCTTGAGACTTTTGGATAGCTTATCTTCACAACACGGGTTGGTGAACCCTTCAACCCCATTTCTGATTCTGCAAGACCAAGATCGTTAGCCTTAAGAAGATTCAACTCTGCTCGTCGAGCTTTAACTTTTCCTTTCAATGTTGGCATCCTGGGTTCATTTATATCTTTAACGACTGTAAGCAAGCAAGGAAAAGGCAAAAACTGTTCTTCATAACCTTCTTCAACCACTCTGGAAACTATCAAACCATCATTAGTAATCTCGATTATCCGATTTACATATGTTGAAAACGGAATATCAAGCATTGCCGCAACCTCAGGACCAACCTGTCCGGTTTCGCCGTCCGTTGCCTTTTCACCAGCTAATATTAAATCGAAATCCTTGATTTTTTCTATAGCTTTTGAAAGAGCTTTAGAAGTTGCCCAGGTATCGGCACCAGCAAGTTTTTTATCACTCAAAAGAAAGGCACTGTCTGCTCCCATTGCTATAGCCTCTCTTAAAGCTTCTTCTGTCTGCGGAGGTCCCATAGATACAACGATAACTTCACCACCTGTTTTTTCTTTCAGTCTCAAGGCTTCTTCAAGAGCATGCAAATCAAGAGGATTGATAATTGCTTGAAGTCCCTCCCTTATCATCGTACCAGTTTTCTCATCCATTTTCACTTCATCAGTATCTGGAACTTGTTTCAGCAAAACTATTATTTGCATTTACTCACTCCCTTGATTTTTGATAATTTTTTTGATAAATTTACGAAGAGTTTTTGGAATTTTATATTTTACTTTTATGATATCATTTTTTTAGAACCAAATCAAAAATTTTTT
>JARRBB010000025.1 GCA_029981435.1 Thermotogaceae bacterium | reverse complement strand
CTTGCAAGAGAATTGAATGTAAGTGTTATTGCAGTATCACAGCTTTCAAGAGCGGTTGAACAGCGTGAAGACAGACGACCAAGATTGAGTGATTTAAGAGAATCAGGTGCAATTGAACAAGATGCTGATGTTGTTCTTTTCATATACAGAGAAGAATATTACAACAAAAAAAAGAGCGACGACGGTGAGGAGGCACAGATTTCAAAAGAACCACACGTTGCTGAGATAATAATAGGAAAGCAAAGAAATGGACCGATAGGTACTGTTGAGCTCATATTCAATCCGAAATTCGTTAGTTTTTATGAAAAGGATCAGTTTCACACCTTACCTGATAGTAATTGAAACTTAACAATAGCTTGTTAAAATACGATTCGCTATACTCAAAAAGGAGGTATATCGTTTGAATAATGAACTTCTATGGTTTCTGTTCATGCTAATAGACTTTTCAATAGCTCTGATAATGTTCAAGCTTTTCAAGAAAGAAGGACTCTATTCGTTAATTGTTATAAGTATAATAGTTTGTAATATCCAGGTCACAAAGACTGTCAACATTTTTGGGCTTACTGCGACCCTTGGGAACATACTCTATGGTTCCATATTTTTTGCAACTGACCTGCTCGGTGAGATTTATGGCAAATCCGAGGCAAGAAAAGGAGTTTTTATAGGTTTTGCTGCTCTGATATCTATGACCATATACATGCAATTTGCTATTATGTTTAAGCCGGATTCAAGCGATTTTGCAAATGAACATTTAAGAGTTATTTTTAGTATGATGCCAAGAATATCGGTAGCGAGTCTTTCAGCATATTTATTATCTCAGCTACACGATGTTTGGGCATTCCATTTCTGGAAAGAACGAACAGGAGGAAAACACCTCTGGTTAAGAAATAACTTTTCAACGATGATGAGTCAACTTATAGACTCTGTGGTTTTCTGTTCTATAGCATTTATAGGAGTTTTTGATTTCAGCGTATGGTGGCAGATTTTATTAACAACCTATTTGTTCAAATTGATTGTTGCTGCAATAGATACCCCATTTATATATATTGGAAGGACGTTAGCTTTAAGAATGAAGGAAGGAGTCTTTGGTGAAACAGCATGAAGAGTGAAAACATTTTCGATGTTGCTATAATTGGTGGGGGACATGCAGGTATCGAGGCTGCACTTGCATGTTCAAGATTAGGATTTAGAACAATTCTATTTACCATAAATCCTGATAACGTTGGTTGGACTCCCTGCAATCCCTCAATCGGAGGTTCTGCAAAAGGAATATTAGTAAGAGAAATAGACGCACTTGGTGGTGAGATGGCTAAAACCACCGATGAAAGTATGATACATATCAGAATGCTGAATGTGGGAAAAGGACCCGCTGTCTGGGCTTTGAGAGCACAGATAGACAAGTACAGATATTCTCAAATAATGAGAAACAAGCTTGAGACACAGAAGAATCTATATTTGAGGCAGGCTGTTGTAGAAAAAATAGTTACAGAAAGAGGTAAAGTTAAAGGAGTTATTACCAATTTCAACATATTCTATGAAACTAAGATCGTTATAGTAACGTCTGGCACTTTTTTGAGAGGCAGGATATTCATCGGTCAGAATAAGTTTCCTTCAGGAAGAATCGGTGAAATGCCTGCAAACAAGTTGAGTTATAGTTTAATGGAACTTGGTCATACACTTGGACGTTTTAAAACAGGCACTCCAGCGAGAATTTTGAAAAGTTCCATAGATTTTTCAAAAATGGAAAGACAAGATACCGATGATAAACCATGGGCATTCTCGTTTTCATCTGAGCCAAAGATTCTTTCCAAAGATTTCCCCTGCTGGTTAACGCGAACCAATGAGAAAACTCATAAAATAATAAGGGACTACATAATATTTTCTCCTCTGTACGGAGAGATCAAACTCATAAGTGGCGTTGGACCAAGGTACTGTCCTTCCATCGAGGACAAAGTTCTGAAATTTTCCGATAGGAATTCTCATCAGGTTTTTGTGGAACCTGAAGGTATGAATTCGCAAGAATACTATCTTAACGGAATGAGCACGAGTCTACCATTAGAAGCTCAAATAAAATTCATAAGGACAGTTCCAGGACTTGAAAACGCGGTAATAGTCAGACCTGCTTACGCTGTAGAATACGATTATGTCGATCCACGCGAGCTGTATCCATGGCTTGAGAGTAAGAAAATAGAAGGTCTATTCTTTGCAGGTCAGGTGAATGGAACTAGTGGATATGAAGAAGCTGCAGCACAGGGGTTGATAGCTGGTATAAATGCAGCTTTAAAGCTTCGCAGCGAAAAACCATTGATATTGAAAAGATCCCAAGCTTACATAGGAGTTTTGATAGATGATATAACTACAAGAGGCGTTGATGAGCCTTATAGGCTTTTGACTTCAAGGGCTGAATATAGGTTGCTCTTAAGGCATGACAATGCACATATAAGACTCGCAGAGATAGGTTATAAAATCGGATTAACTCCGCGCGATCTTTATGAGAGGGTTTTGAGTATAAAAAAAGAGCTTGAACATCATCTTCAGAGATTACAAAATGTTTTGGTCAAACCTTCAGACGAATTGAATGAAATTTTGAGATTGGCAAACGAAAGTCCTATAAAGGAAACAATCTCATTGTATCAACTGTTGAAAAGACCAAAATTAGAATATTCGAAGATCAAGAAGTTTGATCCTCAACCAATAGAAGATTCAGAAATTGTTCAACAGCTTGAAATAGAGCTTAAATACAGTGGTTATATAGAACGAATGTTCAAAGAAATAAAAGAACTTGAAAAGTATGAAAGATATGTTCTACACAAAGATATCGATTATTCATGCATTCCCAATCTTTCAACTGAAGCAAAAGAAAAACTGCAAAAAGTGAAACCGATAAATCTTGCTCAAGCTATGAAAATACCGGGGATAACCCCGGCGGATATATCCAATATTCTGGTTTATTTGAAAAACAAGGAAAACGGAAAACAGAAAAATTAGGCACTCTCTACTTTTGATTTTTCCATGCTCTCTTTGTACTCCTGTATAGCTTTTCTTAACGTGTCTATCGCAAGGTTACTACAATGGTACTTAGATTTCGGGAGTCCACCGAGTTTTTCTATGATGTCTTTCCAGGTTATTTGTTCTGCTTCTTCGAGTGTCATACCCTTTATGACTTCTGTCATCATGGAACCTGTTGCGATATTTGCTGCGCATCCATAAGATTCGAATTTAACGTCTTCTATCTTTCCGTCTTTGATTTTCAGATAAACACTCATCATATCCCCACAAGCAACACTTCCTTCTGTTGCCTGTGCATCAGGGTTTTCTATTTTTCCAAGATTTCTGGGATTTTTGAAATGCTGTATAACAAGTTCATTGTATTTAAGCATTGCTATCCACCTCCTCGTGTTTATGAAGCTCTTCGCCACTTCCCATATATTTTTCAAGATCATCATCAGATTTTATCGGACTCATTGATCTTAGTCTTTCAACAACTTCCTTCAGTTTATCAACAGTATAATCTATCTCTTCTTTTGTGTTGTTAAAACCGAAGGTGAATCTTATTGATCCATGAGCTCTGGCGTGGTCACCACCTATTGCAAGTATAGCATAATTGGGCTGTAAATTTTCAGATGCACATGCAGAACCTGTTGCAACTTCAACACCTTCCATGCTTAGTGCGAGACTTATCGCTTCGCCTTCTATGTACTTAAAACTGAAATTTACGTTGTAAGGAGTCCTTTTTTCTCCTCTCGCTCCATTCAAAGTAACATCAGGTATTTCCTTTTCTATTCTGTTTATCATATAGTCTCTTAATCCCGTGAATTTTTTGATATTTTCTTCCATTTTATCAAAGGCGATTTCAGCTGCTTTCCTCATTCCCATTATACCTGGAACATTTTCACCACCGGGTCGTCTTTTGTCGAAAGAACTCGCACCAAAAATCAGTGGTTCGAAAGGTGTGTTTTTTCTAACATAAAGAAATCCTATACCTTTTGGTCCATGGAATTTGTGTCCACTAACACTCATAAGATCGATACCGAAATCCTCAACATCGATTGGCAACTTTGCATATCTTTCAGCGGCGTCTGTATGAAAGTATATTTTGTGATTGCTTTTTTTAAGTATTTCGGATATTTCTTTCAAAGGTTCTAATGAACCTACAAAGTGTGCAACCGATATGACACTTACCAGTATAGTTGTAGGTTTTATAAGTTTTTCAAGTTCATCTAATTTGATGATTCCTTCTGAATCCACAGGCAGAAAGTCAACTTCAAAACCTTCTTTTTGAAGCCTTTTTGCTATGCTCATAACAGACCCGTGTTCTATGGCAGATACTATTATGTGATTTCCTTTTTCTTTCAATCTTCTTGCAACACCAAATATAGCCATATTATTTGCTTCTGTAGCACCAGATGTGAACACAATTTCTTCAGGTTGGGCATTTATAGTTTTTGCAAAATATTCCTGTGCCTGTGATACCTCTTCATGAACCTCCTGAGCACTCAGATAAATTCCATCTGGTCTTTGAAATTTTTCAAAGAAATATATCTTCATATCATCAAGGACTTTCTCATCCAACTTAGTTGTTCTGCAGTTATCTAAAAAAACGAACATTTGAATCACTCCTTTCAAAAATCAATAATGTTAATCTATTATAATTTTACTATATTATTCTAAAATAGTCAAACCAAAAACGTTAAGCTCTCTGGAATTAAATGTTCCAAAGAGCTTAACTAGACTTGTGATAAATCATGAAATGAGCTTTTTTCTGAGTCTTTCGTAATCTTCTTCTGTTATTTCTCCCTTAGCCAAACGTTCTTTCAGTATTTCAATAGCTCTGTTATCTTTGACTTTGTTTTCTTCTCCTCTACTCACATGTTGATTGTGATTTTCCAAAGATTTATAAATCAAATATCCAATAAATAAAACTAAAGCAAGTCCTATTAATCCCACGAATAACCATCCCCAATTTCCAAAAATTGGCCAGAACCAGCACATAAAAATTCCTCCAATCTGTTAAGATTCTATCGTTGCTGGATAGCCTATTTCTTCAAGTTTTCCAAGAACTCTATCAAGCTCATCCGTTGACAGATAAACCTTTTTGTTCTCAAGTTTTACTTCAAAGTCTTTAACTCCAAGCTCTTCTAAAGCCTTTGTTATCCTCATAACACAATGATTACAGGACATATCAGGTACGTTGAGAACATATTTCATATAAATCACCTCCTTTAGCAACAGCTGTCAGCTTTACTAATATTATTTTTATTCCAGAAATTCCAGGCGATGATAGCCCATTGTTCCCCAACACAGCCTGAAAATGTTATTGCTACCTCTAAAAGTTCCTTGAACTCATCATCAGAAATTCCTGCTTCTTTTGCTTTATCAACATAAGATTTTATACACGGTTCACACTTTGCAACTATAGCCATTCCAAGTGCCATTAAAATTTTGTACTTTGAATCTATTGAACCATCAGAGTAAGCTTTTTGCCTCATTTTTAAAAGATTTCCTGTTGTTTGAGGAAGAAATTCTCTCCAATCCTTAAAATCGGACTTTGAATCCATATTTTCACCTCCAGTTTTCTGTTTCATTTGTCAGTCTTTCTATCAAGTTCAATTCATCAACTATTTTATTGAAGACTTTCATACCTTATCCAGATTCACATTTTTCTTTTTACAGGACTCTGCCAGACTATCCATTTTTGAACAGCAGAAATCGAATCCGAGTTTTTTAATTTTTTCTTCAAGCTTGGGATGCATTTCCATGATTTCTTTCAAACTCATATCTTTGGTTATCTTTTTCATCTTAATCTTACCTTTTTCTCGTCAGTTACTCGCAACATTTCAAAACACTACCTTTATTATCCTCATTTTCTTCATAAAGTTTGGTTCTCGAAATCTTCATAGAATTCAGGACAACGGTTATGGAACTTATAGCCATTGCTATCTCAGCTATAACAGGATGAAGAAGGCCTGCCATAGCCATTGGAATTGCAACCACATTGTAGAAAAACGCCCAGAAAAGGTTTTGTTTTATAACCCTGAAGGTCTTTTTAGATATTTTTATTGCATCAACAATTCTATAAACTCCACCTTTGGTTATTATTATGTCAGCACTATCGATTGCGAGATCTGTTCCAGAGCCTATTGCAATACCAACATCAGCACCTTTTAGAGCAGCAGCATCATTCATTCCATCACCGGCCATAACAACTTTCATACCTTTTGCCTGATATTTTCTGACTATGTCAAGTTTATCTGCCGGTCTAACTTGTGCATAAACCTCATCGATTCCCACAAATTTGGCAACTGCTCTTGCTGTTTTTTGATTATCCCCTGTTATCATCACGGGAGTTATGTTCATATTTTTAAGTTCCTTTACTGCACTTCTTGAATCGGCTCTGATTGGATCTTCTACAACTATGTAACCGAGCAAATCTTTATTTTTGTATACTTCTATGACTGTTTTTCCAGATTCCAGATAACCTGTATATTTTTCAGGGAACTCGGGTCTGCCTATGAAATACTCGTTTTCCCCAACTACTGCTTTTAATCCCTGCCCAGGTATTTCTTCAATGTAATCTGGTTTCAGATTGCTTTCCACAAAGGAACTCACAGCCTTTGCGAGTGGATGGTTTGAATTTTTTTCTATTCCACTTATAACTCTGAATTCTTCTTCAGAAAGATTATGTTCGACAACCTTAGGATTGCCTTCAGTTAATGTCCCTGTTTTATCCATTAGAACGTATTTTACTTCTTTTGCTGTTTGTATGGCTTCGGCATTTTTTATTATCAAACCACGTTTAGCAGCAAGTCCTGTACCTGCTACCAATGCCATTGGAGTCGCAAGGCCAAGTGCACATGGGCAAGCAATCACTATGGTGGCTACAAAGACAAACACCGAGAATGTAAGTGGGTCGCTACCCATTGTTATCCATGGAATGAACTTACTTGCCGATTCTATAAAAGGTGAAAATCTTTCGAAGTTGAAGTACCAGATAACAGAACTCAATACAGCAAGAGTTATTATCGAAGGCACAAACCACATTGTTATTCTATCTGCAAGTGCCTGTATAGGAACTTTTGCACCCTGTGCTTGCTGAATCAGTTTTATCATTTGAGCAAGGAAGGTATCTTCCCCAACTTTGGTTACCTTTATTTTAAGTGGACTTGTTAAATTTAGAGAACCACCTATAACCTCTTCACCAACGCTTTTTTGAATCGGTATGGATTCTCCAGTGATCATGGATTCATCTACACCGGAAACACCATCGATTATCTGTCCGTCGATTGGTATTCTCTCACCAGGTTTAACAAGTACGGTAAATCCTTCTTTTACTGCTTCGATTGGTACCAATATTTCACCCTTATCTGTTATTACCGTGGCTTCTTTCGATTGCAGTTTCAAAAGCGCTTTTATTTCTTTTGCAGCTTTGTCCCTCAGATGAGACTCTATGAATCTTCCAGTTATGTGAAATGTCATTATCATGGCACCGATTGCGCCAAAGGATGCAATGGGAATTCCTATGATAGATAGTAAGGTAGTAAACCATGAAGCGACAGAACCAAAAAATATCAGAGTATCCATATTGGTATGTTTATGAGTTAAGGCTATCCAGGCACCTTTTATAGTTTTACGTCCAGCATAAAATATCACAAAGCCACCTACGAACAATTCAAAAAATTCAAAATTTTGAATTTTGAACATAAGCATGTTTATAAGCATCAGTACAGCTATTGGAAGTGTTCCAAGCCAGCCTAATATTAAACTTTTTTTAGTTTCTCTATAGCGTTTTTCTTCTATTTCCTGAGGTGATTCTTCAGAAACACCATATCCGACCTCTTCAACTGCTTTTTTTACAACTTCGAATGGTATTTCTTTTTCTGCAATTATGAAGCCAGTTGAAGTTGCTAAATTGACGGCTGCAAATTTAACTCCTTCCAGCCTCGATAGAGCCTTTTCAACCGTTTTGACACACGTTGCACAGGTCATACCTGTAACTGAAAAACTCATCTTTTCTTCTTTTTTTGTGGTTTTTTCCATATTTATTTTTTTAATGTCCATTTTTACACCTCCCACCCTACCCACGTGGGTAGGAACATCTACATAAAAAATATATCATATTTAGTTAAATTTGTCAAACTTTACGTGGTCTTTTCAAGGTACTCCATTATTTTTTCGAGTTCTTCAAGCTTTTCATCGATGTTCTGGGTTTTTACTGCTTCTTTTACACATGTTTCTATGTGTTTTTTCAGAATGCTTGAGTTCGCTTTTTTCAACAAAGAGATCGTTGCCAGAACCTGTTTTGATATGTCTATACAGTATCTGTTCTCTTCTATCATTTTTATCGCTGATTCAATCTGACCTTTTGCTATCTTCAACTTTTTCAATGCGTCAGAGTGTTTCAAGTTTATTCCTCCTCCTTACATTTATTTATTCAATAAACCTAATTTGCAAAAGCTTCTAAGCATACTACATGAAACTGTTTCTTAAATTTTAATTTTACGAAAGAACATTTAGAACTCCTGATTTTAAAATAATAATATCATATAATAATCCAAATCAAAGAAGGAATTCTCTTGAGACCGCTCACTCAGAAAGAAATAAACAGAGCTTTGAAGATTTCTATAATTGAGGGGATTCTTGGTGTAACAGCACTTCAGTTTTTTGGAGGACCTTATATAACAGGGTATTTTCTCTGGTTGGATGCAAATCCTGTTATAATGGGCTTTTTTGGTTCTATACCTTTTCTTGCAAACTCTCTACAAATACTTACACTGTTTTATTCAAATAAACTTTTAAGTAGAAAGAAATATGTTTTTTGGTTACTTTTACCCTCAAGAACTTTATTTTTATCCTTTGCTTTGATACCCTTATTACCAAAGAACTTAAGAGTACCGACAGCTTTACTGGTGTTTCTTTATACTCAGATAGCTGCTGCACTTTCAGTACCAGCATGGCAAAGCTGGATGGCGGATCTTGTACCATCTGACAGGATCGGAAGATATTTTGGTTTGAGAAATTTCATACTTGGTTTTGTTCAGATTCCAGCCATGTTGATCGCTGGAAATATACTCGACACTTTTGAAAGAGGTTTTAAAAGTTTTGCTGTTCTTTTTTCGTTGGCAGGGATAATAGGTTTTCTGGATGGATTGACTTTTCAATTTCAGGATGAACCGCCCTATACCCCTACCGAAAGTTCACTCAATCCATTCAAAGCTTTGAAGTTTTTGTTGAAATATGAAAATTATAGAAACTTTCTCTCTGGTTTTGTTTTCTGGTATTTCGCATTGGGGCTTGTGGGTCCTAACATAAACGTAATGCTTATAAAGGAGCTGGAATTCAGCTACACAACGATAGGTTTGTTGAATGCGATAGGTATGTTTATAGGAACGATATTTCAACCATTCTGGGGAAACGCTGGGGATAAATATGGATTTCAGTATCTTTTGAAAATGTGTGTTTTAATGCAAACTTTTGCCGTTCTTTTGTGGGCTTTATCTATACCTTCGTTCCTTTATGTTCTTATGGTTCAGATTTTCGTTGGTATATTTATAACCGCTGGAACTGGTCCCATGGTTTTCAATACTTTGATAGTGGTATCACCAAAAGAGCTCAAAACAGAAGCTTTCGCAATATTCAATGGTATGGCAAATTTTGCTCTGTTTCTCGGTTCTTTACTTTCTGGATTCATAGTGAATATATTTCATGGAATTGAATTTCAAATCGGTTTATGGCAATTCAGTTCCATAAGAATGGCTCTTTTCACTTCTTTCATTTTAAGACTTTTAGCGGCAATAAGATTATTGAAATTAGATATAGGTCCCGCTGAAAAAGTGAAATTCTTTTATCTAGTTAAAGAAATGTACACCACCAGTGTTATTCCGTGGCTTGGAAAAATATGGCATATAGTGCGTGTCAGGCGAACAAATAAAAAATAAATATGATTTACTCAGCTGCTAAATTTGAATTTCTTCGTAAATCCTGAGTTGATGCTCGACTCCACAATTCCTATTATTTGAAATCTTTTATTAGAACTAACGATTATTGGAGGATAATTAGGATTTTCAGAAAACAGAATGATGTTCTCATCTTTTTGATAAAACCATTTTAAGAGTATCAGTTCATCGTATAGACAAACTATCATTTTTCCGCTATCTGCAACGGGTGTGGCTCTTACAAGTACTATTGAACCGTTAGTAATTAATGGTTCCATGCTGTCGCCCATTACTTTAAAAGCGTAGTCAATGTTCGGAAAAGTCACGGGTATCGCCTCAGAATAATAAAAACCACTTGGGAATATTCCGTTCCCAGCCGAAACTTCCACCTCATAAAGTGGGACATATTTGACTATTTCTGGTATATCAACCTTTGTAACTTCATTAAAAGGTTCATAAGTATCTTTTAAACCAAGGAGATAGTCTGCTGAAACGTTCAATGAATTGGCTATCTTTTTAATTACTTCAGAAGTTGGATTCGCCTTCCCAGACTCATATTCCGAAAGGGTAGATTTACCTATTCCAACGAGTTTTGCAAGTTGTGTCTGAGTCATACCGGATTTTTCCCGAAGATATTTTATGCGCTTGCCGATCAAACTCGACATTTTCTTATTCCTCCCTGAAAGTTTTTTAATTATTTTACTAAAATATCGAACATTTTTCAATAGTTCGTTATTTAGAACAAAAAGATTTAATTTGACATATAGAACAATTATAATTATTATCGATATATCGAACAAAAAAATACAAGGGGGGATACGATGCTTTGTCTTGAAAATCCAAGGATACAGTTGAGACTTGGAAGATTATCAACAAAGATCCGATGCAAAAGCTATCGAATTTTAAGAGGTTCAAACGGAATAAAACAAGAGAAATTAGGTATGCTTTTAATTTCAGAAGCTAAGAGGCTTCAAAAAGAAATAAAATCGAAAGCAGAAAATGAAAATTCTTAACAAAACAAAAATGCCCGCATGTAGCGGGCTATCTTTTAATTTGTTAAATATTATCTTGGTTCAACTATAAACTTGATAGCAGTTCTTGGTTCGCTATCAATTTCGACATCTGTAAAAGCAGGAATACAAATGAGATCAATTCCACTTGGAGCAACGTAACCTCTTGCAATGGCAATAGCTTTAACTGCTTGATTAACAGCACCCGCACCTATCGCCTGAAGTTCTGCACGGCCCTTTTCTCTTATCACACCAGCAAGAGCACCTGCAACAGCATTCGGCTTTGATTGTGAGGAAACTTTCAATGCATCCATCGTTAAATATTACCTCCTTTTTTAGAAGATCACCAATTTATACAATATTTCTATGTATATTACCACAGATGATGCCTATTCATTATAAATTATACACCTTGTAAATTTCTTTTGTCAATTTTTTTGTCTTCTAAGAATCCTTTAGAAATCTAATAGATTTCCTTGCTATAAATCTTCTGAAAAAGTATGAAGATTTATGACCTGATGGTATCAAAACGCTCTGAACGTCTTTCAAAACGGAAAGAAGCGCTCTGGTGCTTTTTTTGGAAATAACTCTATCGAAAATACCATGGAAGAAAAGAATTTTCTGACTCACAAATTTTCCGTATGAAACAGGATCGTAATGATAACAGGTTACTGGATGTTTAAATATGTCTTCTACTGTATTAAAACCTTCGACCGTTTTCACCGCACTACCACGTTTCAATACACAGTCGTTTTCACTTCTACAACCCATTTCGTTTCCTTTTTCTTTATACATAATTCTCACGCTCTCAAGGTATGAAGAATACCAGTTTATCCAACGCCAATCACCACCAGTGAAAGCCAAGATTCCCTTCTTAATCCTTTTATCAATTGCCAATGCCATTGTGGCTATCATTCCTCCGAAACTGAATCCCATTACAGATACAGGGAGATTTGAAATTGTTTCTATATAATCTACAGTTCTTCTAACATCTATAACCGCCTGATGAAATCTAACGACACAGTGTGATGGTGAAGAAGAGAAAAACGGTTCCCCACCGGTCCAGCTTTTTGGGGCCCTTTCGTGATGATATGGAAGTATAAGGAAAAAAGTTCTTATTCCATGATTACGAAATTTTTCTCCGAACCACATTAGGTAAGGTATATTTCCATTACCTATGCCGTGGAGAAATATTAAATTCATAAAAGGCGGTTCGGCCTGAAAGTCGTATATATGTATTCTTTTAGATTGAGGAACGTCAGGTTCGTAAGGTGCGTCTATGATTATTAAATTGTGATTTCCTCTTTTTTCTACCCGGGGATTTAGGGGAACTTTATCGTACTCGAAAGGATACATAGACCCTCCTAAACTATTCGCTCTTAAGCAACATTCTATTAGCAAGTATAACAAATATTAGTATACCACCCCATAAAGCACTTGCAAGGTAAGAACTGAAACCAAGAAGATTGAACCCAGTCGCTATGATTTGTAGAACTATTACTGAAATGAACAATCCTGAAACTTTACCAAAACCACCAGAAGGACTTATTCCACCAAGAATACATGCCAAAACAGTCAAAAGCAAGTAAGATTCTCCATAATCAGCCTGTGCGGCATTGAACCTTGAAATCATAACTATGGAAGCAACACCAGCAAAAAAACTTGACAAAAGATGCGTTCGAAAAACAACAGTTTTGTTGTTAACAGCTGAAAAAAGTGTTGCAATTGGATTTGAACCAAGCATGTACAGTTTAAGGCCATACTTAGTTTTATTCAGCAAGAAAATCATTAAGATCATACTGACTACAAATATCAGGAAAGGTACTGGAATTCCAAGGATATTTCCGTTACCTATGAATTGGAATTGTTTTGGGAAGCCAGCTATAACATATCCTTTGGTTATAGAAAGCGATATTCCTCTGATAAATATCATTGTTCCTAATGTTGCAATAATAGCCGGTACTGAAACAACGGAAATTAAAAATCCATTCAGGATTCCTACAAGTGCTGATATAATCAGGCCAGCAACAATTGCTATCAGGACGTTTCCTGAAAACGACATCTTTGTCATTATCATTGCCATCACTATTCCTGAAAGATTTGCAGTTGATACTATTGATAGATCTATACCACCTGAAAGCATCGGAGCCATTTGTGCTAATGCAAGAAGACCCAGAAGAGGTATTTGAAAAGCTATAGCACTAAGACTATTCAAGCTCAGCAATTTTCCTTTTGTAAGAATTGTCATAAGAAATATGAAGGCAACCAGTATTGTATTTAAGATCAAAGATTGAAAATTTCTGGGACGTTTACTTTTCTCAGCCAACACTCACACTCTCCCTTTTGGCCTTTATCTTTCTTTGAAGAGCACTGATACTTGCCGCTATTATGATTATCGCACCCATAACAACCTGATGCCAGTAAGCCGGTAGTTTCATCAATATCAGACCGTTTTTTATAACCGCAATCAACAGCACTCCCATAACAGCACCTGCAACACTACCAGAGCCACCAAAAACACTTGCACCACCAAGAATCGCTGCAGCGATTACATCCAATTCCCTACCAACAATTGCATTGGGCTGAATCATCTGGGTAAGCTGTGCATGAACAAAAGCTGCTAATCCTGAAAGAGCCCCTATATAACAATAGACGAAAAGTTGTGTTCTAAATATGTTAAAGCCGGCTCTCCTTGCGGCCTCAAGGTTTCCACCTATCGCGTAGATTTTTCTACCAATTGGGAAATATTTTAAAATCAGCCACGTAATTATTGCAACCACTATCCATATGCCCGTGAATATTGAAAGACCATACTTTATTCCTCTTTCATTTACAAGAGTTATCAATTTCAACTGTGCAAATCTTCTAAATGATGGTGGAAAATTGTAAATCCATGTTCCTTTGGATAAAAATATTAATAATCCATAGAAGGCATTCAAAGTTGATATTGTTATAATAACAGGATGAACTCTGGTGTAGTAAACAAGTAAACCGTTTATTGCTCCAAGTGCTATTCCTATCGGTATTGGAAGTAAAATAGCAACAAGTATGTTATCGATGTAATAGGTACTTATGATAAATCCCATTATATACTGTGCAATAGTTGCTATAGCAGTAAACGAAACGTCTATACCTCCTGAAATTAAAACTACTAATTCTCCAAGTGCTACTATACCTAAAAAAGTATTATTTCTGAGCAAATCAAATATATTTTCTAATCTCAAAAATTTAGGATTTGATATGGCTAAAAAAGTTGAAAGTACTATCAGAACCAGAAAAAGATAGAATTCGTTCTTTTTAGTTAATCTGCTCAAAGGATTTCTCTTGATCTCCATTTTCTCCCACCTGTTGTATTATTTTTCTCAGACTTTTTTCTGAAAGGCTTTCAGGGTTATATTCACCGAGAATCTTTCCTTCTTTCATAACTATTATCCTGGAACAGTTATAAAGCACTTCGCTTTCCTCGTCAGAAATTAAAATAATACTCATGCCTTTTTCGGCAAGCTCCTTGATCAAATTATGTATGCTCTCTTTAGCCCCAACATCAATCCCATTGGTGGGGCTATCGAGTATTAAAATTTTAGGAGATGTGAGTATCCATTTAGCAAGAACAACTTTCTGCTGATTTCCACCCGAAAGGGTTTTTACGGCCAATTCAACATCCTGAGCCTTTATTCTGAACTCCTTTAAAGCTTCAATTGAGAGACTTCTTTTCAAATCTTTGTCTATCAGACCGTATTTATTCGATATTTTGCCCAGATTGGTTATCGCTATGTTGTTTTCTATGCTGTGGTCCAGAACAAGACCTTGCAGTATTCTGTTTTCTGGAACATATGCTATTCCAAGTTTTACAGCTTCCATGTTGTTTTTTATTTTTACTTCTTTCCCTTCAAAGAATATCTTTCCTGAATCAGGAGGGTTCAAGCCAAACAACGAAGTTGCAAGTTCTGTTCTTCCAGAACCACGAGGACCTATTATCCCAAGTATTTCCCCTTTATAAAGTGAAAAGTTTATGTTTTCATATTGTCCCTTTCTGGTGAGATTTTCGATTTTAAGGATAACTTCTCTATTTTCAACACTTTTCATTTTTTTCTGAAAGATTATAGATTTACCTGTCATTAATGAAACGAGTCTGTTTTCATCGAGTTCTTCTTTCGAAAATGTTCCCACGTTTACACCATTTCTTAAGACAGTAACTTTGTCACTTATTTCAAGAACCTCTGATAATCTGTGGCTTATGAAAATCACAGATATACCTCGCTTTTTCAGGCTATTTATAAAATGGAATAATCTTTCCACCTCTCGCCAGGTGAGTGAAGATGTTGGTTCGTCTAAAATCAACATTTTTGCATCACTTGCAATTGCTCTGCATATTGCAACAAGTTGCTGGTCAGCAATTCTCAAATCACCAACAATTGCATCCAAATCCATATCAAGATCAAGTTTTCTCAAAACTTCGTGAGCTTGTTTTCTTACTTTTGCCCAATTTATGAAAGAATTCTTCTTTTCCAGATATAAATGTGAGACGATGTTTTCTGCAACACTGAGGTTTGGAAACAACGAAAGATCCTGATGAACAACGTGAATTCCTCTTTTAAAAGCTTCAAAAGGGGTTAAATTGTGAACGCGTTCACCTTTAATTTCTATTATCGCGCCTTCTTCTGGCTGGACAACCCCTGTTATTATCTTAACAAGAGTGCTTTTTCCCGAACCATTTTCACCGACCAGGCCGTGTATTTCTCCTTCCTCAACTCTGAAATCCACCTTATCGAGCGCAATCACTCCTGAATAATACTTACTTATATTTCTCAAATCCAAAAAAGCAGATATTTCTATCACCTGCCTTATTAAAGAAAGATGGGGGAACTTCCCCCATCTTTCCCTATTGATTTAGAACCCGAGAGATGCTGCATCGTCAGCTGTCCACATCATCTTGATTTGGTTAACAGATATGACCTTACCGTTTATACTTATCGGACCCATTCTGGGTATTTCCATTCCGGATTCAATTGTTTTACCTTCAAGCATCTGTTTTGCTATATAAACCATTGCATATCCTGCATCTGCAGGATCCCATAGCTGTGCATAATCAACCGCACCACTCTGCAGATATGGAACGACTGTTGAAGGGATAGCACTACCAACGACTATTATTTCATCCTGTAATCCTTTTTCTTGAACAGCTTGTGCGGCACCTATTGGTCCAAGGCTTCCCCAACCTATTACAGCTTTTAACTTATCACCGTAAGTGGTTATTAAATCTAAAACAGCAGCTCTTGAATCTGCAACACTTTCTGCTGTTGGGAGTCTGGTGGTCAATTCTTTGAGAAATGGGAAATTAGTTTTTGCATACTCAACTGCTACATCAGCCCAGTAGTTATGAAGTGGAACCGTTAAACTTCCAACCAACATTACAAACCCGGCAGGATTATCTTCAGTGTATTTTTCACCGGATTCGACTAATTTCCTAACAATTGCATTGATTGGCAATTTACCGTATTCAACACTATCGATAGTTTCGATATCCCAGTCCACAGCTGTTGTTTCAAAAGGTGACTCATGTGTTAAAACAACTATCCCCTGACTTTTAGCCTTCTGAAAAACGGGTATCAATGATTTTGCATCATTTGGAACGACACAGAGAGCGTCTACACCTCTTGTTATGAGGTCTTCAACCATTTGAACCTGAGCAGCAGGGTCAGCTGTTGAAGGCCCAACAAGGTAAGCATTTACACCAAGTTCTTTTGCAGCTTTCTTTACACCTTCTGCCATTCGATTGAACCATGGAATTCCTGCAATTTTAACAACAACAGCAATTTCATAGGACTTTGCCTGCGCAACAGTGAAAAACAAGACCATCAGTAAACCTAAAATCAACAGAATAACAGAAAATTTCTTTCGCATTCCAATCCCCCCTTTTTGAAAAGCTGTTAATATTATAACATTTATTATAACATTTTTAGAAGTGAATTCTCGATATGATAAAATAAATCAATGAATTAATTGCAAAATTTTGAAAATGGGGGGAGTAGTTGATGGCAATACTCAAACCTTTTAAAGCTGTCAGACCGAGAAAGGATATAGCGTTTCTAGTATCTTGTCCACCTTATGATGTACTGAGCGTTGAAGATGTAAAAAAAATGACAGCTGGTAATCCTTACAGTTTTTTACACGTTACAAGACCTGATGCTCTGTTTGAAAGTGTAAACGATAATGAAGAACTCTATAAAATAGCGAAAAAAACCTTTGATCAAATGCTTAAAAACGGGACTTTGTTTCGGGAAGATACTGAGAGACTTTACATATATCGTCAGATAAAAGGGGATCATGTTCAGTCAGGTATAGTTGGTTGTTTCGAAGTTGACGAATATCAGAGTGGAAAAATAAAAAAACATGAGCTTACAAGAAAAGAAAAAGAGGACGATAGAACTTTACACATATTGACTCTTAACGCAAATACAGGCCTTGTTTTTCTTGCATATCGTGCTGAAGAAAATTTAAGAGCTGTAATTTCAAATATCTGTACAAATCAGCCTGAATACGATTTCATAGCCGAAGATGGCGTTAGAAATCAGGTGTTTGTTGTACCTGATGAAGTTGCAAGAAAGATAATCGAAATGTTTAAAGATATAGATTCACTTTACATAACAGATGGACATCATAGGGCAGCAGCTGCGTCGAGAGTCAGAGAGATTAAAAAAGGACAGAATCCCAATCATACAGGTAAAGAAGAATACAACTATTTCTTAGCAGTTGCCTTTGCACACGACGAGCTTAAGATACTTCCTTACAATAGGATTGTCAAGAATACCGGTGTATCTAAAAAAATTTTTTTGGAAAAACTCCAGGAAGATTTTAAAGTGGAGAGAGTAGAAAAGGGATTTGAACCTGATAAAAAACATGTATTTGGTGTCTACACAGAGAACGAATGGTACAGATTCGTCCCAAAATTCGTTGTGAATGAAGAAGAACCTGTTGAATCTCTGGATGTTCAAATACTGCAAAAGAAGGTCATGGAAAAGATATTTAAAATAGAGGATCCAAGAAGAGATGAAAGAATAGACTTTGTAGGTGGTGTGAAAGGAATTGAAGAGTTGGAAAGACTTGTCGATTCAAAAGAAGCGGAATATGCTTTCGCACTTTATCCAACTTCTATTGAAGATTTGATGAAAATAGCTGATAACAATTTGATCATGCCACCAAAATCAACATGGTTTGAACCTAAGCTCAGAAGTGGTCTTTTTGTTCATCTTTTGGATTGAAAGAACAAAAAGGGTTGAAAAATTGGGCTTTAAGTGATAGAATTTGTGTGACATGGTGGCGACGTAGCCAAGTGGTCTAAGGCGGAGGTCTGCAAAATCTCTATTCGTGGGTTCGAATCCCACCGTCGCCTCCATAAAACAAAAAGGGAGCTAAAAAGCTCCCTTTTTGTTTTTCTAAGAAACAGTTTCTTTGCTTCTCAGATTTTCAAAGTTTTTCCATAGACTTTCCAAATCATAGAATTCTCTGGCTTTTTTTGTGAAAATATGAACCACTATATCACCTGCGTCTACTATCATCCATTCATGTTGTTTATCCTTATCATAGTATATGATTTTTTGTTCAAGCTTTTCGAACTCTTCCACAACAGCATCTCTTATGGCTACCATATGGTTCGGAGAATTCGCGGTTGTTATGACGAAATAATCAGTCAGTATTGTAGTAGATTTCATGTCGATCACTACGGTATTTTCACCATCTTTTTGTTCTATAACATCCAGTATTCTCTTTAAAATATCCAATCGAACACCTCCTTAACTATTCTCAACACTTTCTTTTATTTTATCGACAATTTTCATTCTCACACCTTTTACAGCAACATTTACAGCGTTTTTTATCGCAAGTTCATCTGACGAACCATGTGCTATAACCGTGACTCCATTCACACCGAGCAAAAATGCACCGCCGTAATTTCTGTAATCGAGTTTATTTCTGAGTTCATCAAAAACCTTTTTCATCATTAAAGCCCCAAGTTTAGCAAATATACCATTTTTGTAAACACCTTTTTTTATAACCGTTGTGATGAACTTGGCAGCACCTTCAAGGCTTTTCAGAACAACGTTTCCCGTGAATCCATCAGTAACGACAACATCAACCACACCGTTGTTTATATCTCTTCCCTGAACGTTGCCAAAGAACTGATCTTTCAGAGTATTCTTGAGCAATGAATGAGCTTCTCTGAGATCGTCGGTCCCTTTTTCCTCCTCTTCTCCTATGTTCAAAAGCCCAACCGTAGGATTAGCCTTTCCAAGAAGTTGGGCATAGAAAGTTCCCATTTTTGCAAAGTCAAGATAGTGATGTGGTTTAACAATGGCGTTAGCACCTGAATCTATCAGAACTGCAAAGCCGTTGGTCGAAGGAAGTGGAGTTGCTATGGCAGGTCTCTCTATACCTTTTATCCTTCCTATGACGAACATGGCAATAGCTAAAACTGCACCGGTATTACCAGCGCTTACCAGTGCATCGGCATCACCTTTTTTCACCAGATTCGCTGCAATGTACAATGAACTTTCTTTTTTCCTGAGAGCATCGGTAGGTTTTTCTGCCATTTCAACAATATCTTTTGCGTCTATAAGTTTTAGTCTGCTTTTATCGTAATCAGTTGTTAATTCCTTGAGTTCTTTTTCGAGTTGTTCTACTTTACCAACAAGAAAAATCTCCACGTCAGGATCGTCAAGGGCCATCAAGGCACCTTTGACAACCACACGTGGAGCGTTATCACCACCCATAGCATCTAAAGAAATTTTTACTTTACTCAAAAGAGGGAAACACCTCCCGAAGATATAAAGAGAATTATTCCTCCATTACAAGGACCTGTTTACCGTTGTAATAACCGCAATGCAAACATACTCTATGAGGTAATTTTGGTTCTCCGCAATTTGGACAGACACTTACAGGAACCCTTACGGCTCTATAAGTTTTTGCTCTTCTCATGTGTGTTCTTGCACGTGATGGTTTTTGTTTTGGAACTGCCAACTTTATTCCCTCCCTGATTAATGATTTCCCAACATCTCTTTTAACCTTAACAATTCTTCAAATCTTGGATCTATATCACTTTCGGTATTACAAACATGTTCAGGATTTTCGTTCAGATTCTCACCACAGACAGGACACAAGCCTTTACAATCATCAGAACACAGAACTTTCATCGGTACCTCAAGAATTATAGCCTCAATAACCCTATCAGTCAAATCCAACTCTTCACCGGAATAGTATATGGTATTCTCCAATTCTTCAAGTTCTTCTTCTTTTTTCAGATATTTCATCTCTGATTTTGGAAGATAAATTGCTTCCATCTTTCCGTTTATCTCTAACTCGACAGGCTGTAAACATCTAACACATGGATGTTCGATCTTTGTCTTAACCTTGCCAGTTAATATCAACGTGTCTTTATCTGCGAACATTTCGTATTCAAAATTCACGGGTGAAAGGATTTTACATTTTCCTATGTCAAGCTCTATCTCTTGCCAATCAACCTGTCCTTTTACGGACAGTTTCTCTAATTTTTTCAATTCTCCAATATCAACTTTTAAAAGATCGACTTTTTCCATTTTAATCACCGCTTTCCTGATAAAACAATTAACATAATGCTTAGAAATTATACATTCAATTCTTTACAAATTCAATTAAAATAGCTTAAAATTTTTTTTGATGACGCTTCTAAATAATTGATAAAGGAGTTAATTCATGAGACTTTACATTTTGATTTTACTACTTTTATTGAGTATTTCAAACTCCTTTGCAACTTTTTATTCTTTAAATCTTTCAAATTCGAACATGGCTGAAGGTAAATTTTCGCCTGTATATTCGCCTTCTGGAATGATATACCAGAAAAATGGAACATTTGAGATAGGATTGAACGATGAAAAGCTTTGGTTAAATTACTCGGATTTTTTCATTTTAGACTTACCTCTGACAACTGATATTTTGAGTGGAATAGCCAGAAAATATGGAATAGATGAGGCACTTTTAAAATCTATCATTAGAGTCGAATCGAGCTTTTTCATACACGCTATTTCAAAATCTAATGCGAAAGGGTTGATGCAGATAAAATTTGCAACAGCGCGAGAAAATGGAGCTTTAAATTCCTTTTCTGTTTTTCAAAACGTTGAAGCAGGCTGTAAATATCTTTCAAGGCTGTACAAAGAATTTAAATCCTGGGACAAAGCAATAGCAGCCTATTGTGTTGGGCCAGGTACAATAAAAAGAAAAGGAATAACAAAAGAAGCTGAAAATTATGTTGAAAAAGTTAAAAAATACTGGGATTATTATCAAAAAAATGATAAAAAAGAGAATTTAAGGGATTCTATATGGTGGTCGATAGGTACTGAATTAAGCTTAAATGGCTTTGAGAATTTGAGTATTAGTCTCGCAGTTCCAATACTTGGTTTATTAGATGTTGGTACTTCGTTTATTATTTCTAAAAAACCGGTATTGCTTTTAACACCTTCTTTTCATCTTACAGATCAGTTTTCACTGACCCTCGGATACGATTTCAAAAATCCTATGAATTATTCTGTGAAAATCCAGCCGTATGCCGCTGATTATTCAATGTTCATCTCAACGAATTTCTATGATAGACTTTCTTTTGGATTGATGATTGAAAAAAAGTTGTATTCGATCCTGTTTGGAGTTGACACAGCTGGCGTATCTGCTGGATTCACTGTGAAGTTAGAACCTTTGGAATTGGGTGGAGGATTTAAAGAGTCTTTGAATGGTTCTTTCATTTTCAAAACAACACAACCTTAAGGAGGTAATTTTATTGAAGAAAATCTTAATTCTTGTGGTTTTTCTGCTATTTTTTTCTCAAAGTTATTCCGATTCTGTACCAACTTTTATGAAACTCAATGATAATGTAATCAAAATAATTGAAGGAAGATTCAGTCATGTTGATTTAGAGGGTTTACCCTTCTCAACCCCGGATTCCACTTTCTCTTGTATAATTTACGGTGATTCACGCTGGGGTGATAGAACGCATGAAAAACTTGTAACCCTTATGCTTGAATTTGATCCTGATATCGTTGTTCATCTCGGTGATATGGTTAACAATGGTTGTGATGAAAACGACTGGGAAAAATTCTACACTATAACGGTACCTTTGAGGAAAAGCAGTTTCTTTCAAATTGTCAAGGGTAATCACGAGAAGCCTGATACATGTTTTGAAAAACATTTCAACCTTCATAATTACTATGCAACTTTTTCAGATGTTAGATTTGTATTTCTCGATCTGGAACTGGGTATTGACAGAGCAGAAGAATTTCTCAGAGAAGTAGCCACAGACAAAACCATCATTTTTATTCACTATCCTGTGTTTACAGCCGGTCCACATATGACCGATTCAATTGTAAGAAAAGCCAGAAGATTGCATGATGTTTTTAAAGAGTTGGGTATAAAAGTGGTGTTTTCATCTCATGACCATAATTACCAGAGATTCAGAAAAGAGGGAATATTGTATGTGGTGACCGGTGGTGGGGGTGCAGCGCTTTACGATATTATCAACAAATTCGAACCGCTGGTTTATAATAAGATACATCATTTTGTTTACATTGAGTACAATGGAATCTGGATAAAAGCAAAGGTCATAGATGAGTCTGGAAATTCGATTGATGAATTCAGCATCTATTTTTGAAAAGTAATAACCACCTCCAATTTGTAAAAGAGTTGTAAAAACAGTGAAGATCTTCGAATTTTTCATCTTAGAATCAAATCGAATTAAAAAACAACAGGAGGTGGCTTTAATGAAAAGAAGTGTCTTAATATCTTTCATAGTAGGTTTGGTGATTTTACTGATAGCAGGTTCGATTTTTGCCTTCCCGAGAAATACTCCAGGTAAAGTTGGAGGTGCTGGTTTCAATATGGCTGCTCCAAGATACAACCAGAACGTTCAAGTACCACGACAACCAGAATTTTGTATGGGTACTCCAATGGGATTAGGATTAGGATTTGGAAGGCCATTCGATTCAGAAGAAATGCAGGAATTTGCTGAAGCAAGAATGAAGTTAGTGTTCGCGGAAGTTTTGAATGCGATGGATTTGAGTAAAGAACAAGCAGAAAAGATATACAATGTTCTTAATGAAGCGAAAACAGAACTTCAGCAGATATCAGAAAAACTAATGGAAAAACACGAAGAAGCTTATCAAG